>JAQYOU010000019.1 GCA_028727105.1 bacterium
GCACTTCCTTTGCACCCATTGTGATATAGAGGCAGTCCTTGTAGCCCAGCTCATAGACGGTTCCGTCCACCTTGATGCTTCCCTTGCCTCCAATGTTAAAGATTCCGATCTCTCTTCTCTGTAAGATATAGTTGGTTCCGAAGTTTGCATAAACCTCAATACCATCATCCAAAGAAACTTCTCTGGTCACCGGCATACAGCCGAAGGTAACCATACGGTCAACGTGTGAATATACCGCTACCACGCGGTCAGGCTGATACAGCCCGGTAATAAGAAATTCATCGCGCAGCTCCTGTGTGGTATAGCGCTTTACGTCCTTCTGGTTTGCAGAGTATCGAATGTCCATCGATGTCGCCTCCTGTAAAGTAAAATGTATTTATCAACTAACATGTTACTTAATGTGGTTTCATCATAGCACCAATTATTGCCTATTGCAAGACCGAAAAGTAGAAAAAAATGTGCAATATCACCCAATAAAGCTTAGATATCCTCCTTGTAGTCCACATCCGCCAGCTCGCCTGCGGTCTCATACACGTACGCGTCATCTTCATGCCGCAAAAAGACCGGCTTTCCGCCCGTATCACCCTGAAGGGCCAAAAGCTCCGGCTCCAGTCCTGCCTGAAACATGACCGGGTTTTTGAAGCGGCCGTTTTCCGCCATGCAGCCCACCGTCTTTTTGCTTTTTATGACTGCCTGCATAAAATCCTTCAGGCTCTCTGCCTTCACGTAGGGCATGTCAGCCACAAGAAACGTGTCATATGCATCGGGATCCGCTGTTTCGGCTGCAAAAAGCCCGGCACGGATCGTGTAGGAAAGCCCCTTGGGACTGTCCGGGCTGTCTACCGCATAGACCCGCTGCTGTTTTTTCTCCAGTCCTTTTACATACGAATAGATATCTAAATGACAAGTGACCACATACAACTCATACGTGGTCACTTCTGCAACAAGCTCCAGCAGGTGGTCCAAAGTATGCCGGTACATGGGCTTGCATTCGCCCTTTACGGTAAGCGGGTACAGCAGCTTGTTTTCTCCGAAACGGCTGCCGTCTCCGCCTGCCAGATAAAAGATCCGATTAGTTATTTTTATATTTTCCACCCTGCTCGATCGCCTCCAGAATCTTTTCCGGTGTGAAGGGAAGCTCTGTCAACCAGACACCGGTTGCCTCATAGATCGCATGTGCAATGGCAGGAACCGGCGTGTCGATCACCAGCTCGCCAATGGATTTTGCTCCAAATGGGCCGCTGGACTCATAGCTGCTCTCAAACTCCACATCCAGTTTTCCGATGTCCATTCGTGACGGGATCTTATACTCCATCAGGGAATTCTCCGCGATGCTTCCGTCTGTCATGTAAGTGACGTTTTCGTAAAGAGCCATTCCAATGCCCTGAACGATTCCGCCCTCCAACTGGATACGCGCCAGATTTTCGTTGATGACCGTTCCGCAATCCGCAACGGCAACATAGTTTGCCACCTTCGCCTCTCCGGTTTCAATATCTATGTCCAGTTCTACCATACCTACCATATACGGCGGCGGAGAAGTGGGTGAAGAATGTGTCACGGTTGCCTGCATTGCCTGTGTGTTTCCACACATGGACTTCGTAGCAATATCCAACAGACTGACCGCTCTGCTTCCGTCTTCCGATCTGACTGAATCCGAGGTGAACACCACCTGTTCCCTCGAAAGCTCCATCATCTGAGCGCCCAGCCCGCAGATCTGATCCTGCAGCTCCAGACAGGCACGCTCTACTGCTTTTCCTGTCACATAAGTCGTTGACGATGCATAGGATCCGGAATCATAGGGCGAGAAGTCTGTGTCTGCGCTGTATACGGTCACATCACTGATCTCACATTCCATCACCTCTGCCACCATCTGTGCAAGGATCGTGTCACAACCGGTTCCCATGTCTGCTGCACCGATGACAAGCGCATATCCGCCATCCTCGGTCAGGCGTACCGTTGCACTTCCCACGTCCACGTTTGAGATACCGGAGCCCTGCATGGCGATTGCCATTCCTTTGGCACGCACGGTATGATCATCCAGCATCCTGCAGAGACTACTGTCATCCCAGCCGATCTTCTCCTTTGCACGGACCAGGCACCTGTCCAGTGCACAGCTGGTCGCCAGTTCTCCATAGTAGGAACGGATCACATTGCCTTCTCTTGTCATATTGATCTCACGGATCGCAATGGGGCTGATCCCCACCCTGTCCGCGATCTCATTCACCGCAGATTCCACTGCAAAAATACCCTGGGGCGCACCATAACCGCGAAAGGCTCCGGCCGCCTGCAGATTCGTGTATACCACGTCATAGTTGAAACGATACGCCTGCAGCTGATTAGCATACAGAGAAATGGATTTATGTCCGGAGAGGCCGACTGTGGTGGGGCCGTGCTCACTGTAGGCACCGCTGTTGGAAAGGGTGTACATATCCATGGCACGGATGTGTCCCTCCGCATCTGCGCCCACTTTCACGCGCACCTCCATCTCATGTCTGGGTGAAGCTGCGATCTGGCACTCTTCTCTTGTATAGACCAGCTTGGACGGACGCTTTGTCATCCAGGTCACAAAGGCCGGATAGATCTCTGCCACGACACTCTGCTTTGCTCCAAATCCGCCGCCAATACGGGGTTTTGTCACACGAATCTTTGATTTCGGTATTCCAAGGGCGTTGGAAACGATCCGGCGCACATGGAAAATGATCTGGGTAGAGCTGATCACGTGCAGCCTGCCGTAGGTATCGATCTCGCAGTAGGTGCGGAAGGTCTCCATCATTGCCTGATTGTTCGCCTTGCAATGAACGGTCTTTTCAACCACATGGGCACATTGTGCGAACACTGCATCCGGATCGCCCCAGGAATCCTCCTCATGCGCCACCAGATTGCGCCGGTTATCTGCTCCCACCGGGCAGAGGGAACGCCAGTTGTCCTCCGGATGCACAAGAAGCTCGTTATCCTTTGCCGTGTGAAAATCCAGCACAGCCGGGAGCACCTCGTAGCTTACCTTTACACGCGCCAGCATCAGATCTGCTGCTTCCCCGGTCTCCGCAGCAATGATCGCTACCGGATCACCCACAAAACGTACCCGCTGATCTAATAATAATCTGTCATAAGCGCTTGGCTCCGGATACGTCTGTCCGGCCGTCGTGAACCGCTCCTGGCATACATCTTTATACGTATAAACAGCCACCGCACCCGGCACTGCCATTGCCTTTTCCGTTTCAATTTCCTTGATGAGTGCATGTGCATGCGGACTGCGGAGAAGCTTTACCACCAGACAGTCCTGGGGAGTCACATCATCCGTGTACACCGGCTGTCCGGTCAAAAGCTGCATCGCATCCAGCTTTCGGATGGGCTTTGTCACCACCCGGTATTCCTTCTGACTGAGCTTACTCATGACACGCTTCCCCCTTTTTATAGTTTAGATAGGAACGGATCCCTCTCAGCTGGCCCTCGTAGCCGGAGCATCGGCACAGATTGCCTGCCAGATATTCCTTGATCTCATCGTCGGTTGCATCGGGGTTTTCCCGATAGAGGGCGATCGCATTCATCATCAGTCCCGGATTGCAGAAGCCGCATTGCTCTGCACCCTCGTCTGCAATGTAGGCACCGTATGCCTCTGCCTCCTCACGAAGCCCCTCCAGCGTCACCACGTCATGCCCCTCCACACGGGCTGCCAGTGTACTGCAGCTGAGCACCGGTTTCCCGTCCACAAACACCGTGCAAAGGCCACAGTTTCCGGTCTCACAGCCACGCTTGACACTATAGCATTTCATACTGCGCAAAAGGTCCAAAAGAAGCGTATCCGCAGAGATCGGGACGGTTCTTTCCACTCCATTCAAAGTAAATCTTACATCCATCTTATCTCTGCCCTCCCTTTTCCTGTGCTGCCAGATCGAGCACATTTCTCTTTGTCAGCACCGCGATCATTTTCCTGCGGTAATCCGCGCTGGCGCGCACATTCGAACCGGTAGCAACCTGTTCGGACACCCATTTTCCAAAAACGGCTGCCGTCTCCGGGGTGATGCCTTCCTTCAGGATACCCGTCAGATCTGCCGTGTAAGCAGCGCGCATCGGCCGGGCTCCTACGCTGACCCGGTAAACACCGTCCACCTTCGCCGCGCAGCAGGTCAGCACTGGGAAATCCGTCTCAGAATTACGTACACTGCGATAGGCAGCAGCCTCCACGTGCTTCGGCAAAATGACCGCCTCCAAAATATCGTTTTTTAGTTCCTTATCCAACGGCGCAGAGGACGCATATACAGACAGCGGCAGTTCTCCTGCTTGGTAGAACTTTACCTTCGCATCCAGCGCCAGAAACAGTGTCAGCACATCAGAAAATCCAAAGCGTCCGAAAATGCTTCCCCCGACCGTCGCCACATTACGGAACTGTACGCCAACAATGTGGCGGAGACTTTCATGTAACGCTTCCCCTAAATATGCCCGCAGCCCTTCGTGCTGTTCCAGATCCCGCAGGGGCACCATCGCACCGATCGTAAACGCATCTGCGGTCTCTGAAATGTGATCCAGTCCAAGATCAGAGAGATCGATCACGCCTCCGATCGTGCGGCGCTGCAGCTTCAGCCACAGCATGCCGCCCACTACAACATTACTCTTTTTCTGATTCAATTCATATGCCTCTTCCAGGCTCTTTACCCGATAATACTGTTTAAACTTCAGCATGGAATTCTCCTTATCCGGAATCTTTTGTATTTTCTCTGCATCCACCGATCCTCCGAAAAACAATTTCAGCAGAAAAAAATCCCCATAAATATGCTTTATCATAGCATACTTACGGGAATTTTTAAAGGAGTAAACGGTACATGATCTTCCTTTATCGTCAAATGGTCGCGTGTAAAACCGTCCTCTTCGATCATACATTTTCATGCAAAATATGATCCAGGATCCGGTGTGCAACCTGAAGCTTTGACATGATCGGCAGTTCTGTCATTCCATCCGGGCGTATCAGGGTCACTACGTTTGTCTCCGTACCAAATCCCGCACCCTCCGTGCGAAGATTGTTTGCCGCGATCATATCCAGATTCTTTTTCCTGAGCTTCTGCGCTGAATTTTCCAGCAGATTCTCTGTCTCCATGGAAAAACCGCAGATAAACTGGTCTGTACGCTTACGCACACCGAGTGTTCCAAGAATATCCGTTGTTCTGGCAAGCTCCAGCATGTTGTCGCCTGCTTTTTTCTTGATCTTATGATCCACAAACTCTTTTGGTCTGTAATCCGCCACAGCTGCTGCCATGATAAGGATATCCGTCTCATCAAACCGGCTCTCCACTGCTTCGAACATATCCTGCGCGCTGACAACAGGCACAACCTCCACGGATAAAGGCGGTTCCAGATTTGTCGGCGCACTGACCAGGGTCACCTGCGCCCCACGAAGCATGGCTGCCTTCGCCAGCGCATAGCCCATCTTTCCGGTAGAATGGTTGGTCAGATAACGTACCGGATCCAGCGCCTCCTGCGTCGCACCGGCAGTGACAAGCACTTTTTTCCCGGCAAGATCCTTTTCGCAGGCGATCTCAGCCTCAATATATGCAAATAATGTCTCCGGCTCCGGCATTTTTCCGGCTCCGGTATCGCCACAGGCAAGATATCCGTTTGCAGGTGCGATGACCTTCATGCCATAATTCTGCAGGATACGGATATTGTCCTGCACGATGGGATTTTCAAACATGTTTGTGTTCATGGCAGGCGATACGAGGATCGGCGCCTTGCAGGCCAAAAGTGTGGTGGTCAGCATGTCATCCGCGATCCCGTGGGCCATCTTTCCGATCACATTTGCACTTGCCGGTGCAACCAGCGCGATGTCCGCCCGTTTTGCAAGCGACACATGCTCCACCTGAAACTCAAAGTTCCGGTCAAAGGTATCCACCAGACACTTATTTCCGGTCAGTGTCTCAAAGGTGATCGGGTTGATAAAATTCGTTGCATTCTTTGTCATGATCACATGGACATCCGCATGCTGCTTGACAAGCATACTGGCAAGGCTTGCGATCTTGTATGCCGCGATACTTCCGGTCACACCCAAAAGAACAGTCTTATCCTTTAACATTTACGCCTCCTGCATGTCTTCCAGTCTGCCATGTTTCTCATAGCTTGTGATGCGCTCCACATGGTTGTTTTCATCCACAAAGACCACCGAGGGCTTGTGCGCTTTTGCCTCCTCCGGTGTCATCGTTGCATACGCCATGATGATGATCTTATCGCCTGTTGACACGCAGCGCGCAGCTGCTCCGTTCAGACAGATCATTCCGCTACCGCGTTCACCGGCAATGGTGTAGGTCTCAAAGCGGCTGCCGTTGTTTACGTCAACGATCTGAACTTTTTCATATTCCAATATGCCGGATGCTTCCAGCAGCGCCTCATCCACCGTGATGCTACCCACATAGTCCAGCTCCGCCTGGATGACGGTTGCACGATGGATCTTTCCTTTCAGAAGTTCGATGTTCATATTTTTGTCTCCATTTCTCTTCCACTACAACATCGCAGGACAACCCTATGGATCCATGCTTTCTCGACTTCCGTTGCACGAACCATTCCACTGAGCCTTGTAAAACACACACCGTGTTCAGCAATGGCTTCCACGGTGTCAAGTCTCAGTTCCATCGTGCAAAAGTCATTCGAGAAAGCATGAATCCTCTTGGTTGTCCAGCCCATATGCTCGTTATATCATGTGCAAAAACAGCACATGATCAACATTCGTCGTTCGTCAATCATGCAAGCATGTTGACTCTCTTGCACTCATTATATCGTGACAAAACCAGTCACGATCAACATTCGTCACTCGTCAATCATGCAAGCATGTTGACTCGTTTGCACTCATGATATCATAAAATTATCAATTAGACGGGTCTTGCCAATATATACTGCAAGTGCAACTAACATCGGCTCTTTCACGGATTCGATCTGCTGCATGGTGAGACCGTCTACGGCTTTGACGTAGTCGATGCGTGCCAGCGGCTCTTTTTCGATCAATGCGCTCATCTCGGATACGATCTTTTTCGCATTTGTTTCTCCTGCGGCTACCAGTTCCTGTCCAAGTTTTACCGCCTTTGACAGCACCAGTGCCGCCTGTCGCTCCTCTGCAGAGAGGTAGGTGTTGCGGGAGCTCTTTGCCAGGCCGTCCTCCTCACGCACGATGGGACATCCGATGATCTCCAGATCCATGTTCAGATCCTGTACCATCCGCTTGATGATCGCCAGCTGCTGTGCATCCTTTTGTCCAAAATATGCCCGGTCGGGCTGCACGATGTTGAACAGCTTATTGACAACCGTACACACGCCGCGGAAGTGTACCGGGCGTGATAATCCGCATAATTCCTCGGTCAACACAGACATATCCACATAAGAACAGAAGCCGTCTGTGTACATTTCTTCCGGTTCGGGGTGGAAGATCAGGTCTGCACCCAGAGACTCGCAGTATGCGCTGTCCTTGTCCAGGTCTCTGGGATAGCTCTCTAAATCCTCGCCCGGTCCAAACTGCATCGGGTTGACAAAAATACTGACAACGACCTTGTCATTCTCTGCGCGTGCACGGCTGATCAGGCTGCCGTGTCCCTCATGTAAATAGCCCATGGTCGGAACAAATCCAACGCTTAAGCCCTCTTTTTTCCATGCTTTTACATTTGCTCTAACTTCATTTATTGTAGTTGCGATCTGCATTGTTTTTCTCCTTTAATATAGTTTCTCCAGCACATCATCCGCGATGCCGTAGGTCTGCGCTTCCGTCGGGAATGTGCCGGCCTTTACCTCTGCGGTGTAATCCGCAAACGCGCCCTTCATGATCTCGCCAACCTCTGCGAAATGCTTCACAAACTTCGGCACATAGTCGGAAAACATGCCCAGCATATCCTGATAGACCAGAACCTGGCCGTCGCAGCCTGCCCCGGCACCGATACCGATCGTTGGGATAGAAACGCTCTCTGTGATCTTTGCCGCGATCGCCGCAGGCACACATTCCAAAACGACCATAGATGCACCGGCTTCCTCCACACGTTTTGCATCATCGATGAGCTTTTGCGCTGCCTCCACAGTTTTTCCCTGTACCTTAAATCCGCCAAATGCGTTCACAGACTGCGGTGTCAGTCCCAAATGGGCGCACACAGGAATAGACGCATCCACGATCGCCCGGATCTGCTGGCAAACGGTGGCTCCGCCCTCTAATTTTACGCCATTGGCACGGCCCTCTTTCATTAATCTTCCTGCATTGGTAACTGCATCATAAATCGATGCCTGATAAGACATAAACGGCATGTCTGCAAGAATAAAGGCATTCTTCGCGCCTCTTGCCACAGCCGCGGTGTGATGGATCATTTCGTCCATAGTGACAGACAGGGTATCCTCATAGCCGAGCATCACCTGTCCAAGTGAATCTCCGATCAACAGTACGTTGATCCCCGCCTCGTCCATCAGCTTTGCCATGGAATAGTCGTAACAGGTCAGCATCGTGATCTTGTCTTGGCTTTCCTTCTGCTTACGAAGCGTCAAAACGGTGTTCTTCATTATGAAATTCCTCCAAAAAAGTGGTACAGTCCCGATGAACGGGTACCGTCCATCGGTCACTATACCACCATTTTTTGGAATTGTAAATATCATTCAGGCAACTGAAACACCATTTTGCCCAAATGCTTCTTTTCTTAACATTCACACTTTCTAAGAATGTCAACGGTGTGCGAGCTCGCTCCCAGCAGCTCCGGACGCTCACAGTTTTTCAGCTGATACTGCAGAAAGAGTTCAAAGGTCTCCTCATCCATCGCATTCAAGACCGGACGAATGTAGTCCGCCGGGCCATCCGGTGCGATGATCAGTTCGCGCTTCAATCCGACTGCCTCATTCAGCGCATTGATCTGCTCCAGCCGCACATAATCGTACAGTTCATTTTCATTATGGCGGATCTGAAATTCATCAGTCAATTCACCCTTTTGCATGCGCTCCGCGATATGGTTTTCCATAAAACCGTATTTGATGACGCTGTAATCGTTCATGACATACGCCACCATGATGATACCACCCGGTCTGGTCACCCGCTTCGCCTCCGAGAGCGCCTGTAGCTGATCTGCGTCCGAGTGCAGATGATACATCGGTCCGAACAAAAGCGTCAGATCAAAGCTGTTGTCCGCAAAACGCTTCAGCTTCAGCGCATTGCCCTGATAAGCCTTCACGTTCGCACCCTTCTGCTTTAAGATGCCGAGGTTATACTTCACCAACTCCACTGCAGTCACATCGTAGCCTTCCGCCGCAAGCGCCACACTGTAACGGCCGGTGCCCGCACCGATGTCGATCATACGGAGGGGCGACTCTTTGGAAGCCTCGTCGTGCACAGGCCCTGACTGAATTGTTTTCCCACCAGCCACTGCTGCAATCTGCGCACACACGCCTTCTCCGGCTAACTCATTTATTTGTTTCTCATCTGCCTCGCGCTCTCGCTTCAATATCTCAAGGTAGCGATGAATATAGTGCATCGTCGTGTGGTACTCCACCTGTCCGTGTCGGCTCTGCAGCCGTTTTTCCTCATTAAATTTATTGTAATAGGCCACCAGATCCGTCATCCATTCTCCCTCGCACGCCCAAACAGATATCCGTAACATAGTGAACCCACCGTATTACCGGCGATCATCGCAAGATAATTCACGTAATTGCAATCCAAAAACAGCAGCATGGATGCGTTGGCAATGCAGTGCTTGAAGCCTGCCAAAATAAACACCATCACACAAAACAGTGTAATGACCGTCTCTGCCACCATGTTTTCTCTCCGGCAGGAAACCGTTGCCACCGTCATAAGCATGCCACAGAAGATCGCGCCCAAAAAGCAGCTCGCAGCGCTCTGTGACGAGAGCGTCTGCGCCGTTTTTGCCATTTTTTCCGCAAAATCTGTGTTTGCGATCATGTACAGCTTCACTACAAGCATCACACCGATAATATTGCAGATGATGCCCACAAACAGATTCAGGATCTCTTTTTTCTTATCCGGCGCGATCCAGACAATACCGATCTTTCCGGTGTAAAGATAAAATCCGTTATGCAAAATGCAAAGCAGACCAAGTCCGAATAATAATGCTCCCACCACACGGTTTTCGCACATTGCATTGATCACATCTCCGATTCCGATCATGATGCCTGCCAGAAATGCCCGGCTAAAAAATGTCAGTTTTTGATTCATGTTTTCTCGTGCTCCTCATTCGTATTCTGACGGGACAAGCATTCCTATCCGCACATGTCAGCCCTGGTAGATCAGATGATTGTTTGTCAGATAATCCAAAAACGCCGCACAGCCTTCCGACACATCCCGATAGGTTGCATCAAAATCGCCCGTGTACCACGGATCTGCCACGTCATTGCCTTTTCCGGCAAAGGTGAGCAGCTTATAGATCTTCCCTTCTGGATCACTGCCGCCGGCGATCCGTGTCATGTTGCGGATATTGGCCGTGTCCATGCCAATGAGGTAATCATAATATAAGTAATCCTCGCGTGTCAACTGTCTGGCTCTGTGCGGGATTACCGGGATCCCCACCTGTGCAAGCTTATTCCTTGTCCCATAATGCGGCCCGTTTCCGATCTCCTCGCGACTCGTTGCCGCAGAATCGATCTCAAATTTTTCTTTTAATCCTGCCTGTTTTACCATGTATTCAAATACAGACTGACTCATCGTCGATCTGCAAATATTGCCATGGCACACAAAGCACACTTTTATTTTTCCTTGCATATCTTCATACAACCTCGTCTTTCCTTGTATTTACCAGGGTTCTAACCATTTTCTCATAAAACACTATTTCATGCAATTCATAAAGTGCTTCGTCTTGAAAAAATTCCCTTCAGGTTCTATAATATTCTCATAATTATCCTATACAATTCTAAGGATCCTGTATGAACGAACACACGAAAAAAGTAAATCGCAAGAAATTTATCATTATGCTGACTGCATTGCTGTCGATCGTTATAACCGTTCTGTCCAGCTCCTATGTTATCTTCAATGAACTTGAGGAACAGCTGCAGCAAAATCTGGAAGATGTTGCCACACAAAACGCTTTGGCGCTCCACAATAAGATCCATTCGAATTATGATCTGCTTCTAAGCCTTTCCAACAATATGCACGGGATGACCCCTGATACGATAGAAGAAACGCTGGCATCCTTCGAGATCTTCCTTGAAGAATACGATCTGAAGCGCTTTGCATATTGCTTTATGGACGGAACCAGCTACTCCACCGACGGCGGCGTGGCAAAGCTGGACTACCGGGAATTCTTTCAACAGGGAATCAGGGGCAAGGGATCGATCACAGGTATCTTAACGGATGCGCTGGAAGAGCACCATGATCTCGTCAATGTTATGACCATTCCGATCTATGATGCCGACGGGCAGGTAGAGGGTGTGTTTGGCCTCACTTATAATTCAGAAAATTTCAATGATGCCCTGCAGATCTCATCTTTCAATGGCCAGGGCTACAGCTGTGCGATCAACAGTGACGGGCAGATCTTAGTGGCTATGGGAAATGATGTTCTGCAGCTGTCTGACAACCTCTTTACGGATGTATTAGATGCAGATCAGCGGAATCATCATGCCATCGCAGATCTGCAGCACTTAATGGAAACCGGTTCCTCCGGCGGCGGCACCTTTTATCTTTCGGAAAAGAATTATTATCACTGCACGCCGGTAAAGCTGATGGGCGGTGATGCCATCTGGTATATGCTGACGATCATACCCGCAAATGTTTTGGAAAGCAGAGCCGCTCCGGTTCAGAACAGTCTGTATCTGATGGCTTGTATCGTAGCAGTTTGTATCCTGATCGGTGTGACATTTGTGTTTCTCCTTTCCAGAGATCAGAAACGCATGTCCCTGCGCTATGCATACGAAGATCCCCTGACGAAAGGAGCGAACTTTGCAAAGTTCTGCGTAGATATGAACCGGAAGCGGGACACGCAGGGCTACATCATTTCCATGGATATCACAAATTTCAACAACATCAATATCGCCGCCGGAATATCAGCCGGAGACCGGATGATCAAAGACATCTGGCAGATCCTGACAGATGAACTGCAGGGAGATGAGCTTGCAAGCCATGTTCAGGAAGACGTCTTTAGTATCTTTTTACATGCAGAAAACAAAGCTCTGTTAATTGACCGGTTAAAACAGATCTCCGGTCGGATCAACAAGCGGGCCAGGAGTTCTCAGATCAAAGGGATTCACGCTCGATGCGGTATTTACGAAATGAAGGAAAGTGAACAGCTGGAGGATGCTTACAGCAAAGCACAGCTCGCCAGGGAGCAGGCGCGTATGCAGGGTGAACGGCATTATGTGTTCTATCACGAAATAGACCATGAGCGTCTGCAGCAGGATCAGCAGTTTGAGGAACGGTTTGAAGAGGCTCTTGCTGAAGAGGCTTTTGAAGTCTGGTACCAGCCGAAGTACAGTGCTTCATCCGGCGAGGTCGTTGGCAGCGAGGCGCTGGTGCGATGGAGAGACAAAGACGGAAGTATGATCCCTCCCGGCAGATTTATCCCGCTGTTTGAACAAAACGGTATGATCGCCAAGCTGGATGAGTACATGTTCCGCGCGGTATGCAGGCAGCAGATGCAATGGCTCTCGCAAGGCCAGCGGATCTTTCCCGTATCCATCAATCTAAGCCGCGCTTCCCTGTATTATGTGGATATTGTTGAGAAATACAGAGCGATCATACAGGAATATGCCATCAATCCTGACTACATACAACTGGAGATCACAGAAAGTGCACTGGAGGGAACGTCAAATATCCAGGAATTGCTCGAACAGTTCCGGGATATGGGCATCCGGATCCTCATGGACGACTTCGGCACCGGTTATTCCTCTCTTGCCACCCTCAACATGCAGTGTTTTGATACGTTGAAGCTGGACAAAAGCCTGATCGATCATATTGGAGACAAAAATGGCGAGACGTTATTGTACTATGTCATCAGCATGGGGCAAAAGCTTGGGCTTCATATCACTGCTGAGGGTGTAGAAAACAATACGCAGCTGGAGTTTTTGAAAGCGAATCACTGTGATGATATCCAGGGCTTCCTGTTTGCAAAGCCCATGCCATCCACACAATTTGAACAGATCCTGTCACATTCTTAAAAAAGCGCCGTGAGATACGCATAAAAAAGGTTGCCCGATCGATACTCAGGCAACCTTTTTATATGTGAAGTCTGTCCGCCATGTTTTTTAAGAACTCGGCATTGGCAGGTCTGCCAAGTTCTTTATCATAATCAAATGGATAGTATCTGTGAAGATAACAGACATGCGCTCCTTTAAATGCCGACTCGATCGCATTACGGATCCCATGCTCCACACTTTCACGGGTTGTCTGATGTTTTTGTGCAATTGCTGCATAAACATCACCGGATACCTGCCTGCTGCCGTCATCTTCTCTGATCAGCAGATAGATTGCCTCCACGGTATAGCTGAATCCAACCTGTTTTCTGCGAAAGCCCATCTTCTCCAGTTCTTCTGCGATGTAACTTCTGACAATGCCTTCCTCATCCTTCTGCCGTTCCGGAACAATTGTCTGCGCCAGTCGTTTCATCCCTTTTTCGCCCGTCAGTTTATGATACGGATTCAGCTTATCGATCACACTGAGTACCCTAAACGGTGAATACAACCGGTTTGTTTTCTGATATACATAATCAACACCATGCGCCCTCATATACCCAAGCGTGGTATTGGATCCGGTATTTGTCACCACAACAATGAAAAGCTTTTCCCGTCTCTGCGCCTCCAGCTCATTCAAAAATGAAAGACCGTCTCCTTCTGCCAGCTCGATATCTAAAATAATCGCATCCACGTCATTTAATTTCAGGTAATTGAGTGCCTGAAGCTCACTATCCGTTTCATAAACCAGTGACATCTTTTTGTATTGTTCAAATGCACTGCGAAATTCTACACATACCTCCGGTTCATCTTCCACCAGCATGATCTTTGTGAATTGTGCCATATTTAAGCCTCCACCCTGATCTTTATGTCTTTTGAACTCATTATAATCTGCCGAAATTGCTTTCCGCAAGATTACCAAAAGCACTTGCCGGCTCCGGCATCCACGCAATCCTCCATGTTTTACAACTGTCAATTATTTCCAACTCAAGGGTCGGCTATAGTTTACTGGAAATTGTTACTATTTTTTCAGGCCAAATGACAGGAGGTACAAAAGATGATTGATTCGATCGGCTCCCGGATCGCGCGATTACGTGAAAAGAGCGGCATGACTCAAACAGTCCTTGCCCAACGCCTGGGTATCACCCGTGCAAGTGTTCAGTCATGGGAATGCGGTGAAAATATGCCTTCTACCGAAAGACTGATCTCCATAGCAGATCTTTTTCATGTGTCTACAGATTATCTGCTTGATATCCACGCTGACAAAACACTTTGTCTGAATGACTACTCCAGCGACGAGCAGGAACTGGTTTTTCGCTTTTTGCAGTATTGTGATGAGTCTGCTCAGGCATTGGACGAAAAAAAATAACAGTGCATCCGCACTGTTATTTTTTCGTAACTGTTCAGTACCTTCACAGTTACATTTTTTCTATATCACTTTTTCTTAAACGTGAGCTTGATCTTCTGTTTCAATCCGTAAGGAAGTACATATTTAAGCTTATCTTCGCTCTTTCGCATGACAGAACATTCCGGATGATCCCTGTGCAGATGGATGGCATCAAATTCGCACTTTGTCGTACACACACCACATCCCACACAACGGTTCGCATCTACGATCGTTGCTCCGCAGCCTAAGCACCGGGCTGTCTCCGCCTTCACCTGTTCCTCGGTAAAGGTAAGCATCGGATCACGGAAGGAAGTCTTTGCGTCGAGCTTGTCGTTTCTTCCAGGAATCTGACGACTGGAATTGTCATAGCTTTCAATATAGATATCTTCTTTATCCAGCTCCTTGTAGGACAGCTGGTTTCGCCCAATGGTCAACGAGCTGTTCGGCTGTACAAAACGATGGATGGAGATTGCCCCCTCTTTTCCGGCTGCAATGGCATCGATCGCAAATTTCGGCCCGGTGTATACATCGCCGCCCACAAAAATATCCGGTTCTGCAGTCTGGTAGGTCTTTGCATCTGCCACCGCACCGTTTCCACGGCCAAGCTCTACACGGGAGCCCTTTAACAGATCCCCCCATTCGATACTCTGACCAACAGACAGAAATACATGTCTGCAGGCAACCGTCTTTGTCTCATTCTCATCATAGGTCGGGTTGAATCTTCCGTCCGTATCAAATACGGAAAGACATTTTTTCAAAACAATTCCGCTTACATGACCGTCCTCTGTCAGGATCTCCTTCGGCCCCCATCCACAATTGATGACAACTGCTTCTTCCTCTGCCTCTGCAATCTCCTCATCGGATGCCGGCATGGTCTCTCTGGATTCCAGACAGTACATGGAAACACTTCCAGTTGTGCATCTTGTGCTGTTTCGCGCCACATCGATCGCTACGTTTCCGCCACCGATGACCACCACATCTCCCTCCAGCGGAAATGCTTCCTTTGTATTGACCTCACGCAGAAAATCAACGGCTGTCATCACGCCATCCGCATCCTCACCGGGGATTCCGGCCTTTCTTCCGCCCTGACAGCCAATGGCAAGATAGAAGGCCTGATAGCCCTGTGCACGCAGTTCATCCAATGAGATATCTTTTCCAACCTCAACGCCGGTTCGGATCTCCACACCCATCTGTTCGATGATATCGATCTCTGCCTGAACGATCTCCTTTTCCAGCTTGAAAGAAGGTATTCCGTACACGAGCATTCCGCCACAGCGGTCATTCTTCTCAAAAATAGTCGGCCGGTAACCTTTTTCCGCCAAATAAAAGGCACAGGAAAGTCCCGCGGGTCCTCCGCCGATAATGGCGATCTTTGTATCCGCAAAGAAGTTGTCATCCAGTGATGGAATGACCTTCTTCGGTATGTAACGGTTCTTGGCATTCAGATCCTGCATCGCAATAAATTTCTTTACTTCATCGATAGCGATGGCCTCATCGATCGTTCCTCTGGTGCAGGCTTCCTCACATCGACGATTACAGATATGTCCACAGATCGCAGGAAGCGGGTTGTTTTTCTTGATCAGCGCCAGCGCATCCGTATATCTGCCCTGCGCAGCCAGCTTCAGATACCCCTGCACGGCAATATGTGCGGGGCAGGCAGTCTTACAGGGTGCCGTTCCGCTCTCATGTGTCTCGATCCGATTCTTATCACGGTAATCCTCGGTCCACATGTGCGGTCCCCAGGGCTGTTCGGTAGGAAGGGGCTGCTTCGGATAAACAACCTCAGTTTTGTCCTTTTTGCACAGCTTCTGTCCAAGCTTCAATGCGCCTGCCGGACAGTGCTCCACACAGCGTCCGCAAGCCACACAGTTCTCGGTTGTCACATGCGCCACATACGCGGAGCGCGACATGTTCGGCGTGTTAAACAGCTGTGAGGTACGCAGCGCATAGCATACATTGACGTTACAGTTACAGATCGCAAAGATCTTATCCTCTCCGTCAATATTGGTGATCTGATGTACAAAACCGTTCTCCTCTGCCTTTTGAAAGATCGCGTATGCTTCCTCTTTTGTAATATAACGGCCGCCCTTTCCGGTCTCTACCACGTAATCGGCCATATCACCGACTGCGATGCACCAGCCTTCCGGATCATCTGCACAGCCTTCATCATAGGTTTTTCTGGATCTGCGGCAGGAGCAGGGGCTCGCCGCATACTTTCCTTCATATTTATCCATCCAATGCGAAATGTGCTCTACAGAGGCTGTATTGTTTTCCATTTCAATCGCTTTTTCCACCGGAATGACATGCATACCGATTCCTGCACCTCCAGGGGGCACCATCGGTGTCACCTTCTCCAGCGGAATCCGGCTCATCCGTTCAAAGAAGCGTCCCATTTCCGGATGCTCCTCCAGCACCTTTGCATTCATGTTGGAAAACTCAGCACTTCCGGGCACAAACATAGGAAGAACCCACTGCTTTTCGTGCTGCGGATTCTCCCAGTTATACTCGATCAGTCCGTTGTAGGACATCTCCTCCAGCTGTTTTTCCAGATACGCCTCGTCTTTTCCGGTCAACCTGATCATATCTGCCATCGTGCGGGGCACGCGTTTCTTCATAAGAATGGCAATTTCAGCCTGTTCATCCGTACATAACGGCTCTAGACCAATATACTCCGGCGAGTCCTTTGTGATCTTTTCCTTACCCAGTACCACAGGAATACGGTCAGTGATCACCTTTGCCAGCCTTGCCACAGGCTCACGAAAAGGTTTTCCGGGATTCGGATTGGGGAATAAGGGGTCTGACATAACTTTCTCTCCTTTATGTGATGATTTTATGTCTAAATCTTACCATGAATTCTCTACAAAAGATAGACAAATTCCCCTTTTTCATTAGTTTTTTGTACAATTTTATTCAATTGTCAAATGATCTATTCCACTTTCATCATGCGGTATCCGACACCGATATGCGTCTGGATATATTGAGGTGAATCAGGCTCCTTCTCCAGCTTTTTCCGAAGCGTTGCCATAAATACCCGGAGGGATGCAACATCATTGTCCCAGCTTCTGCCCCAGATGTTCTGCGTGATATAAGTATGTGTCAGCACCTTCCCCACATTTTTTGAAAGCAGGCACAGCAGTTTGTATTCGATGGGTGTCAGATGCAGTTCCTGCCCATCCAGATATGCACAGCCGCCGGCGTAATCCACACGAAGCTTGCCGTTTTCAAATACCGCGCTCTGCGTGGTGACCTCGGTAGTCATATAAGCAAGCCGGCGCTGCGTCACACGCAGCCGCGCCAAAAGCTCCTCCACGGAGAAAGGCTTAGTCAGATAATCGTCGGCACCCGCGTCCAACGCTTCTATCTTGTCTGAATCCTCACTTCTTGCGCTGATCACAATGATCGGCATGTTTGACCATGAACGGATCTTTTCGATCACCTGCACGCCATCCATATCCGGAAGGCCCAGATCCAGCAGCACAATATCCGGATTGTGCGAGGAAGCTTCCAGGATCGCAGCCTCGCCATTTGCCGCAACCAGAAATCTGTAATCATTTGTTTTTAAGGTTGTTGTCATCAGATTCCTGACAGGCGCATCGTCCTCTACCACAAGAATCAGCGGTTTATTCATGAATTTCCACCTCCCCGACGGGTAATGTAAATGTAAATGTCGTTCCTTTTGGCTGATGATCCTTTACTTCGATCGTTCCTCCATGTGCCGTGATGATCGATTTGCACAAGGACAGACCAAGCCCAAGACTTCTGCGGCTGTCAGCCACTTTATTTGCTCCGCTGTAAAACATATCAAAAATATGAGGCTTGTGCTCGTCCGGAATACCCGGTCCATTATCAGACACGGATACCTCCACCAAGGAGCCCCTCGAACGTGTGCAGATCTCGATCAGTGAGCCCTGAGGGGTATACTTGATCGCATTGTCCACGATGTTTATGAGTACCTGAACGATCAGCTTTGCATCGATCTGTGCCAGAATAAATTCCCGCTCGCTATGCACCCGGATGATATGATCTTTGCTTTTACGGTCCACATGCTTGAGTGCTTCCGCGATCACCTCATCCATCAGTTCCGCCGTGCGGTTAAAGCATACTCTGCCCTCTTCGATCCGCGTCACTGCCAGCAGGTTTTCCACAAGATTGATCAGCCACATGGAATCATCGTAAATATCTGTAAAGATCTGTGTGCGCGACTCGTCATCCAGCACCTGATAATTCGACATCAGATTGCTGGCATTTCCGGAAATGGATGTGAGCGGTGTGCGAAGATCGTGGGAGATCGCACGCAAAAGGTTCGCCCGCAGCTGTTCATTCTTTGCCAGGATCGCAGCCTCCTCCTTTTCCTTTTCATTTTTTATATTCTCGATCGCCAGTGCACATTCTCCAAGGATCGCCAGAAGAATGCTGTTTTCAAAGGAATCCAGCGGCCGTTCATTGATGAAGATCCCAACCACTCCATATACATGCTCATTTACACGGATCGCCAAATATAAGCATTTGGCATCTGCACGAGTTTCAGTTGTCGCACCGGCGTGTTTATTATTGCGAAACGTCCATTCAGCGGTCATCCGCTCATTTTCCTCAAGCAGAAAATCTACGGTATCCTCGCCTGTCAGATACAGAACCGGCTCCTGAAGAACGCCTTTTTTTGCCGGATACATCACAATATCTTTTTTCAAGAGCTTTGTCAGCTGCCCGGCTGTAGCTGCAAAGATATCCTTTTCCTCACTCTCCTTTTGCAGCAGCTGATTCGTCTCAAGGAGTATCTTTGTACGGAACGCCGCCTGCGCGGATTGCGCCGCATTCTCCTTCAATCTGGACGCCAGTGTTCCCGTTAAGAATGAAGCAAAGAACATGATCAAAAACGTCACATAATAACCCGGATCAACAAAGCGAAATGTAAACCTTGGCACCGTAAAAAAGAAATTAAAAATGAGTACACTGGCCACCGATGCCACCAGACTGTAAAAGCGGTTGGTAGTGATCACCGAAAGGATCACGATCCCCAGGATATAGACCGTGATGATATTCGCTTCTGTAAAACCTACAATATAGAAAAGATAGCCAAGGAGCGTTGCAACGATCAGGACCAGAACACTCACACCAATATCCCAGACCGGTGTGAAGTGCTTTTCCTGCATGCGTGCTTCCCGTGCCATTGCATGCTTTTTGTTCATTTATTCTCACCTCCGGAACCACACCCTATCATACTACTTTCCATCTTCCTTTTCCAGTTTTTCGTACCGGTCATCCGAGGTATGATTTTCATCAAGAAAGCGTCCCAGTGCACGCACTACAAAAAAGCTGAATACAAATGTTACGGCCAATGACAGGATCAATAGGATACTTAACATGTGTGAGCCTCCTTTATCTTCCGCTTCTTATATCCGAAAGCACTTCTGCAGCTCCTTATAGCGTCCCAGCACCAGCATCGTGCTTCCCTTCTCCAATACGGTTTCTGAGGTGAGCGACATATCCAGCTCTCCTTTTTTTCGGACCCCGATAATGTTAATATTGTATTTTTTCCGGATATCAACCTGACCGATGGTCCTGCCGATCCAGTTGTCCGGTATCTGAACCTCAAACATTGCATGATCACCGTCCAGCTCGATATAATCCATGATGTGATCCGACGTATATCGGATAGCCATCCATTTCGCCAGCTGCTTTTCCGGATAGACCACCTCATCCGCACCGTTGCGCAGCAAAAACTTCGCCTGCACATCCCGCGCCGCCCGGGACACTACCAGTTTGGCCCCCAGCTCCTTTAACAGTGATGTCGTCTCTAATGAACCCTGAAAATTATTCCCAATCGCAACGATGCATACGTCAAAATTAGCAATCCCCAATGACTCTAAAAAACTGACATTGGTACTGTCTCCGATCTGGGCACTTGTCACATAGGGAAGCATATCGTTGATCCGGTTCTCCTCTTTGTCAACGATCATCACCTCATGTCCGAGCATATTCAGATTCATGGCAATATGCTTTCCGAATCTTCCCATTCCGATCAAAAGTATTGATTTCATGACACCATAGTATCTCCTTTATATCTCTTAATAGTATCTTTATCTTACGTGATGCTATGTAAAGAAATAGAAAAGAAATAAGGGTATATATTAAGATTATGTAAAGATTTTTCGGAAACTATTAAAAAAGTGTTCTGTATGTTATACTGAAAGCAAATGAAAAAAGCGGGGATCTTATGTATGGATAGAAAAGGAAAACTCAGCCTAAATCGCAGTCTGCGGGGAAAAATACTTCTCCTTACGGTACTTCCTCTTGTTTTTCTGGCAGCCTTGTTAGGCCTGGTCAGTACGCGCTCCTTTACCCGGGCTATGCTTGACGAAGTAAAGGCCGGAATGGCGAATCAATGCCACATGATCGCAGATATTTACGACCGGATGTATCCGGGTTCCTTCGATCTGGAGGTGTTGGATGAAACAAATTATAATCTTTATAAAGGACAGGTAGATATCACAAATGCCAGGCAGATCATCGACAGCATCCATGACTCATACGGTGTAGAGGTCAGCATTTTCCGGCGTGACTTGTGCGTTGTAACGACCTTGAAGGACGCCACCGGTGATCCCCTGACACTCACGAAGGCTTCTCCGGTGGTTGTATCCGAAGTATTGGAAACCGGCAAAGAACAATTCTATTCCGATGTTCTGCTGGATCAGGAAAAATATTTTGCCTATTTTATGCCCATCCCAGGCAAGGACGGAGAGGAGCCCTTCGGCATGTACGCCATCTATCGACTGGCATCAGATGTCCGTGCACTTGCACTGCGCTCCGTTCTCCCGGTGATCCTGCTCTGTCTTTTGGCAACGATCGTGATCGGTCTCATCAGTATCTCCTACTCTCAGAAGATCGTGGGATATCTGCAGCAGATCCAGCGCTTTATGCATGCACTCTCCGGCGGCAGATTTGACGTTGCGCTTTCCCCGCAGGTTCTTGCACTGCAGGATGAGCTTGGGGATCTTGCTCAAAGCGGCCAGAGCATGCAGCGCTCCCTTCGTTTATTAGTCGAATACGATGCATTGACCGGCCTTTATAACCGCCGTTTGGGCGACCGGAAGCTGCGCCGCGTTGCAAAGCATGCCCAGGAGCAGGGAACGGATTACTGTGTTGGTATCTGTGATATTGACTTCTTTAAAAAAATAAATGACACCTACGGTCACGAGGCCGGAGATGTTGTCTTAAAGGCCGTTGCCCGCATATTAAAGCGCCATATGGCCGGCAAACAGATGACAGTCGCCCGCTGGGGCGGTGAGGAATTTCTGCTGATCTTCGAAAACTACGAACTGGCCGATGCGCATTTGATCTTACAAAAGATCCACTCTCAGATCTACGAAACCGTAATATCCTACCACGAGCAGGAGATCCGGGTCACTATGAGTATGGGCCTCGTTCAGGCCGATCCGCATGCATCCGAAGACGCCATGCTGAAAGAAGCGGATACGTTGTTATATTTCTGCAAAGAAAATGGCAGAAATCAGATTCAGGTAAGAAATATGTCTAACTAAAAATACCGGTATTCAAAGCTTGCTTTTGAACTCTTTGAATACCGGTCCTTTCTTTGCATTCTATTTTTATGCCAGCTCTGCGATCACTTCGATCTCTGCCAGAACATTTTTAGGCAGTTCCTTTACTGCAACACAAGAACGTGCGGGCTTACTGGTAAAATACGCACCGTACACTCCGTTGAACGCTGCAAAATCACTCATCTCCGCAAGAAAACAGGTGGTTTTTACAACAGAATCATACGTACAGCCTGCCTCCTTTAACAGTTCTTTGATGTTTTCACAGATACAGGTTGTCTGCTCCTCGATCGTTGTTCCTTTCACTTCACCTGTTTCAGGATCAAGTGCGATCTGTCCGGAAAAGAATACCAGATTTCCAACTACTTTTCCCTGTGAATAAGGTCCGATAGCAGCAGGTGCTTTTGTTGTTGCGATTGTCTTCATATGCCTTACCTCCTATGCATTACAACGTGTCAGTAATTCCTCCCAGCGGCGGTCTGTCTCTGCCTGGAACGCCTCGATCAGTTGCTCGTTGCCGGGCTTAAAAAGATGCTTGAAGCGTCCCTGTTTTCTCAGAAAATCCTCCAGCGGAAGCTTCTTTTTCGGTTCATAATTCAAGATCCATTTGCCCTCTACCACCTCAAAGAGCGGCCAGTAGCAGGTCTCCACGCCCAGCTTGCAGATCTCGATAATGTCCGGTGCATCATACTTCCAGCCACGGGGACAGGGAGCCATGATATTTAAGAATGCTGCTCCCGGTGTGTAGATGGCTTTTTCGGATTTCATATAAAGATCCTTCATGTTTCCGATGAATGTAGTCTGCGCCACATAAGGGATGTTGTGTGCTGCAATGATGGCTGCAAGATCCTTGCGGCCCTGCGGCTTTCCATCGGATTTCACACCACTCGGTGTGGTTGTGGTATCTGCAAACTGCGGAGTTGCCGAGCTTCGCTGGATACCGGTATTCATGTAAGCACCGTTATCGTAGCAGACATAGACGAGATCATGTCCGCGCTCCATTGCTCCGGAAAGTGACTGCAGACCGATATCATACGTTCCGCCGTCGCCGCCAAAGGTGATAAACTTATAATCTTCTTTGATCTTTCCACGTTTTTTCAGTGCATGATAAGCAGTTTCCACACCGGAAAGGGTTGCTCCTGCATTTTCAAAGGCATTGTGGATATAGCTGTCTTCGTATGCAGTATACGGATACATGTATGTGGATACTTCCAGACATCCGGTTGCATTTCCAATGACTGCCTGATCTCCGGGATGCAATGCCTTTAAGACATTTCGAACTGCGATGGTTCCGCCGCAACCGGCACACATGCGATGCCCGGGTGCCAGGCGCTCCGGTCGTTGCTGTATTTCTTTATAATTAAATGTTTTCTGTTCCATCCGATCACCTACTCTCTGAGTCCAAGGTACGGACACGCTTCATCATATACCTTTTCACCGTCTCCGAGCTTTACAAGATTGTCAAATAACTGTTCCAGATCTTCCACGCGCACATCTCGTCCGGATAATCCGTACATGATGTTTACTACCTCTGCCTGAGACCTTGCACGGTAAAGTGCAGCCGTCACTTCTGCGCCAAGAGGCCCACCCACTGCATTGTAGCCTTCCGAACGGTCCATGATCGCGATCGCCCGGCATCCTTTTAATGCTTCGGCGATCTCCTCCGCAGGGAAGGGACGAAATACACGGATCTTTAGCAAGCCGGCACGAAGACCTTTCTCACGCATGGCATCAACCGCATCCTTTGCGGTTCCGCATACCGATCCGATGGCAACCAGCGCATATTCCGCATCCTCTAAACGATATCCCTCGAAAAATCCATAGGCTTGTCCGGTGATCGCTTCGAATTCTTTTGCTACATCTAAAATGACCTTTTTCGCACGCTTCATTGCTTCCGCCTGCGCTTTCTTTGCTTCCATACAGTATCCGGAAGCGGCGTAAGGTCCGACTGCCATCACTTCATCTTCTTTTAACAGATAATGCTCCGGCTCGTATTCGCCTACAAATTTTTTCATTTTATCATCATCCCACAGGGTGATGTTTTCTACCGCATGACTGGTGATAAAACCATCCTGACAGATCATGATCGGCAGCTTCACATCCGGATGCTCTGCGATCCGGTATGCCTGAAGAAAATTATCATAGGCCTCCTGATTATTTTCCGCATAGATCTGCAGCCAGCCGGAATCCCGCGCACCCATACTGTCAGAATGTTCTGCATTAATGTTTAACGGTCCTGTCAGTCCTCTGTTTACCACTGCCATTGCAATGGGCAGACGATTGGACGCTGCCACATAAAGCACTTCCCACATGAAAGCCAGTCCGCAGGAAGAAGTTGCAGTCAGCGTGCGTGCACCGGCCGCTGAAGAACCGATGGCCGCACTCATGGAGCTGTGCTCACTCTCCACCGGAATAAATTCTGTATCAATTTCACCATTCGCGATCATTGTCGCCACGAACTGGGGAATCTCAGTAGAAGGGGTAATTGGGAATGCAGGCATCACATCGGGATTGATCTGTTTGATCGCATGTGCTACTGCCTCGTTTCCGGACATACGTGTCTTTAACATTTATTTTCCCTCCTTCATAGAAATAGCTGTAAAAGGACATGCCTTAACACAAATTCCGCAGCCCTTGCAATGATCCAGGTCAAAATCCGTGCGTTTGCCATTCACGACAGGAATGGAGCTGTCCGGGCAATAAGGCACACAGAGTAGACATTGCTTGCATTTTGTCGTATCCCAGACGGGAGTATTTGCACGCCACTCGCCGGTATGAAACTGCTTTGATGTGGCAGCCTCATAGATCTGCAGTCCGTCTGTCAGATCCTGCCACGGTGTTGCTTCATTTATAAATTCTGCGCGTTCGCTTCTTTTCATCTCTGCCATCAGTGCACCTCCTCAAACGCCATACGAAGTGCCGCAAGGTTACCCGCCAGTACCTCGGGCTTTCTGGCAAATTTATGCTGCAGCGAGCCTTCCATCTCCTTTAAGAAAACATCCTTTTCCATGACCTCGGAGATCTTTACCATCGCTGCAAGCATCGGTGTGTTAGGGAAATATTTGCCCAAGGTCTTTGCACAGACCTTTCGGGCATCGATTACATATACCTTTCCCTTATAGCCGTTTAATAAAGGCAACACCTGTTCCTTTTTCATCTGTGTATTGATGAGGATTGCTCCATCCTCCTTCAGTCCCTTTGTCACATCTACGGAATGAAGCAGCGTGTCATCTACAACTGCAACAAAATCAGGCTCGTAAATATTAGAATGTACACGGATTTCCTTCGCACTGATACGGTCATAGGCAGTGATGGGCGCACCCATACGCTCCGGGCCATATTCCGGGAAGCCCTGCACGTGCATGCCGATGTTAAAGGCAACGTCTGCCAGCAGAAGTGCAGCTGTTTTTGCACCCTGTCCGCCTCTGCCGTGCCAGCGGATCTCTGTCATTTGTCTCATGATTTTTATCCTACCTTTTATGTATTCATATTGTTTGTATGATTCCTGTTTATGAGTGTGTCCAATAAAAACATGTGTTTGTTTGCGATGGACATAACTTCCTAAGTATACGCTAAAATCGGGCATTTGTAAAGTTTTTTCACATGTTCCCCGCGTCTTTTTCCGGTTTCTTATGGCTGCTTTTCTTCCCTTATGATCGCATATCACAATTTGCAAACAAGACACGCATAGCCGCATCATATTCAGTCAGCCTATTTGATTTTTTTATTTTCTTTACATATTTCTCTGCATCAACAAATAACGGACCTAAATATACCCAGATTTCTTTCATCTTATATAATGTATTTCGATCTCCTCCTGACATCTCCGTGATATAGCGATCACATAAGTCTGTCAGAAAGCTTTGCAGACGGTCTTTGTCACGGGTGGGGGCTCCTTTGGTCAGTGTTTCCAAAAGCTCCGGGTCTGCGATCAGGCCGCGCCCGATCATAAAACGGTCAATATCCGGATCTGCTTTTAGCGCTGCCTGCTGAGCTTCCGGCGATGTGATATCTCCGTTATAACAAAGCGGTACGCCAAGCCTTCGTGCCATCCGAAAAGTATGCGGGCGTGCAGGAAGCTTGTAAAAATCCTTTTGCAGCCTTGTGTGTATGATCAGCTCACTGATGGGATATTTTTCATAAATTTCAAGGATCGTATCCCATTCTGCTTCATCACTGATGCCAAGCCTCGTCTTAATGGATATCTTCAGTGGGCATTTTTCGAAGATCTCTGCCAAAAAAGCGTCCAGTTTATCCGGCACTGCCAAAAAACCGGAACCGCGATGCTTTGATACGACTGTCTGGGATGGACAACCTAAATTTAGATTTACTGTATCATAGCCATAATCTTTTAATGCCTTTGTTATTTCGAGAAATTCGTCAGCACGATTCGATAATATCTGAGGGATCAGTGTTATTCCCTGATTATGTTCCGGTAACACTTCATTCTTCTCACGCGCGCTTAAATGCATGCTTGCAAGAAACGGTGTGTAATACCGGCTGACCCCGCCATAATACTTTTCAAATGTACTTCGATAGATATAGGTCGTAATGCCTTCCATCGGTGCAAGATCGTAATTCATTTATCTTAATCCTTTCGCACATTATTTCCAGTTCAGTATAAACTAATATTACATGAAATATCAATATAAAGGAGGAATCCTTATGTATAAAGAGGATCGCTGCAGCTGCCAGTGTCAAAAGTACGCGATGGCTCAGGTTCCCATGCAGCAATGGGGCGAGTTATATGACTGGCATACAGCACTTTGCGAAGGAACGATCTTCCCGGACCTGGACCTGGAGTTCTGGGCGTCAGCAAATATGTCCTGCACGCCAAAAAACTGCACGTCCAAACAGGAAGCGTTAATGATGGAGATCAACCAGATCAGTTTTGCGGTGAATGATCTCACTCTTTATCTCGACACACATCCTGACTGCATGCAGGGGATGGAATTATTCAGCAAGCTACAGGAACGACGACATGATCTGCTGAAGGAATTTGCCAGATTGTTCTATCCGCTGACAATCGATTCCATGTCAGGCAACGCGGTAGGCACTACAGGAGAATTTAGCTGGGGCGACTGCCCGGCACCTTGGGAAGGAGGTATGTGTAAATGTGGAACTATGAGAAACGCTTACAATTTCCGGTAAAGATCAGCAAATGTAACCCCAAGATCGCACAGCAGATTATCAGTCAATACGGCGGCCCGGACGGTGAAATGTCTGCTTCCATGCGTTATCTGGCGCAGCGTTACACCATGCCTGTAAAGAGAGTTGGTGGCCTTTTAACCGATATCGGCACCGAAGAATTGAACCACATGGAAATGATCTGTGCCATGGTGTATCAGCTGACAAGAAATCTCACCCCGGAGCAGGTGAAGGCTTCCGGTTTTGACGCCTATTATATCGACCACACCACCGGCCTTTGGCCGCAGGCGGCTAGCGATCTTCCGCAAAACGCCATTGAATATCAGTCCAAAGGTGATGCATTGACCGATCTTTATGAGGATCTTGCTGCAGAGCAAAAAGCCCGTACCGTTTACGATAATCTGCTTCGTATCATTGATGATCCGGATGTAAGAGAACCCTTAAAATTCCTTCGCACACGCGAGATCGTTCATTTCCAGCGCTTTGGCGAAGCTTTAGAGATGACAAAAGACAGTTTAAACTGCAAGAACTATTACTTCTTTAATCCTGAGTTCGATAAACAGATCACTGCCAAATAGAAAAAGGCTTCCGCTGATGCGGAAGCCCTTTTTCTTATATGATACGTATTGATTAGTCATACAGGTTGGGAGCGATAGCATCGTCACCCATGTTGTCTGCATTGTACCAATATCCCTCGGTAGGAACATCGCCTACGGTCTCGCCGTTAGCAATTGCATACAGAGTCTGAACAGTTGTGATACCCATTGCTAAAGGAGACTGGGTAACTGCACCGTACATCTTGCCATCGTTGATAGCGCCCTTGATTACGGAACCAGCATCGAAACCAGCTGCTAATACAGAAGTCTCAGGATCAGTTCCTAATACGTTAAGGTTCTCGTTAGCGGTTAAGATACCCTCAGCTGCTACCTGGTTAGAACCGAACATACCGATTGTATCAGCCTTGTTCATGATAACAGATGCCTCAGTTGCACATAACTCTACAGTTGTCTGAGCGGGAACTGCAACCTCGATGATGATGTCTGCAGAAGCCTCGTCAACAGTCTCAGCCTTTGCATCGTTTACATACTTGTCATTTCCGATAACTGCAACAGTCTTGCCATCAGCCTTAGCTAACTCAGCAAACTTGTCGATGAATCCAAGACCACGGTTGATGATAGACTCAGAAGTAGCCTCCTGGTTAACCTCACCGATACGTACAGGAGCGGTAGCTGCTGCGATCTTATCCTTTAATCCAGCGTAAAGGTTCTCAGCTGCGGTAGCACCAGCGCCATAGTTGTCAGTTGCAACAGTTGAGTAAACTGATCCAGCGGGAGCATCCGGAATACCAGAGTCGAAACATACTACAGGGATTCCCTTATCCATTGCGGTCTGTAAAGAATCAAGACATGCAGACTGATCACAAGCTGCGATACCGATACCATCTACACCGTCAGCGTTGATCGCATTGTTCAGCATGTTAACCTGATCAGCGATATCAGACTCAGCATTAGGACCTGTACAGTTAACGGTAACACCTAACTCACTAGCTGCCTGCTCAACACCCTTAACAGCTGCCTGCCAGTAAGAAGACTGGTAAGACTTAACGATGATCTCGAAATGATAATCTTTTCCACCTTCTGCTGCTGCAGTATCCTCAGCGGGAGCTGCGTCCTCAGCAGGAGCTGCATCATCAGTCTTCTCCTCAGCTGCGGGAGCTGCCGGAGCGTCTGTAGCTGTATCCTTGGAACCACAACCAACTACCATTGTTGCAGCCATAGCTACACATAACAAGCTTGCTAAAACTTTCTTTTTCATTTCTTTGTCCTCCTTTTTTTACCATATAATTTTGGCATGTATATAAAACCTTCTCCTGGTCTTATATCGATATGTAATTATGTTTGCTATGCAATTCTATGAAAGCATAACTTTGTGTCTAAATTGTGAACATTGTGTCCAAATCGTAAACTACATTTCCAATTAGTGAACTTCTGCTTTTTTCTTCTTGATGATATCTACCATTACCGCACCGATCAGTACAAGACCTGTAATGATCTGCTGCCAGTTTGCCTGAAGTCCGATGTAAGGAAGTCCGGTCTTTAACAGACAGATAACGAATACACCGATCAGGGATCCCTCTACGGAACCAACACCACCACTTGCAGATACACCACCGATGATTGCTCCACCGATCGCTTCAAGCTCGAAGCCTGCTCCGGTACCGGGCTGAACGGTTGCGAATACTGCGGAGTAAGCAACTGCCGCCAATGCTGCAAAGAATCCGGAAATCACGTATGCCATGATGTGGTAGAACTTTACATTAACACCGGATAATCTGGTTGCTTCTTTGTTACTTCCAATAGCGATCGTATAACGACCCATCTTTGTATGATTCAGTACGAATGCCATCACGATCACGATCAGGATCATCCACAGAAAACCGATTGGAAGCTTTGTACCGCTTGCAGTTGTGATCTTAAAGATGTTACGGAACCAGCCGCCCTCAGATCCTGCTGCAGGCCATGAGATACCAAATCCTTTCGAGAAGATGGAACCAAGACCACGTGTGATCATACAGGTACAAAGTGTTGTTAAGAACGGAGGCAGCTCCATAACGGCAACCAGCACACCGTTTACAGTACCAATGATAATACCGATCAAAAGTGTAACGATCAGTCCTGCTGCTACCGGCCATCCCTTCTGGGTGATCAGATAGCCGCCTGCCAATGAGTAACAGATCAATCCTGTACCGATGGAAAGATCAACACCGCCTGTGATGAGCGGGAAGGTCACACCGATGGACATCAATACGATGTAGTAGGAGTAATCCAAAATACTCATAATGGTTGAATACTGTCTGAAGTTTTCACTTACGATACTAAAAAATGCAAATAATACAATTACTACCAGGAGTACGATGACCTTCTGACTTGCAAAAATAGATGATTTCTTTTTCATTGTCCTCTCTCCTCCTTAACCAATCTCTCGTGTTGCCATATTCATGATAACTTCCTGTGTTGCCTCTTCAATTCTGACCTCACCGGTCTTTCTGCCTTCACACATTACCACGATACGATCGCTCATTCGTAAAATCTCAGTCATTTCAGAGGAGATCATGATGATGGACTTTCCTTCGCTTGCCAGCTTGTTCATCAATTTGTAGATCTCATTCTTTGCACCGACATCGATACCACGGGTCGGCTCATCGAAGATCAGGATATCACAGTCATTGATCAGCCACTTTGCAATAACGACCTTCTGCTGATTACCACCGGATAAGTTCACCACCAGCTGATCCACGCTCGGTGTCTTGGTTGCCAGAGACTCCACATACTCCTCTGATACCTTCTTCTCAGCCTTCTTATCAATGAACAATCCCTTTGTATAGTTTTCCAAACAAGCCATTGTAGAGTTCTCTGCAACAGTCTTCTGAACAACGATTCCGTAACGCTTGCGGTCCTCTGAAAGATATCCGATACCATGCTTAACAGCATCCTGCGGGCTGTTGATCGTTACCTTTTCGCCATTGATATAAATATCTCCGCTCTCCTTCGGATCAGCACCAAAAATCGCTCTTGCAGTCTCTGTACGTCCTGCACCCATCAGTCCGGAGAAGCCTAAGATCTCGCCCTTTCGAAGCTCGAAGCTGACATCCTGAACCATTCTTCCTGCATTCAGATGATCAACCTTAAGGACAACCGGTGCATCTGCAGGAACCATACTCTGAGTCTTCGGATCCTCGTAGATCACACGGCCAACCATCATGTTGATGATGTCATCCTTTGTACACTCATTGGTGATCAGTGTACCCACGTAGGTACCATCTCTCATAACTGTTACGCGGTCTGTGATGACCTTGATCTCATCCATACGGTGTGAGATATATACGATACCAAGATCCTGTTCGCGAAGATCGCGGATGATCTTGAACAGCTCTTCGATCTCTGCCTCTGTCAGCGCTGCGGAAGGCTCGTCAAAGATGATCACCTTTGCTTCATGGGAAATCGCCTTTGCGATCTCGCACATCTGCTGTTTTCCTACCGTCAGGTCTGCCATGGTCTCTGTCGGATCAATGTCAATGTGAAGTCTGTCGAAAAGCTTCTTTGCTTCTTCGTTCATCTTCTTATCATCGATCTTAATGCCCTTCTTGAACTCGCGTCCAATGAAGATGTTCTGTGCAACGGTCAGATGACCGAGCATGTTCAGCTCCTGATGCACAATGACAACGCCTGCATCCTGAGCTTCTCTGGTATTATGGAACTCAATGTCCTTACCTTCATATGTAATGGTTCCGGAGTCCTTTGTATAGATACCTGTCAACACCTTCATCAATGTTGATTTTCCGGCTCCGTTCTCTCCCATAAGCGCATGTACTTCGCCGCGTCTTACTTCGAAGTTTACATGGTCAAGCGCGTGTACACCAGGGAAAGATTTATCAATATCTTTCATCGTTAAGATTACTTCACCCATTCTTCTCTCACCTTTTTCCTTTCCGAATCAACAGTAGTTATTTGTTACCCGAGTTCAACTAGTTCTTTCTGCGTCTTGCCACAACGTCTGCGTATACCGCTACGATAACGATCAGACCTGTGATAATCAGCTGATAGTTCTTGTTGATGCCCAGTGCCAGAATACCTTCCTGTAACAGTGAGATGATGAATACACCGATCACGGTTCCTCCGATGGATGCAAGACCACCTGCCATGGAAGTACCTCCCATTACGCAGCCTGCAATCGCTTCGTTGTTGTACTGATCGCCGTATCCGGGCTGTACGGTTGTATATGCGCCTACAAAGAAGATCGCTGCGATGCCGACCAGTGTTCCACAGATGACATATGCGAGCATCTCCCATTTCTTCACGTCTACACCGGAAAGTCGAACTGCCTCTTTATTGCTTCCAAGGCTTAAGATGTAGCGTCCTGCTCTGGTATTGTTCAAAAGCAGTGAACAGATGATAGCTGCTGCCAAAAAGATCACCAGACCTACCGGGAAGTTGCCAACCTTTACGAGCTTACGGAACCATCCGGCTGCGTCTGCTGCCTGCGGCCAGCTGACGGACTGTGTCTTTGTAAAAACGGATGCAAGTCCTTTTGCGATGTTCATACTTGCCATTGATACGATAAACGGAGGCACCGTCCAGTATGCTACGAGATATCCGTTGAAGCATCCGAACAGGAAGCCTACCAGAATACTGATCACCAGACAGAGCGCGGTAGGTAATCCGTAGCTTGTCAGGCAGTATCCTGAGATCAGAGCTGCACAGAACATTACCGGTCCGATGGAGAAATCAATTCCTCCGGTTGCGATAACGAATGTAACTCCAAGTGATAAAAAGCCCAGGAAATACACATAGTTTAATGCACTCAGGATACGGGGCAGTCCCGCAAATCCTTTTGCAGTCACGCTAAACAGTATGTACATAAGAACGAGTACACAGCATAGCACGATTCTGTTAAATCCCACTTTTTTTACGATTGGATTTTGTTTGATCTTTTCCAATTTTCTTCCTCCCAACTATAGTTTTTTTGTTGGCGTATCAGGATGAACCGTTTCACCCCTCAAGTAACCTTATTATCCACCCAAAATCGTCACTTGTCAATTTATATAAATGGGACGTTTCGGGAAAAACGTGGTAAAATAGTCACTTGCGTCAGCTCCGTCACTTTCTCAATAACGGTTTGATCGAGTTGCCATCGCGAAGCGTTGTGCCCATACTCAGTTCGATGGGCGGTCGTTCCTCTTTGTTGTCGATCTGGCTCAGCACCAGCTCTACCGCTTTTTCGCACATTTCTTTCATGGGTTGTACGACCATACAAAGCTTTGGCTTCACCACGTGTGACATGATCAGATCATCGAAGCCCATCATGGAAATATCATCCGGACAGTCAAATTTTGACTCGTTTACTGCCATCACCGCACCCAGTGACGTCTCGTAATTTGTCATGAGTACAGCCGTCGGTGGCTGCTGCAGTTCTAACAGAGCCTGCATACTTTCATGTCCGAATTCTATCGTATGCGCTCCGATCCGGCAGTATTCCTCCGGAATCGGCAGACCTGCCTGCGACATTGCCTCCTGAAAGCCCTTATAACGCTCCCAGCCTGTATATTCCACACGGGAGGCGATGATCGCGATCTTCTTGTGTCCGCGCTCCAGCAGGTAGTTTGTTGCCCGCAGAGCCGCCGTTCGATTGTCAATCTTCACACAGTCGAAATCAGATACCGCAAATGAGCGATCCATCAAAACAACCGGGATCTTTTTTTCACGTGTCGGCAAAAGGAAGTCCTCTTTCCACGATACCGGAATGACCAGCATTCCCTCCACCTTCTTATTAATAAGAAAGCGAACGTTATCTGCCTCGATCTTTTCATCGTTGCAGGAATCACACACAACCAGCGCATAGCCTGCCTTCCGAAGGAAATCCCCCACGTGCCTGATCAGCACCCCGGAAAACATACTCTCGATATCATAGACGATCATGCCGATCGTCTTTGTCTTATTTGTCACAAGCCCTCTTGCAATCTCATTCACCTCATAGTGAAGGTCACGGATCGCGGCTTCTATTTTTTCCCTGTTTTCAGGTAGCACATTTCCGCCATTCAGATACTTTGAAATGGTGGCCAGTGACAATCCCGTCTGTGCTCTGATATCGCGTATAGTCGCTGCCATGTTTAGTCCTTTCTGCCTCACGCGCCGAACGTGTTCGCGAAACGGTACGCCTTTGTTCGTTTTTTATTATAACGATTGGAAAATGATTTGAACAGTGATATAATAGTAAAAAATGTTGTAAAATATTCACCTATTCACCAAGGAGCGATCATGAAGTACATAGAGTATAAAGAACAGAGAAAGCACGGAACCTTTAACTTTCCCATCGCGTTTTACCATGAACAACCGCGAAGTCCGCGCTATCACATGACCTACCACTGGCACAGAGAGTACGAGATCATTCATATCTTATCCGGCAGTTTTCACCTGACAGTAAATAATGAAACAAATGTCTATCATGCCGGTGATGTTATTTTTATTACAGACGGTGTCCTTCACGGCGGAACACCGGTGGACTGTGTTTATGATTGTGTTGTTTTTGATCTTCAGGTGCTGATGAAGGACAACCACGCCTGCGCAAAAGTCATCCAGGATATCACAGACCACAAGATCCTGATCCACAACCTGCTCTCCGCACATGACGATAGTATCTGTGATCTTGTTGACGGATTATGCGCAGCTCTCTCATCCCGGCATGCCGGTTATGAATTCAAGGTTCAGGGTTTCCTGTATCAGATACTGGGTACGATCGTAGAAAAGCACCTCTACGAACAAAACCACGATGACGCCGTTGCCAACGAGCGGCTGAACTCCATCAAGAATGTACTTGCCTATATCTCAGAGAATTATTATAATAGCATCAAGCTGGAGCATCTTGCAAAGATCGCCGGCATGAACGAAAAATATTTCTGCCGCTATTTCCGCGGCATGACCGAACGCACGCCCATCGACTATCTGAATTATTACCGCATCGAATGCGCCTGCGAAATGCTCTCCACAAAGGATATTTCCATCAAGGAGGTGGCATTGTCCTGCGGTTTTAACGACGAGAGTTACTTTATTAAAACCTTTCACAAATACAAGGGCATCACTCCCAAGCAATTTGTGACATCTGAATTTTAACAGGATACAGGAGGATCTATTCATGATAAATAAGAAATTCTATCGCATCTGCCTTGCGGTTTCTCTTCTCACAGCAGTACTTGCCGGATGTGGCAGCAAAGCAGATACGCTGGCCGAAGGATGTCCGTTTTCGGATCTGACATGGGAAAGCACTATCTCCGACATGGAAGAGAGCGAAGGAACCGATCACGAAACCTATGATTCCGTGTACGGTGGAACTACCTACACCTATCCCAAGGAATATGCAGGTGTTTCGGGAACCATCAAATATATGTATGATGCAGACGAAAAGCTTGCAAGCATTGCATGGGCATACGGTTCCGATGATGCCGATGAGCTCCGCAGGCTTTATGATGACATTCATTCCGATCTGGTAGCTGCACACGGCGACAGTGGTTACAATACCGATAAAGAAACAAATTATGGTGATGTCTGGTATCTCGAGAATGGCAATATCATCATCAGTGCAATGATCACAGACAGCCAGAAAGCACTGCAATACGCCTACATCAGCCCCACACACTCTACCGCAAAAGAAGAAAAGTAAACAAAAACTCAGGCTCGCAAAAACTGCTGCCTGAGTTTTTATTTTTGTTATTCAAACGCCTCTTTGATACTGTCATAATGAAGGAAGATGCCTTCTTTTGCAAATTCCCGGATCTGCTGCACATCCGCCAGCATCCAGCCATCGGTTTCTTCTGCCTGAAGCTTCAGGTCCTTCTCGGAAAAGTCACCGGTAAACCGGTAAATATCTACAAAATAATTGTCCTTTTCTTCCGGATTATCCCTGCGATAGGAAAAGAGATAGCCGCCATCCCAGCCGGACACATCCAGCCCTGTTTCTTCACGTACCTCCCTAAGAACTGCGGTCATCGAATCCTCCCCGGCCATGACTCCACCACCGGAAACCTCCCACCAGCCCGGCGCCCATGATTTTGTCATCACGCGCTTTGTGATCAGATAACGTCCGTCCGTATGGCGGATCACGCCGAGAACTGTCAGATGATAGTCACCGGGCTTCATGTTCCAGTCATTGCGCTTCATCGTTCTGCCGGTAAGCTGTTTGTTTTCATCATAAATATCCCATAATTCGTCTTTCATCACTCTTTATTCTCCATTACATCCATTTCATAAGTATTTCTTTCAGTCGTTCCAGTTCCAGAGGCTTCGTGATATAGCCATCCATCCCGGCGCGTTTTGCTGACTCCTTATCCTCCCCGGAAGACAGGGCTGTCATCGCAATGATCGGAAGCTGATTCACATCCTCACGCTTCATATTCCGGATCATTCGTGTTGCAATATAACCGTCCATGACAGGCATCTGAATGTCCATCAGGATAAGGTCAAAATATCCTTCCGGTACTTCTGCCATGCGAAGAACCGCCTGCTGGCCGTTCTGTACGCGTTCTACCTCGATTCCCGTCATTCCCAGGACCTCTGCCGCGATCTCTCCGCTCAGCTCATGATCTTCTACAACAAGTACACGTTTATCCGAGTAATCCTCCTGACGGAAGTCCTCGATACGCACCTCATTTTTTTCCATGCGGGTTGCAACACCTTCTGCACGCTTCTGCAATTTGAGATGAATGGTCACACTGAACTTTGTTCCTGCCTCCGGTTCGCTTTCCACACGAACAGAGCCGGCCATCAATTCCGCCAGGTTTTTGACGATCGGAAGTCCCAGCCCGATCCCGCGGACTGCACTGGCACGCTCATCACCGGACGCCCGCTCAAAGGGTTCAAAGGCATGCTTTAACATATCCCCTGTCATTCCGATCCCGTTATCCTCAACGACAAATAGATATTTGCCTGCATACCGGATATCCGAAGGAAGCTCTGAGATCGTGACGCGGATCATTCCACCCTTCGGTGTATATTTTATGGCATTCTCGATCAGATTCACAATGATCGTCCGCACACGGGCCGATTCTCCGACCACATGCTCATGGAGCAACCGCTTCACTTCCAATGTCAGCTGATGCTGTCTGGACTTTGCAAGGGGCATAAGCTCCGAGATCGTGTCTTTGATCAGATCTGCCAGTTGAAAATCCTCCTCTGTCAGATCAAGCCGCCCCGATTCGATCCGGCTCATATCCAAAACATCGTTAAACATCGCAAGCAGCTGCTTACTGGACGAATCTATTTTAGCAAGTGCATCCCTGACACGGGCTTCATCATGAATGTACGCCTCCGCGATCGCTGTCATTCCAATGATACCGTTCATCGGTGTACGAATGTCATGTGACATACGGGATAAAAAGACCTTCTTGGCCGACATTGCCATTTCTGCGCGTTCCGTTTCCAGACCGAGCAACTGACGGTTCTCTTCCAGCAGGTTCTGTAAGCAATTCTGTTTCTCCTGGATCCTTGCCATGCATCCGCCCATTTGCTGTATTTCATCCAGATCAGACTTTCCGGTATCAAAGGATACACCCGTCTCTCCGTCGGCAAATCTTGACACCTCATCACGCAGGCGAAGCAGCGGCCTCACAATATTGTCATTTGCATATCTGCTGATACCGAACCACAAAAGCACAAAAAACACAGCCACGCTAAGAGGCATTAGTATGGTAGGTGCACTCAGCGGCCGGTAGATCGCTCCCTGATCCTTCAACCGTCCGTAATACAACCCCTGATGCTCATAAAACACACTGAAATAAGACTCATTTCCAATTGAAACATGAAACCCGTAGCCGGATCTTTGATAATTCATCGGAGAAAAACCTAATTCTTCCAGCGTTTTTCCTTTATAACCATCCACAGTGGCACCAAGAACCGTTTCTGTTGATGCATCCGCGATCAACAGCGCAGACTCCTCATCCACCGAAGCAAGCGACAGCAGTTCCTGCCATACGTTTTCATCCCGGGATGCTGTCAGTCCCTCCCGTTCCGCGATCCTGGCAAGCTGGTCGGTGATGATCTCTGATTCCCGTGCCACCTCTCTTTGCAGCGAGAGCAGCTGGGTCACCTGCCCGAACAGCATATAGATCACAAATGACATGAGAAATGCTGTGGCCAGGCGTCTGTTCATCTTTTTTTTCATCTGTTCTACTCCACCTCACTCCCTTTAGATCTTCATCGCAATCTCGTAAGCACTCCAGAACATTGTAACATATTCCAAAATAATCTGCACTATTTTCTGTTCAATATGGTACAATGAACAGCAGAATACTATTTTTTCAACTGACAATTACCGCCGGCACCAAAGGAGAACTCATGGAAACAAAATTATATGATCTAAACGACCTTGTTCGCACAGACTGCCATGACTGTCACGACTGCAGCTCGTGTTGCCGTGAAATGGGCGATTCCATATTACTGGATCCCTATGACGCATACCAATTTCAGAGAAAGGAGAAACCGTTGCCTGCCTTGTTGGAAAGCGGTGAAGCTGCACTTACCGTATGGAATGGAATGATTCTGCCGCATCTTCAAATGAATGAAGCAATCCGGGCATGCTCATTTTTAAGTGTTGACGGACGATGCGGCATTCACGATCACCGCCCTGGTATATGCCGTCTGTTTCCACTCGGGCGAAATTTTTCTGATGGAAAAATGAATTATTTTCTATTGGATCATGCTTGTAAAAACAATAGCCGCTCGAAGATCAAAGTCAGCAAATGGCTGGGCATAGAACCCGCTGAGGCGTATCACAGCTTTGTGTTGGAATGGCATGATTTTCGCCGCGAAATGGTGAATATATTGGCGGATGGAGAAGAAGAACAGGCAAAACAACTGAACCTTTATCTGCTTCGGACCTTCTTTTTGGCTCCCTACGATACAAGCGACGATTTTTTTTCACAATTCACACAACGCACCACACGTATTCGTGGGGCTTTCCACGAATAACGCAACAGGAGGCTGTTTGTGCAGGAGATATGTTCTCTGTGCTGCAGCTGTCATGCACATGATCCCTGTATCCACTCAATGACAGGTTCTGCATATTTTCGATCCGAGATATCATACGAGCTGCCGATCATTTTTGCCATCTCTTCTTCCTGCGGTGTCTTATCCTTCTTACCATCCAAAGTTTTTTTCAGCATCTTCATGAGCATTTTATTCGGCATAGACATGTGCTCATAGTTCAAGCCTCCCTGGCAGTAAAAATGTGCAACACCCTTCCACTGCTCTCCTGTGAATGTCTTTTTCAGAAATTCTGCGACAGTCTCCGAATCCTCAGGGCTTGCACCGACTGCAAATACCGCCAGATGTTTTCTTTTCCAGGCATTTAAATACTGCTCGAACCATTGAAGCTTGCTTACAGTTCCTCCCATGACCCAGGCGCCATAGACGATCTTGTCATAGCTGTCAAAATACTTGAGGTCTTTCTTTTTCGCCTCTTTCAGCTCCATGCGGTCCGCACCTGTGGCATCTGCTATCCACTGTGCATACTGTGCCGTAAAACCGGTCTGTGAATTGTAAATGATCATCGTTTTCATAATGCTTTCAAATTCCTTTCCATGTGTAAAATTGTCTGAATCGTTACGTCCAGTTCTTCCTGAGGGATTCCCGAAAAGATCTTCCCCACGATCTGCTGTGACTGCGCGTCATGGCTGGCGCTGAACTCCCGCGCTTTCTCTGTCAGAAAAATGCGCTGCTTACGCCGATCCTTCGCATCCGTCTGCATCTCCACAAAGCCTTTTTTCTCCAGCTTCAGCAGGATCTGTTTGACATTCTGGTGTGAGCTGCCCATAACCATCGAAAGCTCCCGCAGCGTAGGCGCTTCCCTACACATATCGATGCACACGATCGCAAACACCTGCTTCCAGCTGAGCTCACCGAAAAATGCATCCGCAGCAGCCTGATAGCTGTTGTCGAAGGCACTCAGCAGCCCTAACAGAAAAAACGGCGCAGGGATACCCGAGAAATCCACCATCTCGCTCTCAAACAGTTCTCCGTAGTTCATTGTCATCATCTCCATTAGGTAATATATTACTTTTTAAAACATAACATATTACCTTTTTATTGTCAATCCATATTTCAGATTTCTGGTAACATTTCACCTGCTACCGACAGCTTCTTACAGATACCTGGCAGCAAAAAACCGATCCCCAAGACCAGACGCAGGATCTGACCATGGAAGATCGGTTTTCGTTGCTCAGCTTTTCAATTGATTTCCTATTTTTCTTTTGCCCGCTCATCCCAGTATGTACAATCATCTCTGCCGATCGTCTGAGAGGTAAAAGGCGTTCCGTCATTCTTCTTATAATGCTTTGTGGCGCGCAATACATATTTCGCACCTACATATACGATCGGAACGTTGAAATACACGATCATGATGTTTCCGAGATCTGAGAACGCCCACAGATTGCCCAGTTCCAGTCCTGCGATATTACACAGGATTCCGAAAGCCGCTACAAAAAGGGCGATCACCCGGATCACATTGATAAAAGCTTTGTCCTTGCGGATACGATTTGCTGCGATCTCTGAGAAGCTGATCATTCCCAGTAGGCAGGTATAGGCGAACATGCAGAAACACAATGTTACAAGGAATGTTATGACTGCGTTCATCGCTGTTCCCGGTGTGAGCACTGCAATGGATTCCGTAAACTTCGGAAGCTTGTCGAGTTCTGCCCACTGCGCTGCATTCGGACCGTCCCAGCAATGTGCCATGACAACTACAAACCCGGAAAGTGTACAGATAATGATCGTATCAAGGAATACACCGATAGACGCAAGAACACCCTGCTCACACGGATGCTTTGCATCTGCCGCTGCAGCAGACATGGTGATCGTTCCCTGTCCGGCCTCATTGGACATCAGGCCTCTCTTCACACCCTGGGCCAAAACGGTACCAAATACGCCGCCGAAAAATGCTTCCGGCTGAAACGCTCCGGAGAACACTGCCCGGAAGAAATAAGGTACAAATCTGAAATTCAGCACGATCAGAACAAGAACCGTTGCCACATACAGCACAGCCATCACAGGAACCATCTTATCTGTCCATTTAGTAACCTTCTTAATCCCACCAAATGCAACCAGTGCGGTGATCACAATAATGATCGCACCAACGATATAATAAAATGCGGAATCCACGGCAATGGTTCGACCCGTCACGATCTCTGCCATTCTTCCGATGGAGGATACAACGTTAAAGCCCTGCGCCGGCAGACAGCACAATGCATAAAGGATGTAGAGAAGGGATAAGAATACACCAATCCACACCTTGTTTTTCAACAGCTTTCTGCCATAGAAGGGCAGACCACCCACAAATTCATCGTCTTTTTTCTCCTTAAAGATCTGTGCAAGCACACTCTCCATGTAGGCAACGGACATTCCAAAAAACGCAGACACCCACATCCAGAATAATGCTCCGGGACCACCTACAGCAATGGCGCCCGTGACACCCAGGATGTTGCCGGGTCCCACACGCATCGCCGAACTGAGCAGGAAAGCTGCCATCGGAGAAATACCGGTCTCTACCGTCCGCTTCTGCGTCATGACACTGATGCCCTTTTTGAAATGGGTCACCTGCATAAAACCGATCCGGAAGCTAAAGTATATTCCGGAACCCAGAAGTAAAATGATCGCAAATGAAAAATTGCCCAAAACCGGAATGGATGAATACCATTCAAAGTTCGTCGGAAAGTCCCACAAAAAATCGGAAAGCGGACCGACGAAAGAAAAAATGTTGTTGATCGCTTCAAAAATTCCCTGCATAACAATTCCCTCCTCTATATCATCTATATGCAGCCAATTATAAAAGTTTCGTGACGAATATACAAGAAATATCAAAAAAACTCATTATAAAAACCTCCCGGAACAATGTCCGGGAGGTCTGATCATTCGTTCAAACTACCATGTACGGGAATTAAGCTCTTTAAACTGTGCAACGGTAGGAACGTGGGAATTCATGCCGCCGTCCACATTGATCACCTGTCCGCTCACATACTCGCTCTCATCGGATGCAAAATATACGCACATATGTCCGATATCTTCGGGACAGCCATAACGGTTTACCATGATATTGCTCAGGAAGATATCCTTCAGTGCCTGAGGTACATGCGCTTCATTCTGCGGTGTAACGATCAATCCCGGACGCACACAGTTGCAGCGGATGTTCTTCTTTCCATACTGAAGTGCAACCGCTTTTGTCAGCATATCCACGCCTGCCTTTGCACATGCGTATGCGGTAGATCCAAGATCTCCTCCGCAGGAAGCCATAGAGCCGATATTGATGATGGAACCGCCCTTCTCGTTCTTCTCCAGATAAGGAAGTGCACATTTTGTTGTATAGAATGTGCCTCGCATATCACTCTCGAAAATGCCATCCCACATCTCGATGGTCAGCTCGTCCACGCGTCCATCCTTGAGCGCAACATTTGCTGCATTGTTGACCAGGACATCGATCTTGCCATATGTCTCAGCAGTGTCAGCCATGAGCTTCTCAATACTTTCTGCATCTGTGATATCCATAAAATGATAAGAAGCCTCTCCGCCCTCTTTCACGATATCGTCCACAACAGCCTGTCCCTTCTCCGCTCTGCGTCCGCAGATCACAACCTTTGCACCCTCAGCTGCAAAAAGCTTAGCAATTCCGATTCCGATTCCACTGGTTGAACCGGTAACGATTGCTACTTTACCCTTTAATCTGTCCATGATAAGAACCCCCTTGTGTTTATTTGATTTTGATTATAACATCTTTTACTTACATGGGCAAATCATATTTTTACATCCGTTCTTCCAACTAATGATCATTCAGCACCTTTCAGAGTATGTTTATACTTTTTTGAGTATGTTTCTCTTGTAATACAAATTTTTGCATGTTATGATATCATCAAAATTCGAAATCGACGAGGCCCGGAAAATCATCTTGGAGCACTCAGATATAAGAGACTTGCACCAGTAGCTTTGAAAGGAGTGTTTACTATGCCATTACCGCAAGAACATATTTATACGACAGATGATATTTATGCATTACCGGATGGACAACGCGCGGAGCTGATAGATGGTCAAATTTACTACATGGCACCGCCCAGCCGCACCCACCAGCGCATTATTCTTGCCCTCAGCAGAATCATTGCAGAATATATCGAATCGAACAATGGATCCTGTGAAGTCGATATTGCCCCATTCGCCGTATTTTTGAATGAGGACGATAAAAACTATGTTGAGCCGGATATAAGCGTTATTTGCGACAAACGCAAGCTCACAGACAAAGGTTGTACTGGCGCACCGGACTGGATCATAGAAATTGTATCTCCCGGCAGCAGACGCATGGATTACAGTGTAAAGCTTTTTAAGTACCGTACCGCCGGAGTTCGTGAATACTGGATCGTGGACCCGGAAAAGAACCGGATCACTGTCTATGATCTGGAACATGACGATATGAACGAATACGCTTTTACCGATATTGTAAAGGCCGGCATATATCCGGATTTATTCATCAACTTTAGTTCTTTGAACATATAATCTTCTCCCCCCGGGATGTTTCCCGGGGGATTTCTTTTTTCAATTTTGAGCATAAAGAAAACCCCGGAAAACCTTGATTTTCCGGGGTTGTAAACCTTTTGACAGATCCCGCCAGCAGATTAACGCTTGCTGAACTGGGGTGCGCGACGTGCAGCCTTTAAGCCGTACTTCAATCGTCTGAGCGATGATTTTCCTTGATATTCCGGGCTTTTTTGAGCCTCGGCCCCTCGGTTGTCCTATTCCTTAACCAAAAAACAGGCCACTTTTACGAGGGGACAGCTTGATGAAATGCAGAATTTACT
>JAQYOU010000020.1 GCA_028727105.1 bacterium
CGGTTCTTCCCGTCCAGCAAGAAATGCTGCAAATGCGGAAGTGTGAAAAAGGAACTGAAGCTATCAGAGCGGATTTATCGCTGCAACTGTGGCAACGTCATGGACAGAGACAAAAACGCAGCGATCAACATCCGAGAGGAAGCGAGGAGAATGCTGACTGCATAGGAGGAAGCAAAAAAGGAAATACGTCCGTATCCGGACAAAGTAATAAAATGCCCGTATCCGGGCAAAAACAATCGCGGGACACGCGAGGGTAGCCTGTGGATACTGGGCTCAGTAGAGTCATTGAACAGGAAGCCCCCACTTCAAAATCGTTGATTTAAGTGGTGGGAGCATGTCACAGTAAAAGTTGTCGGAACCAATGAGCTGTATGGCGTGGTTGCCTGGGGCTATGGCTATGGTGGAAGCGTAGAATTTACCGGAACAGGAAAATTGACCTTGAATAAGGCGAAGACAAGATCGGAAGCGATTACCATGTATGCGGAGAACTCTAAGGCAGTTCTTAAGGTTGGAAAGAAAGTCACATTGAATGCTTATGCAGGAAAAAAATCAAAAAACAGTGTTTCAATTGAAGAGAGTACCGTTAAGAAAGCTTCTGACTCCATGATCTTTTCAAATGGAACATCTGCGAAAAAAGCGAAAACAACGAAGACGCCGGTTGTAAAGACTGCGGATGTTGCCTTTCAGATGGACTTTGGCGATGCCGGAATTTTTGAATATTCGAATACGGCAATTCTCCTCTCGAAAAAAGGAAGCAAGAAACAGTATGCTACCTTAAAAAGCAGTGAAAACGGAAAATGGATGATCTATGAGGTGACAACGGAGGTTGGCGCAGAGACAGGTCTTCCGCTTACAAAGTATTTGACGGATTCTGAGGACTATGAAAAGGACGGATACAAGGCAACGGTTACCGGATATGTGTATACACATACTTATTGCGGAAACCTTCTGTTGATCATATCTTGAATGGTGGTAGAATGCATGGCAACTATCCCGGTTTACAGAGGAATGAGTACGATGTACTCGTTCCTCTTTTTAGGTAGTGCGCCTGGTGGCGTACCGTTCTATTTTCGCAGTCCCTCCGGGATGGGGCGGTGCTTGGCGGCATATTCTGTAACCCGGATCATGATGACGCTGACGATGGAGACCATTTTTTCATCGAAAGAAAAGTCCTTTCCGGTCTGTATTTTCATCAGGTTGGAAAGAGCGGCTCCCTTTTCTTCAGGATCCTCAAGGATCTCAGCGGTTCCCATGCCGAAAACGGTAGAGTAGGCAAGACCATACTGGCAGGCGACCTTCCCCTCAAAGGGCTCCAGATCGCATTCCATCTCAAAGCTGACGGTAGGGTTGGCGCGGATCACATCCAGCTTGTGACCGGTTGTGGCACTGTGCACATATAAGGTAAGGCGACCGTCCTCCATCGTGTACCCGTAGTTCATAGGAAGCAGATACGGCTTTCCTTCGTCAATGAATGCCAGATGTACGATCTTGCATTTGTCTAAGATTTCCGTGATACGGTTCATGTCTGTGATCTCATGTTCTCTTCTTGTCATATGTAGCGCTCCTTTGTGGTAGATTTTGCAAATATATTTACATTATATCACAGGAACGGAAGATGCATTTGAGATATTTTGATATTTTTTTCAGAAGAATAATGTAGAAAAAGTGGATGAGAGAGATAAAATCTTATTTTTTGAGATTTTTGATTGAATAAAAGGCGGCGTTGTGTATAATATAAGTAAACAGTAATGAACGTATATAATACAGAAAGAGGTACGTGGTATGACGAAATATATTGAAAATGTAAATGCCTATTTGTCACAGATGAAGATCAAACAAACGTACATCAGTTTAAAAACCGGAATTGATCAAAAGAAGTTATCGCGTATTCTGACGGGCGCACAGGACATCAATGCAACAGATATGGAGAAAATCGCAAATGCATTGGGACAGAAAATGGAATTCTTTCTAAGCAGCTCCTTTTGCGTACCTCAGATGCATGACTATCTGCCTGAAAAGATTGTATTCTATGCGGGAAATCCAACGGAAAAGCAGAATGAGATTGCGGAAAAACTGGAAAAGTTAATGGCCAATATCGATGAAGTGATGAGCGCAAAGTATCGTTTTTTGAATCTGTCTGAGGGTAAGTTATGAACATTGAGAGGTTAAGAAAAATAATAAAGTATTGTGATGCAAACAGAGCTGATATGGAATCCAAAGTAAAAAATTTTTACTCTTTTGCAGGTATGAGTAGCGACAAAGAGGTTTTGAATATTATGCAGATTGCAAGGTCTTCTTTTCGGGAGAAGGGATATTTGGTTTTTGAAATGCCATTTTCCGATAAAGAAATCGGTGCACTTTGCTATAGAGGGGATGCACTGGGATATATCGTTCTGAACACCTCCTTGTCCAAAGTAACGATCAATTTTGCTGTTTGCCATGAACTGTATCATGTGTTTTACCAGAAGAACGAGCCTAAAACCAAGGTGGAACTTGTAAATAATCATTATTATGAGCAGGAAGAGGAAGTTGCAGCAAATCTGTTTGCCGGCATGCTCCTTATGCCAGAAGCAAGTTTTCGGTTTATGTATGCGAAATTTAAAGATGAATCCGGAAATAATGAAAAAGATACATTGATACGTTTGATGAATTATTATCAGGCACCATATATGGCTGTACTGATACGTGCCTATGAATTGGGATTGCCGGATGATATGAATATTTCGGAAGACCTCCTGAATATAGAGCCGAATCGTATTCGGGAGCGGTTTCATGATCTATGGCTTGATGCCGATATTCTGGATGCTACAGGGAAAGACGACTATACTCATATAGAAGCGCTAGTGGAACAATTTGGAAAAGAAGGTGTCCGGGATGCTTACTTAAATCAAAGAACACTGGAAAAAGTCATGAAAAATATGAGGAAATTATATACAGACATAAAGGGGGAGTAATGGATGGGAAACGGTTATACAGATACTCCTCATAATATGAAAGAGATTTTGTCTGATGTTATCATTGAAAAGGATGCAATCACCCGGGCGGTGATCGGCAGTTCCAAGTGTTATTTTTATGATACGTGTTCATTTCGGCGACATGCGAATCTGCCAGGCGAGTTAGCAGAGTATTTCTTGAAATATCTGAAAGATCAGGATGGTATCATCATTATTACAAGATGCATTTTAATGGAATTGGCATCTCATAGTGGGGTGCTGAATCAAGAATATGTTGCATATATGAAGCGCATAAAGAAACAGGGGATCGCAGTCATAGTGATGTATGAAGAAGATCTCTTTGATGTGATGGAGATCTGCTTCAGCACGAATGCAGCAATTAATCAGTATTTATGTTGGGCAGTAAGACTAATGAAGCGTCCAGTGAGTACGATAACGGAAACATTGGAAGAAAATGTTAGCATCAACAATGAAGTGATAAAGGGGAAAAATCAGGACAATTCCGGAATATACAGGCGTTTTTTTGAGGCTGTCAGAAGCAACAAGGAGTCAGGTGATAACCTAGGCGAAGAACTGATCGCTATCTGCCTCTATATTTTATCTCATATGCCGGGAGATGAGGATGGTAAATTTTGTGTGATCACGGACGATAAAGGAGCCGCTGGAAAAATCGATACCTTATTTAAGGAGATACCAGAGCCGCATCGTGGGAAAACGATTGGTATATTCAGTACTCCAAAACTGGTGCAAATTCTTTACAGAGAAGGTATTCTGCGTGACACAATGCACATGAAAGAAATATTATCGACAGGAGCCAATGGAAATATTGTTGTGCTTGGTATGCTTGTCTATGATATACGAGCCAGAGAGATTGCTACAAGTAAAGAAACATTGACTGACTTGATCATGCAGCCAAATGGAATTACGATCATTTTTTAGAAGGAAATAGAACATATGAAAACAGGACTGGTTTTAGAAGGCGGCGCCATGCGGGGGATGTACACCGCAGGCGTGCTGGATGTATTTATGGAGCAGGGGATCACCTTTGACGGTGTGATCGGTGTCTCGGCGGGGGCATTGTTTGGGGTGAATCTTTTAAGTAAGCAGGCGGGGCGTGTGATCCGTTATAACAAACGATTTAATGCAGATCCTAACTATCTGGGGCTGCGACCGCTGCTGCGAACCGGAAATATCGTGGATACGGATTATGCATACAACCGTGTGCCGCGTACATTGGATGTGTTTGACGATGAGACCTATCGGGCATCAGGGATTCCCTTTTTTGCGGTGGTCACGAATGTAGAGACCGGTGAGGCTGAGTACATAAAGGTGGACAGTGTTTTTGATCAGATGGATGTGCTTCGCGCTTCCGGTTCCATGCCCTTTGTATCAAAGCCGGTGGAGATTGCTGGGAAAAAGTATCTGGACGGAGCGATCACAGACAGTATTCCCTTTGAAAAATTCATGGAGATGGGCTATGACAGGCTGGTGGTCGTGCTGACAAAGCCTGACGGATATGTGAAAAAACCGATGTCACCTTTGCTTACGCGGTTGTGTTATGCACATGAATATCCGAACTTTGCAAAGAAGGTGCGGGACCGTCATGTGATGTACAATGCTTCCACGGCGCGGTTGGGAGAGCTGGAGCAGGAGGGAAAGGTACTGATACTTCGGCCTTCGCAGCATGTGAAGATCAGCAGGGTAGAGAAGGATCCGGAAAAGCTGCAGGCACTTTATGATGTGGGCATCAGGGATGCGCAGGTTAAATTAGAACAGATCCGGCAGTTTCTGGCGGATACCGGAATTGAAAAGTAAAGACTGTAAGGAGCGCAGGCTGTCTGTTCTCTGTGTTTTGCACAGGGAACAGGCAGTTTTTTACGCTTATTTTACATTCTTTTTACCTGTGGATGATAATGGATTTTACATGCCTTTTCTATAATATATGGCAGAAAAACAAAAGGAGAAAAGATATGGCGGACAAATATACAGTCAGAAACCTCGAACTATATTACGGGGATTTTCACGCGCTGAAAAACATTAATATGAATTTGCCGGAGCATGAGATCACGGCATTTATCGGCCCCAGCGGCTGCGGAAAATCCACTTTTTTAAAGACATTGAACCGGATGAATGATCTTGTGGAAAATTGCCGGATCACAGGTGATGTGCTTTTAAATGATGTGGATATTTTTCATGGAATGAATGTGAATCTGCTCAGAAAACGAGTGGGTATGGTGTTCCAGAACCCCAATCCCTTTCCGATGAGTATTTACGATAACATCGCCTATGGACCTCGTACACATGGAATTAAGAATAAAGCAAAGCTGGACGAGATCGTGGAGCGTTCCCTCAGCCAGGCTGCGATCTGGAATGAATTAAAGGACCGTTTAAAGAAATCAGCCCTCGGCCTGTCCGGTGGCCAGCAGCAGCGACTTTGCATTGCGAGAGCTCTGGCAGTTAATCCGGAGGTCATTCTGATGGATGAGCCTACCTCTGCTCTGGATCCGATCTCTACTGCAAAGATCGAGGATCTGGTGATGGAGCTGAAAAAGGAATACACGATCATTATGGTGACCCATAACATGCAGCAGGCAACCCGTGTGTCTGACCGCACAGCATTTTTCCTTTTAGGTGAAGTGGTGGAATATGACCGGACAGAAAAGCTGTTTTCTTCACCGTCCGATAAGCGGACAGAGGATTACATTACCGGACGTTTCGGTTGATCTTTTCATTATAAAAAATAGAAGAAAGAGAGTATACATATGCCTAGAACCAGTTTTAAAAAGCAGTTAGAGCAATTAAATGACCAGATGATCACCATGGGAAGCATGATTGAGAATGCCATAGAGACAGCCATCACAGCGCTTGTATCACAGGATACGGATCGTGCAGAAGAAACGATCGCTTACGATGTTGAGATTGATACGCAGGAGCGGAATATCGAACAGCTTTGCTACAAGCTCCTTTTGATGCAGCAGCCGGTGGCTGGAGACTTGCGTATCGTGTCGGCAACCATGAAAATGATCACAGATATGGAGCGGATCGGAGATCACGCGGCAGATATCTCAGAGCTGACCCTTCTCATGGCAGGAAAACCGTATATCAGAGAAATCTCGGATATTGAGCAGATGGCAAAGCAGACCACCGTGATGGTGACAAACAGTGTGGATGCCTACGTAAACCGGGATCTGGATCTGGCGCGAAAGGTGATCCAGATGGATGATGAGGTGGATGAGCTCTTTAATAAGGTGAAAAAAGAGATCATTGCAGAAATTCGGTCCGGACATGATGATGGAGAACAGACCACAGACCTGCTCATGGTGGCAAAATATTTTGAGCGCATCGGCGATCATGCCACAAATATTGCGGAGTGGGTGATCTTTTCGATGACCGGTGAACACGTGTAAGAGCTTTTGGTGTTTTGCATCGTGATTGTGAAGGTAATGAACAGTTGCGGTGCTTAACATATTCTTTACATGGAATTTACCTGTTTGTGGTAATGGATTTTACATGACTGCGGGATACTTTGGATATAATAAATACGGAGGTCATAAGCATGAGCGGATTGATTCTTTTATGTAAGATCGTGGTGATCGCAGCAGCATGTGTTGGCGCGGTTTGGTTTGGATACTGGTATAAGGACAATGTGAGATAGCGCCTGCAATGATGCATGGCGTCATATTTTACATAGATTTTACATTAATTACTCCTATATTTTACATAAATGCATTACGATGATAAGGTTAATATACGATTTTTATGTAAAAGGATAAGGAGTACGAAAAATGGACATTTTCGGATTGCTCACCATGCTGGGTGGGCTGGCATTGTTTTTGTACGGAATGCACACGATGGGCGACGGTCTGGCTAAAATGGCAGGCAGCCGCCTTGAACAGATTTTAGAGAAATTAACGAGCACGCCTATTCGCGCGGTCCTGCTTGGAGCAGGTGTGACGGCAGTGATACAAAGCTCATCGGCAACAACGGTCATGGTAGTGGGCTTTGTCAATTCCGGCATCATGAAGCTCTCGCAGGCAGTGGGCATCATTATGGGTGCAAACGTGGGAACGACGATCACTTCATGGATCTTAAGTCTGGCCGGCGTGGAGGGTGACAGCTTTTTTATCCAGCTGCTAAAGCCCAGCTCATTTTCGCCGGTTCTGGCAATGATCGGCGTGATCTTTTTGTTGTTTTTAAAGGATGAGAACAAGAAGGACATTGGAACGATCCTTTTGGGCTTTGCGGTTCTGATGTTTGGTATGGAGACCATGAGCGGAGCGGTGAAGCCTCTGGCTGATGTGCCGGAGTTCACCAGCCTTTTTGTCGCGTTTAAAAATCCGATCCTTGGCATGCTTGTGGGTGCGCTGCTCACGGCAGTGATCCAGAGTTCCTCTGCGTCGGTGGGTATTTTGCAGGCCATGTGTGCCACCGGAGCGGTCAGCTTTGGTGCGGCAATCCCTATTATCATGGGACAAAACATCGGTACCTGTGTGACTGCCATGATCTCCGGTATCGGAGCAAGCAAGAATGCGAAGCGGACTGCACTTGTTCATTTGTATTTTAATTTGATCGGAACAGCAGTTTTTATGATCGTTTTCTATTCATTGAACGCATTTTTGCATTTTACATTTCTGGATCAGGCGGCAAACGGTGCAGGTATCGCGCTTGTGCATACGGCATTTAATATTATGGCAACCCTTGTGCTTCTTCCGTTTTCCAAAGTCTTGGAGCGCCTTGCAGTGCTTACGATTCCGGAACATGAGGATCCGAAAGAGCGAGAGCAGAAAAAACTGCCGGAGGAAGCCGGGATCAAGCTGTTGGACGAACGTTTTCTGGAACGCCCCGCTTTTGCAGTTGCCCAGGCGAAGGCAGCTGCCATTGAGATGGCAAAGCTTGTGAGTGAAGCTTTAACGCTTGCGATGGAGCTGAATGAGGGGTATGATAAGAAGAAAGTGAAGCGGATCAGCGAACTGGAGCAGCGTGTGGATACTTATGAGGATGGGCTGGGAACTTATCTCGTCCAGCTCTGTGCGAAGCCTTTGGCAGAACATGATAATCATGTGCTGACAACGCTTTTAAAAAGCATCAGTGATCTGGAACGCATGGCGGATCATGCTGTCAATCTGGCTCAGAATGCACAGCGCATGAACAAGGAACAGGCACATTTTTCGAAAAAAGCTACGGCAGAGCTGGCCGTATTTACAGACGCACTCCAGGATATCATACAGGTGACATTCCATGCCTTTGAACATGCGGATGTGGAGGAGGCTATGCAGGTGGAGCCTTTGGAAGAGGTCATTGACGACTTAAAGGAAGAGATCCGCTCACGGCATATCAAGCGTCTTGCAAAAGGAAAGTGTACGATCGAGCTGGGCTTTGCCCTTACGGATATCGTGACAAATTATGAGCGTATAGCGGATCATTGCTCAAATATCGCAGTTGCGGTCATTCAGGTAGATGAAAAGGAGCATGATGTGCATAAATATCTCGGGCAGATAAAGGCGGAGGATCCGCGGTTTGCCCAGCTGTATCACAGCTATAAGGAACGCTATGCGCTGGAGCAGTAAAAGGAGAGGATGAGAATGGCAACGATCTATGTTGTTGAGGATGATCAGAATATTCGGGAGATCGAGAGCTTTTCCCTTAAAAATTCCGGTTATGAGGTAGAGGATTTTGAATGTGCGGCTGCGTTTTACAAGCGGATGGAGCGGGCACTGCCGGATCTGATCCTGCTGGACATCATGCTTCCGGATAAGGATGGTCTGGAAATTCTAAAGGACTTGCGTGCCCGGGTGGAGACGAGACGTCTGCCCATCATCATGGTGACGGCAAAAACAACGGAGATCGATAAGGTGAAGGGACTGGATCTGGGTGCGGATGATTATCTGACCAAGCCCTTTGGTGTGATGGAATTGATCTCCCGGGTGAAGGCACTGCTCAGAAGGAGCAGCGGACTTCAAGAGGATACGGTATTACAGTTTCAGGAGCTCACGATGGATCTGGAAAAACACCGGGTGAGTGTACAGGGTGAGCCGGTGGAGCTGACCTTTAAGGAGTTCGAGCTGCTTCGCATTTTTTTGCAGAACGCAGGCATCGTGTTGCAGCGGGAAACCCTCATGACGAAGGTGTGGGGAACGGATTACGAGGGCGAGAGCCGCACCCTCGATATGCATATCAAGACGCTGCGTCAGAAGATCGGTGCCTACGGGAATCATATCAAGACGGTACGAAATGTAGGTTACCGGCTGGAGTAGCGCTTTTCAGGGCTTTCCCAGGGTAGAAAAGCATTCCGTGTTTTGGAGAAACTGTTTATGAAACGAAAAATTAATGCCAGATTTGTGTTGCTGACCGTGCTCTCGGTGGTTCTGACACTGGTTTTGGCCACGCTGGCATATTATGAATTGTTTAAAAAAGAGGTGCTTGCAGATCTGCGTTCCTATACCTATGTATTAGAGCATGCAGGCGTGTTTGATGATGTGGCTGCCGTGAAAGAATATACCCTCACAGACACGGACGTACGTGTCACGCTGATCGATCCGGATGGAGAAGTGCGCTACGACAGTCAGGCGGATGCCGATGATATGGACAATCATGAAAACCGGCCGGAGATTGCGGAGGCGTTAAAAAACGGAAGCGGAGAAGCCATCCGCCATTCCGATACCATCGGACGGAACCTGTTCTACTATGCGGTCCGGATGGATAATGGTTCGGTGCTTCGTGTGGGCAAGGAGAGCGGCAGCATCTGGGCGGTTTTTACCAGTGTGCTGCCCTGGATCACAGGCATCGGTGCAGGGCTTATTCTGATCGGACTGATGTTGTCGCATTTTCTGACCATGCAGCTGTTGGAGCCGATCGAGCGAATGGCCAACGATATGGATCATTTGGATTCGATGACGGTCTACAAAGAGATGATCCCCTTTACGACGAAGATCCGCAAGCAGCACGAAGACATTATGAAAAATGCCAGAATGCGGCAGGATTTTACTGCAAATGTCTCCCACGAGTTAAAGACGCCGCTGACGGCGATCTCCGGCTATTCGGAGCTGATCGAGAATGGGATGGCTACGGATGCGGATGTCCGGCGTTTTGCGGGTGAGATCCATAAGAATTCCAAGCGTCTTTTGACGCTGATCAATGATATCATCCGGTTGTCTGAGCTGGATGTGAGCGAACAGGATCTGGCGGTACAGGAGGTGGATCTGTACGAGATCGCAAGAACTTGTGTGGATATGCTTCAGGTCCATGCTGAAAAGCACGAGATATCCATCTGCCTGCGGGGAACCAGATGCGTTGTGAACGCCAACCGTGAGATGATGGAGGAGCTGGTCTATAACCTGTGTGACAATGCGATCCGCTATAACAATGCAGGCGGATCGGTGAAGGTATGGGTGGTGACAAAAGACGGACATCCCATGCTCTCTGTGACGGATACCGGGATCGGTATCCCAAGAGAAGATCAGGAGCGGATCTTTGAGCGATTTTATCGTGTGGACAAGAGCCGTTCTAAATCTACCGGAGGCACCGGACTTGGACTTGCCATCGTTAAGCACATCGTGGAGCAGCATGATGCAAAGCTGGAGATCGACAGCAAGCTGGGCGAGGGCACGGAGATCCGGGTGATCTTTTGAAGTAGCAGAAATATCTGTATAAATCCATAAAGTGTAGAACCGTTCTGCTTTTTGTAGGTTGCGTAGAGCGGTATTCCTCCCGTATGATCGGTATGATCAAGATCAGCGGGAGGATTTTTTATGCGAAACAATCGGGCAGGAGTCACGGGGTTTTTGATGTGCTTCATGGCCATCATCTTTGGTGTTGCCACAAACGGAGGCATTCAGACCATTGTAAATTTTATCCATTTACCGTCTTTTATCGTGACGGTTGGAGGGTCGCTGTTTGCAGTCCTTATCACGGCGGATTCCTTTGGGGATTTTTTCCTTGGGATCAAAGGCTTTGGATATGCTCTTTTTGGCGGGGCGGCGGATATGGCTGGGATCATGGATTCCATTTATGAGATGTCTGACCTGGCAAGAAAAGAAGGTTTGCTGTCTTTGGAGGAAAAGAGCAGCCAGCTGACGGACGGATTTCTGGCAAAGGGAATCAGCCTGGTGGTGGATGGCAGTGAGCCGGAGCTGATCCGTGATATCATGGAAATGGAAATGACTCATAAATACGATATGGACAAAAAACAGATCCGTTTCTGGCAGGACCTGGGGGCCTATGCACCGGCGTGGGGCATGGTGGGCACGCTGATTGGACTCATCAATATGATGAAAACCATGGGATCGGATTCCTCGGCGATCGGCGCGGGAATGTCACTGGCGCTGATCACGACACTGTACGGTTCCATCATAGCCAACTGGATCTGTATTCCCATCGCGCGAAAGCTGGAAAAGAAGCGCGACACGGAGTATCTGGTGAGAGAGATCATCATTGAGGGTGTGCTCTCCATTCAGGCGGGAGAAAATACGCGGATCATCAAAGAAAAGATCCGGGCGATCGTAAACGAGGAGAACGAAAAGTGACGGATCCTTTTTGGAGAACGTAAAGGGAACGTTCATAGGGAGAAAAATGCGCAATTCTACGAGGGGGAGAGGGATTCTCCGCTTTGTGGATTGCGCATTTTTCCTTGAAGGGGTATAGTCTTAGGTAAGAGCTGCAGCTTTTTACAAAGGAGGAAGTTTTTATGAATGAGAACAAGATTGGATCTTTTATCCAACTGTGCAGAAAAGAGAAGGGGATGACGCAGAAGGATCTGGCGGACCGGATCGGAGTGAGTGATAAGACAATATCGAAATGGGAAAACGGAAATAGTGTGCCGGATACGGAGATTCTTACATCGTTATGCCAGGCTTTGGATATCTCGGTGAATGAACTTCTCTCCGGTGAAAAATTGCCTGTGGAGACCTATCCACAGAGAGCGGAGGAAAATATGATGAATCTATTAAAACAAAATGAAGACAATAGAAAAAGTACCACTATTCAGTTGATCGTGGGAATCGTGCTGGGTATTCTGTCATTTCTGTTTTTGCTTGGAATTACCAGTGAAGGCCTGCATGCACTGATGTGGTTTTTGGATCTGCCGTCCCTGCTGGGGATCATACTGATCTGCGCAGCGGTCGTTTTGTGCTCAGGCGCAAGAGGAAAAAGAGAAGTATTCTGTATCGTACAAAAGGCAGTGCTCCCGGCGGGGGTGTTTATGGCGCTGACTGCGGGTATCATCATCCTGAGTGGTCTGGACAGTATCGAATACCTTGGACCGAATCTGGCAGTCGCCATCCTGTCCATGGCATATGCGGTACTGATCTATCTGATCCTGATCCCGGTGAATAAAAGATTGGAAAAATAGTACATAGGATGATGCGTGATTTAAAAAAGGACTGTCTAAAGGGCAGTCCTTTTCTATGATGTTATTGCCAAAAGTTATAAATGGTTATATAATAATTAAAAAGTTATAAAAGGTTATATAAGAAATGGAAAGTTATAAAAACTTATAAAACTCTATGAGAGGTGCAGAATGAATAATCCATTTACCTTGTCTTTTGGAAAAAAACCGACACAGTTTATTTCACGCATCACGCAGACGAACGAGATCATGGAGAATTTTCAAGCAGCAGATCCCTCCAACCAGATCTACATGCTTACCGGAGTCAGAGGCTCCGGCAAAACAGTGCTGATGACGACTATTGCAAATATGCTTCGGGAGGAATCGGATTGGATCGTGCTGGAACTGAATCCGGAACGAGATCTGCTTCAAAGTCTTGCTGCTAAGCTATACAGTATCCCGCAGATGCATGCATTATTTTTAAGATCCAAACTGGATGTATCAGCGTTAGGTATTGGATTATCGATTGAGGACGCGGTTCCCGTGACAGATATAGAAAGTGCACTAGAACTCATGCTGGGTGAGCTGCAAAAGGTCGGAAAGAGGCTATTGATCACAGTTGATGAAGTGACAAACAGTTCCTACATCAAAGTATTTGCCAGTGCATTTCAGATTTTTTTACGGCGCGATTACCCGGTATTTTTGCTGATGACGGGACTTTACGAAAATCTATATGAGCTTCAAAATGATAAGTCGCTTACATTTTTATATCGTGCGCCAAAGATCGTGATGGATCCATTGAATTATACCGCAGTAAAAAAGCAGTATATGGATATACTTTCTGTGGATGGGGCGCAGGCAGAACAGATGGCAGTGTTGACAAAAGGGTATCCGTTTGCATTTCAGGTACTCGGATATCTCTATTGGGAAAATCGTGACCAGATGAGGTTAGAAGATATCCTGCCTGAATATGACCAGTATCTGGAAGAGTATGTGTATAGTAAGATCTGGTCTGAGCTTTCTGAGTTGGACAAAAAAATTGTTTACGAGATGGCAGTGAGTGGTGAGACAAAAATAAAACATATCAGAGAGCGCCTGAACATGAGATCAGAGCAGTTCTCGGTTTATCGCGACCGGTTAAAGCGAAAAGGCGTTGTGAACAGTGAGCAATATGGTTATTTGAGCCTGGCGTTGCCGCGCTTCGATGAATTTGTGAAAATGTATTATATTTAGACGGATGATACGGAAGATGTAACTACAGAATCAAAAGAAGATATTCCTTGACTTAGCCGTACGACTAAAAGTATAATGAAACATATTATATATTGTCGTACGGCTATATTTTGATAGAAAACAAGAAATTTGGTCGTACGGCTATATTAGGGAGACGAGTATGAAAATAACAGGTGCGAAGGACTTCGGAAAAGCGATACAGCTACAGAGAAAACGGATGGGATACACACAGGCATATCTGGCTGAAGTAACCGGTTTCAGTACAAGTTTTATTTCGAATCTGGAAAATGGAAAGCCTACGGCTGAACTTGAGAAAGCATTATTTTTGGCAAATCTTTTGGGGCTTGATGTGGAAATAAAGGAGAGGGCGTGAAGAAATCCTATAAAAGAGCATATTTACAAAAATGAGTGAAAGAATAAAAAAGATGCATGTTTCATGTGAACCGGAGTTTTCGACTGTTTGCCGACTGCTCGGTGACAGGCGGACAGACCAGAGAGAGATAAAAAGAATATTTGATTACGAGCTTGTGAAGCTGCGCGAATTGGTGCAGCCGGTGGCGCTGATGCGTGAAGTGCCTTTCCAAACAGCAGATACTCTTTCTGTGTTGCTCACAGTAGGCGAAGCAGGCGAACAGTATGTGCACGAATTGTTTGCAAAGGGAGAGCATTTGCGTGCGCTGGTGGCAGATGCGATGCTGAGTGCGTGGCTCTTTGCGATGGATGAAAGGGTGCAGGATGAGATCCGCGCCTTTTGTGCCGAAAAAAGTGTTGGAGTGGCAAAGAGGCTGGAGGCTCCGACGGAGCTTTCGCCTGAGATACAGGAGCGGATCTGTGAGGTACTGGATGCAGGGCGGCTGGCAGGTGCGCGTGTGACGGAAGCACACATGCTGGTGCCGGAAAAATCCATGTGTTATGTGCTGGAGCTTGCCGGTGACTGCGACCGGTTCGCGGCGGGACATGACTGCGCAAAATGCGAAAAAAAAGATTGTGGGATGCGAAATAAAAATATGATTAAAATACTGGTGGAGGATCAGGGAAAAAGAATTGAGTGCGAAGCAGGAAGCGTTCTGATAGACGCTTTGCGGGAGCAAGGCGTGCGGATCGATGCGCCTTGCGGTGGCAGCGGTCGATGTGGAAAATGCCGTGTGCGCGTGGTGAGTGGAGAACTGCCTGCAACGGCGGAGGACCGGAGATTTTTATCTGAACGGGAGATCGCGTCAGGCGTGCGTCTGGCGTGTACGGCGCGCCCGGTGTCAGACCTGCGCATCCGGGTGCTGGCGAAGCCCGGCAGGCAGATTTCCGCGGTGGCGGAGATGAGTGGCTGTATTACTGACATGAACATCGGAAGGGTAACAGAACAGAGCGCTGATCTGCAGAAAAGAAATATGTTTCCGAAACAGAAGCCAGGAGATGTCACCGGGTCTGAGAAGGTTGGAAACGACAGTGCAGGTGATACGTCATCTGAAAAACAAGGAGTGTTTGCCACGGACGAAAATGGTTATGGTATCGCCGTCGATATCGGTACAACGACACTGGCTGCCTGTCTATACGGTTGGTCAGACGGCACGGTTGTCGAGACGGTGACTGCGGTCAATTCCGGGCGCGATTTCGGTGCGGATGTGCTTAGTCGTATGGAAGCTTCCAATCATGGAAAGCGTGCCCGACTGCAGGAACTGTTGCAGGAGGATGTGTGTGGGCTATTAGCAGAGTTATTGCGCCGGGCAAATGTGCAGGCTGTGGATGTGCAAACAATTGTGATCGCTGCCAATATGACGATGGTGCATCTTCTCATGGGCTATTCCTGTGAAACATTGGGACGGGCGCCCTTTGTCCCGGCAAATAAACGGATGATAAACGCGGATGGAATGCGGATCTTAGGCGCCAGCCGGTTTCGATGCCCGGTGATTGTTTTACCTGCGGTGTCTGCCTTTGTGGGTGGCGATATCGTGTCGGGAATGCTGACGCTGGGAATGGACAAAGGTAATGATACGGTGCTCTTGCTGGATGTGGGAACAAATGGAGAGATGGCGCTGCGCCATAACGGACAGATCTATGTGACCAGTACGGCAGCCGGTCCGGCCTTTGAGGGCGGAGGTATCAGCTGTGGCTGTGCCAGCGTGCCGGGGGCGATCTGCGGGGTGAAGCTGGTGGAGAGTCAAGCGGACCGTTGTAAGAGTCTGGCAGAGGGACGAACCGGAACGTATCAGGAACAAGATATGATGCTGCGTACGATCAGAGATGCAGCTCCTGTGGGCATCTGCGGAAGCGGTGTGTTGGAGCTTGTCAGTGAGCTGCTTTGCGTAGGATTTTTAGATGCGACCGGACTGTTTGCGGAAGAATACCGTGAAAACGGTTTTCTGCTGGGAAAAACAGCATCAGGAGAACGGATCGCCTTTACACAGGGAGATGTTCGTGCACTTCAGCTGGCAAAGGGCGCGATCCGTGCAGGAATCGAGGCGCTGCTTGCGGCAGCTGGCGTGGGCGCGGAAGAAATAGCACAGATTCATCTCGCGGGAGGTTTTGGCGTGCGCATGGATGAACAGGCGGCAATTCGTATCGGATTGTTGCCGGAAGCATTTCGGGGACGCATTCGTCCGGTGGGAAACAGCAGCCTTTCCGGTGCGGTTTTTGCGGGTAGATGCGCACAGCTTGAGTCAGCCTGCGAGGAATTGCTGGCGCAGTGCAGACAGGTAGTGCTGGCAGAGCAGCCGGAGTTTGAGGAAAACTATCTGAAATATATGAATTTTCCGGGTTGATGAAGCAGAGCGGAATCGAGCCGGGGTCTGAATCGTTGCACATGACAATTACACGGGAGGTATATATGAGTACGATACTACCGAAAAATGAACAGGGACTTCGCTTTGGCTATACCACCGGTAGCTGTGCGACAGCGGCAGCAGCAGCCGCTTCGCAGATGCTTCTTTGTGGTGATGAGATAGCAGTTGTAACGTTTCTGACACCAAAAGGAATCGAGTTGTCATTGGATGTCGAAGACATTCGGGTGGTTCATTCTGACAGGGAACCAGATGCTGCAGATCAGATGAGTAAGAACTGCGCATCTTCTCGGAAAATGAACAGGCAGAGTGTGCGCTGTGGGGTAAAGAAGGATGCCGGGGATGACCCGGATATTACGGACGGCATCTATGTTTATGCAATTGCAGAATATTCTGATGAGCCGGGTGTGCTGATCGTGGGCGGCCTTGGTGTAGGGCGTGTGACGCGTCCGGGACTGGATCAGCCGGTGGGAGCCGCTGCCATCAATCATGTGCCCCAGGAGATGATCACGCGGGAAGTGTCCCGGGTGATGGAGCGTGCGCATTATGACGGCGGTATCCGTATCACGATCGAAATTCCCGAAGGAGTGTCGCTGGCAGCAAAGACCTTCAATCCGAGACTTGGTATCGAGGGTGGCATTTCGGTGCTCGGGACAAGTGGCATTGTGGAGCCCATGAGCGAGGAAGCGCTGAAGGCGACCATCCGCACGGAATTGTCTGTGCGCCGGGCAGAAGGACATCAGAATGTGATCCTGGTGCCGGGAAATTACGGGCTGGATTTTTTGAGAGAAAGAACCATGCACCAGGATCATCTGCAAGATGGGCTTACCGATTCGGAGGGTAAATTGCAGTCGGAGAATCATATAAATGTAGATTCTGCAGTGAAATGCTCCAATTTTATCGGTGATGCGATCGACATGGCGGCTGCGCTCGGATTTACGGAAGTATTGCTGGTTGGGCATATCGGAAAGCTGATCAAGCTCTCAGGAGGCATTTTTAACACCCATTCCAGACAGGCAGACGCACGCATTGATCTGCTCGTATCTGCCGGTGTGCGCGCGGATGTTCCGCAGGAAGTTTTAAAATTGTTGTTTGATGCAGTTACTACGGAGGATGCACTGAGGATTTTAGACGAACACCACATGCTGCGTCCGGTCATGGATGTGGTGAAGGAACGGGTCGACTATTATCTGCGGCAGCGTGCAGGTGGACGGTTACGGATTCATGCGATCCTGTTTTCTAATGTTTATGGGGAACTGTGATAATGAAGAATGGTAACTTTTCAGAACAGATATGAAGAATGAAGGAGTACACATGAATCTGAGACGGGATGCAGAGTTTATCATTCGGGAATCCATTCAAAAAGTGTTGCCGGATGAGGCGGTACGACAGGCATTAAGTAATAAGAAATTTGATACGGGCGAAATCTATGTGGTTGCAGCCGGGAAAGCAGCGTGGGAAATGGCAAATACAGCGGCCGCTGTTTTGCAGAATGCGATCAAAGCCGGAGTGGTGTGCACGAAATACTGCCATGTAAAAGGCGAGATCCCGGGAATGACCTGCTTTGAGGGAGGTCATCCCGTTCCGGATTCAAATTCCTTCAAAGGGACACAGGCAGCACTGGATCTGGTATCCGGGCTCAAAAAAGAAGATACGGTGTTGTTTTTGCTCTCTGGCGGCGGTTCCGCGCTTTTTGAAAAGCCCTTGATCGTGGAAGAGGAACTGGCGGATATTACCGGACAGCTGCTTGCCTGCGGTGCTGACATCAAGGAAATGAATACGATCCGTAAGCGCCTTTCTGCTGTGAAGGGCGGAAGATTTGCCCGGTTGTGTGAGCCGGCGCATGTCTACAGTATCGTGCTGAGCGATGTGTTGGGCGACCCGTTGGATATGATCGCCTCCGGTCCGGCTTATCCGGACAGTACCACCTGTGCGGATGCAATGCGGATCGCGGAAAAGTATCAGCTGAAGCTGAGCAATGACGCGAGAAGTCTATTGGAAAAAGAGACACCCAAGCTGTTGTCAAATGTGGAAACGGTCATTACCGGAAGTGTCAGAAATCTCTGTGAGGCTGCCAAAAATGCCTGTGAAGAACTGGGGTATCAAACGGTTGTGCTGACAGACCAGTTGGACTGCCAGGCGAAGGAAGCAGGTGCCTTTCTTGGTGCGGTCGCAAAGTCTCATCAGGATACGCAAGAGAGCCTTGCTTTCATAGCAGGCGGAGAGACCGTTGTCCGTCTGACGGGACATGGAAAAGGCGGGCGCAATCAGGAGCTTGCGCTGGCGGCGGCGGACAAGATCGCAGGGTTCAAGGATACGGCTGTTTTCAGTGTGGGAAGTGACGGAACCGATGGACCGACGGATGCAGCAGGCGGTTACTGTGACGGTGAGACAAAGGAGGTACTTGCCCGGGCGGGAATCAGCATCTTTGATACATTAGAGGAAAATGATGCCTATCACGCACTGGAGAGATCTGGAGGATTGATCATCACAGGTTCGACCGGAACAAATGTGAATGATGTCGCGGTGCTTCTGATCAAGAGGTAACAAGAAATAGATAATATGTGAGATGCCCTAAAAAAACAGCTCATATATTATCTATTTCTTGTTATTTTCTTGAAATTGGATAAAATATTATCTATAATGATAGTAAGAGTTTTGCATAAGACCAACATGAAATGATGATGGATGGTCATGATGGGTTGCGATATTTGAAATGGGGAAATGGTGGTCATAAAAATGGGAAAGTATGTATGGGAAACGGCTGAAGAGATCGATATGGAGCTGGCAAAGCGCGCAAAGAAAATACGAAAGCGGCGTGGAATTTCACAGGAAGAACTCAGCGAAAGAAGTGGTGTCAGCTATGGCTCTGTCAAGCGCTTTGAGACAACGGGTATGATCTCGCTCCTTTCATTGACGAAGATTGCGATGGAGCTTGATTGCGTGGATGATATTAAGGATATGTTCACAAAAGCGGTCTATCGTAATATTCAGGAGGTCATCAATGAAAATAAATAAAACACTTCTGGTGAAATATCAGAAAGCAACATTTTACGGCGTAGGCGTGGGTCCGGGTGATCCGGAGCTGCTTACCATCAAGGCGGTTCGGATCATAAATGAATGCGAGATACTGGCAGTGCCGGGAAAAACGAAAGAAGAATCTGTGGCGTATGGGATTGCATTGGCGGCAGTTCCGGAGATTGCGGATAAAGAAACGGTCTGCATCCATATGCCGATGACAAAGGATGAAAAAAAGCTGAAGGAAAGCCACGAAAAGGGCGCGGCACAGATCATGCGACTGCTGGAGCAGGGCAGATCGGTCGCATTTTTGACACTTGGCGATCCGACGATCTATTCCACTTATTTATATCTGCAAAAACTCGTACAGGAGGCAGGCTATGAGACGGAGATCGTCAGCGGAGTGGCATCCTTTCTGGCGGCTGGCGCGGCGTTAAATACCGGACTGGTGGAGAAAAAACAGCAGCTGCATGTGATCCCGTCTTCTTATGAGATCGAGGAAGCGATAAAGCTTCCCGGCACAAAAGTGCTTATGAAGGCCGGGAAAAAAATGCCCCTTGTGAAAGAAGCGGTTGCCCGTATGGAGGCCGATATTTATATGGTGGAAAACTGTGGCATGGATGGAGAGCGCATCTGCCGGGATGCGGACGAGATTCCGGAGGATGCGGGTTATTATTCGCTGATTATTGTGAAAGACAAAAGTGAACCGGATTAGGCTCTTATTGCTTATGCTTTTATTTGGGCTGGGTTGGCAGATAAAAGGTACTGAACAGATACGTTTGCTTGACATTAGAATATGATTTGGGAGAAAAATAAATGGTACATTTTGTGGGTGCGGGCAGCGGAGCGCCGGATCTGATCACGCTGCGGGGAAAACGTTTTTTGGAGGAGGCGGATGTGATCATCTATGCAGGATCACTGGTGAATCCGCAGTTATTGGAACATAAAAAAGAGGCTGCCCGGGTGTACAACAGTGCGAAGATGACGCTGGAGGAAGTGCTGGCAGTGATGGAACGGGCGGAAACAGAGGGAAAGACAACCGTCCGTCTTCACACGGGAGATCCCTGTCTGTACGGGGCGATCCGGGAGCAGATGGACGCGCTGGATGCGCGAGGGATCGACTATGATGATACGCCGGGTGTCAGTTCGTTTCAGGCGGCTGCAGCGGCACTGAATCTGGAGTATACGCTGCCGGATGTCTCCCAGAGCGTCATCATCACCCGCATGGAGGGCCGCACTCCGGTGCCGTCAAAGGAAAGCATTGAATCCTTTGCGTCCCATGGGGCAACGATGGTCATCTTTTTAAGCACAGGAATGCTGGAGGAATTGTCGAAGCGTCTGGTTGCAGGCGGCTATCAAAAGACCACGCCGGCAGCAATCGTCTATAAAGCATCCTGGGAGGATGAACAAAAATATGTGTGTACGGTAGAGACACTGGCGCAGACAGCGAAAGCGCATGGTATCACAAAAACCGCGCTGATCATCGTCGGTGATGTAGTCTTACAAAGCAGGTATTCGCGTTCGAAGCTGTATGATCCTACGTTTACAACAGAATTTCGGGAGGGAATCATTTGAATCAGATAACTATGCCGGACAAGCCGGTACAAAGTGATGAAGTGAAGGAACCGTTACAAAAGAAGTTATATATCGTTGGAATCGGCCCGGGAAAAAAAGAGGGCATGACCTTCGAGGCGGCAGAAGCCTTGCGGCGCAGTGACTGCATCGTTGGCTATCATGTATACACGGAACTGGTGAAAGCGGATTATCCGGACAAAGAATATGTTACGACACCCATGACAAAAGAAGTGGATCGCTGCCGGGAAGCGCTGGCACTGGCGGATACGGGAAAAACAGTATCTCTGATCTGCAGTGGAGATGCGGGCGTTTACGGCATGAGCGGACTGGTGTGGCAGCTGCATGGGGAATACCCGGATGTGGATATCCAGGTCGTTGCCGGAGTGACGGCCGCGCTGGCGGGGGCAGCCGTGCTTGGTGCACCGCTGATCCATGATTTTGCCCTCATCAGTCTAAGTGACTTGTTGACACCGTGGGAGAAAATAGAAAAACGGCTGTTACTGGCGGCAGAGGCGGATTTCGTGATCGTGCTCTACAATCCGTCCAGCAAAAAGCGTCATGACTATCTGAAAAAGGCCTGCGACCTGATCCTGCAGTATCAGTCACCGGAGACGGTATGTGGTCTGGTGGAGAATATTGGGCGCGAGGGAGAGCGTGCGAAGGTGCTGACGCTGGCGCAGCTGCGCGGGGAGCAGGTAAATATGTTTACGACGGTGTTTATCGGCAATTCCCAGACGCGTGAAATTGACAGAAAGATGGTGACTCCGAGAGGGTATACATTATGATCTATAAGAAAAGGGTTGTTATTTTTTCAGGAACAACGGAGGGTCGTCTGCTGTCTGAACATTTGGCAGAAGCGGGCGTAGAAGTTACCGCCTGTGTAGCAACGGAATACGGGGAGAAGCTGATGCGGCCACAGTCCTGCCTTTCGGTGCACAGCGGGCGTATGGATGCAGAGCAGATGGCGGATTTTCTGCAGCAGAACATGCCGCATCTCGTTGTGGATGCGACGCATCCCTATGCTCAGGTCGTTTCTGAAACCGTGAAAAGGGTGTGCAGGGAATTGCACATGGAATATGTGCGTCTCCTGCGTCCGGCAGGGACTGCGATTCCAGTGGATAAAGGGATACATATCGTGGAGGATGCAGAGGCAGCAGCGCAGCTGGCAGAGCGTATGCAGGGCAATATTTTCCTGACGACAGGCAGCAAGGAGCTGGCGGTATTTGTTGAGACGGTCAGTGATTTTTCACGGTTGTATGCACGGGTATTGTCTACGGAAGAGACATTTGAAATATGCAAACAACTGGGCTTCGAGGGGAAACAGCTCATCTGTATGCAGGGGCCGTTTTCGGAGGAACTGAACCGGGCGATGTTTCGGCAGGCTGATGCGAAGATTCTTGTGACAAAGGATTCCGGAGATGCGGGTGGATTTTCAGACAAGGTACAGGCCGCGCTGTCGCTTGGCATGCATTGCATTGTGATCCAAAGACCGCAGGAGCAGGGACTTTCCTTTGATCAGGTGTGCGAGCGGCTGGGTGCGACCAGGAAAGCTACTGGTAGTATTATAACGGATACGCCGGATGCAGTGACTGGAAGTCTGTCGGTAAATATGTCGGGGATAGAGAATGGCAGCAGCACAGAAGGTACCCTCGTGCTCGTCGGTATCGGCATGGGCACGACGGAGCAGATGACTCTGGAAGCACGTCACGCATTGGAACAAGCGCAGGTGATCTTCGGGGCAAAACGGATGCTGGAGGCTGTAAGTGAATTTCCGGCACAGCAGGTGTGCGAGTACCGCAGGGAACAGATCGCTGGGTATTTGCGTGCGCATCCGCAGATCACGCGGGCAGCAGTCGTGTTTTCCGGTGATGTGGGATTTTACAGCGGAGCAGACAGCTTTGAAACGCGTCTGGATTGTGGTGAGAAAATATGGAATGTGCAACGGATCGCAGGCATTTCCTCGGTGAATTATTTTGCGGCGAAGCTGGGTGTGGCATGGCAGGATGTAAAGCTCTGCAGCGTGCATGGGAGAAACGTGAATCTGCCGGTACAGATCATGCAAAATAGGAAGGTATTTTCGCTGCTCAACGGTAGAGAGCAGCTGGCAAAACTGGCAGGAGAGCTTCGTGACAATGGAATGGATCATGTCCGCATAGCTGTGGGCTTTGAGCTTGGTTATGAGACAGAGGAGATCTGGCAGGGAAGTGTCAGTGAATTCCTGAATCGCCCGGTGCGAAAGGGGCTGTGCGTTGCGTTATTTGAAAATGAACAGGCAACTGTATGGATGCGGGAAGATACCGGATGTGAGACCGCTGATGATGCAAAAACATGCAAAACAGAACCTTGCAGCGTACATCAGACGACCGGAAACCTGCCGGATGCGGCATTCTTAAGAGGCGCTGTGCCTCTGACAAAGGAGGAGATTCGGGCGGTGGCGCTTTCCAAACTGCGGCTGACTGCTGATGCGGTCTGCTATGATATCGGTGCGGGCACCGGGGGAATGACAATGGATATCGCGCGCTTTGTGCCGGACGGGAAAGTCATCGCTTTTGAGAGGAATGAGGAAGCCTGCGGATTGATCCGGGCAAATGTAGATAGACTTTCTGCCGGACAGGTAACAATTGTGAAGGGCAGTGCACCGGAAATTTTGGCAGAGTTTGAGCCACCCACGCATGCATTTATCGGTGGCAGCGGAGGCAGACTGCGGGAGATCGTGGAAGTACTTTTGAAAAAGAATCCCTGCATGCGTATTGTGATCGATGCGGTCACACTGGAGACAGTGGGTGAGGCAAATGAGCTCCTGAAAACACTGCCGGTGAAGGATGTGGACATCATCTCCGTCACGGTGGCGAAGGCAAAGACTGCAGGGACATATCATCTGATGGAAAGCATGAATCCGGTGTACATTTTCTCTTTTACGGGTGAAGGTGTGATGTGATGATACCGGAAAAAGTCAGTCCAAGAGTTTACTTTTGATTTTTGTGTACGGGATAAATAATTGTAAATGTAGAAGAGTGATACAGGATATAGAATGATAGTAAGCAGTGAAAGAAATATAGAACGAAAACAGATACCGCGTCTGGTTATCGCAGCGCCCCACAGCGGCAGCGGAAAGACGATGATCACGATGGGGCTGCTGGCAGCCTTCCAAAAACGCGGCGTAAAGCTGGCATCCTACAAATGCGGACCCGATTACATTGACCCGATGTTTCACAGCCGGGTACTGGGGCTGCCCACGAGAAATCTGGATACTTATTTTACAGATGCGGACACGACACGGATGTTGTTTGCCCAGGGACAGTCAGATGAAACGCAGCTTTCGCTGATCGAGGGGGTCATGGGCTATTATGACGGTGCCGGACTTGCCACGGAGACCGGCTCCACCTATGAGCTGGCAAAGGTACTGGATGCACCGGTGGCGCTGATCATTGATGCATCAGGCATGAGTCTGTCTGCGGTGGCAGTGCTGAAAGGATTCCTGGATTATCGTGAACCGAGCCGGATCACAGGCGTGTTGTTTAACCGCATGTCCAAACAGGTATATGAGGCGATCCGACCGGAGGTAGAATTGCTGGGAATCCGTCCGCTTGGCTATGTGCCTCGTCTTTCGGACATGGAGCTTCCGAGCCGGCATCTGGGGCTGGTGACACCGCAGGAATTGCGTGATCTGCGGGCATACACTGAAAAACTCGCGGAGCGTATGGAGGAAACCGTTGATCTGGATGCGTTGTTTGCACTGGCGCAAAATGCACCGGAGTTTACTTGGAAGCCTGTAACGCTGCCAAAGCTTTCCCGAACATTGAATGTTTCTGTTGCACGGGATGAGGCGTTCTGTTTTTTGTATGAGGATAACCTGAATTATTTACGAGAGATTGGTGCGAACATACAGTTTTTCTCACCATTGCATGATATGGAGTTGCCGGCAGAAACGGAAGTGCTGTTGCTGCCCGGTGGATATCCGGAGCTGTATGCGCGGGAGCTTTCCGATAATACATCCATGAGGCAAGCTATTTATGCGGCGTTGGAAGCAGGTGTCTATGTGCTGGCAGAGTGCGGTGGATTTCTGTATCTGACAGAGCAGCTTGAAGATATGGAGGGGCACTCTTATCCGATGGCAGGTTGGATTCCGGCTAAAGCTTTTCAGACAAAAAAACTGGGGCGGTTCGGTTATATTGAATTGACACCTCAGGCAGGAGGTGCGAAGATCCGCGGACATGAATTTCATTATTTTGACACTACGGATAACGGAAGTGATCTCGTTGCAAAAAAGCCGTTCCGAGATGTAAAATGGGAATGTATGCATGCCACAGAGCGAGCGATTATCGGTTTTCCGCATTTGTATTATTACAGTAATCCGGCATTTTTGGCAGAACGGCTGGAGCAGTATATTGAGGCGCGCGGATAAAAATAGATTTTTGGATGATTGCACCGGAGAAATGAAATAGGGTATGATTTGGTGCACTGCGAACGTGTCTATGAGAAATATGCCCGGAACGCAAACAAAAAAGGTATGAAAAATGTCAGATAAATTATATGTAGAACAGACAATAAATAAAATAAAGCCGATAGACGAGGCAAGCCGTGCGGCATGTATGAATTATTGGAATCGCATGGGAAAACCATTGCACAGTCTCGGTAAGATGGAGACGCTTTGGGCACAGCTTGCGGGAATTCAGCAAACGGTGCATCCGTTAGTGGCAAAACGTGCACTGGTGGTTATGTGTGCGGATAACGGCGTTGTTGCAGAGGGCGTCACCCAGACCGGACAGGAAGTGACGGCGATCGTGGCGGAAAATTTCTTTGATGACCTGACCTGTACATCACTTATATGTAAAAAAAATAATTGTGATCAGTTCATTGTCGATATCGGAATGGTATCCGATACACCCCGCACGATCCGGCGGAAGATCGCTTACGGAACAAAAAATATGGTAAATGAACCGGCAATGACACGCGCAGAGGCACTGGCGTCGTTGCGAGTAGGAATCGAGCTGGCGGAACAGTTGAAAAATGAGGGCTATCAGATCCTTGCCACCGGCGAGATGGGCATTGGTAATACGACCACAAGCAGTGCCGTGACGGCGGTTTTGCTTGGGGATATGATTTCACAGAGGTTCCGAATGGGGCATGTTACTTCAACAGGTTTCAATGTAGGCATGGACATGTGCATAGAAACGGTAACCGGGCGCGGCGCAGGGCTTTCCGACGAAGGCTTGGAGCGGAAAAAAGATGCGATCCGGCGTGCGATCGCGATCAATCAGCCGGATCCGGCAGATCCGATCGATGTGCTTTCAAAGGTAGGCGGCTTTGATCTGGCGGGACTTGCAGGTGTTTTCATTGGAGGCGCGGCAGCAGGGCTTCCGGTGGTGGTCGACGGATTTATCTCCCTGGCGGCGGCGCTTTTGGCGGCCCGCATTGCACCGGAGTGCGCAGCGTATATGATCCCGTCACATCAGTCCAAGGAGCCGGGGGCAAAGCTGATCTTAGAGGCACTTCATATGGAACCGGGACTTTGCATGGATATGTGCCTGGGTGAGGGCTCCGGAGCGGTAGCTCTTTTGCCGTTTTTGGATATGGCGGCTGAGATCTATGAGCACATGGGTACGTTTGATGATATCCATGTGGAGGCGTATGAGGATTTTCTGTCATAAAGATCCGAAGACGACAAACGACTGGTTTACATTGAAATATGGTTGCGGAGGAAACGGAATGCTCATATTTGTTTTTGGCGGCAACGGCAGCGGAAAATCAGAATATGCAGAACAACGGATCTTAGAAGCCGGAGAGATGCCCCGCTACTACGTGGCGACGATGGAACCCTTCGGCGAAGAAGGGAAAAAACGGATCGAAAGACATCGGAAGCTGCGCTCCGGAAAAGGGTTTGCAACGATAGAATGTACTACACATCTGGAACAGGTGAAGCTGCCGGAAAGGGGCGCGGTGCTTTTGGAGGATCTTTCCAATCTGCTTGCCAATGAGATCTGGTCCAAAAACGGCAGAGGCTGGTCGCAGGAACTGGCGGAAGATATCTGCCAGAGCATCAAAGGTATTTCTGACGAACAACAATTACTGGTAGTCGTCGGCAACGACATTCACCGGGACGGTGAGCCGCAGACACCGGAGATGGAGCAGTACGCGTCTTTGCTTGCCGAATGCCAGACACGTCTTGCGGCGCTGGCGGACGAGGTGGTGGAGGTCGTGTGCGGGATACCCATCATTTTGTGAAAGATGAAAAGAGGAGTGTACAGACTTTGAAAAAACTATACAACAGCCTCGTGCTGGCATTTGCGATGTACTCAAAAATACCGACACCAAAGGCAGACTGGAAAAAAGAAAATATGCGATATGTGATGTGCTGTTTTCCGCTGGTGGGCATAGTGATCGGTGCATTGGTGTATGGATGGGGATGGCTATGTACACAGTTTAGCATTGGACATTTGCTTCGTGCAGTGATTTACGTGTTGATCCCGGTTTTTGTTACCGGAGGGATCCATCTGGATGGATTTCTGGATACATGTGATGCATTGCATTCCTATGCCGACAGGGAGCGCAAGCTTGAAATCTTAAAGGACCCTCATGCCGGTGCCTTTGCGATCATCTGTGGGATCAGTCTTTTTGTACTGAATCTGGGATTGTGGTCAGAGGTATCAATGCATGGTGTGCGAACGCTTGCTTTTGGGTTTGTCATCAGCCGCTGTTTGAGCGGCTGGTCGGTGGCAATATTTCCCTGTGCAAAGGGTACCGGTCTGGCTGCGACCTTTCAGGATGCGGCGCATCGGCATGTGGTGGGTGCGATCTGCTGTGTGGAGTTGCTGCTTGTGTTAGTGGCAGCGTTTTTCGCAGAGCCGATTGGTGCAGCGTGTCTGGTTGCCGGCGCATTTTTATCGATGGCGTGGTACTATTTTATATCGAGAAAACAGTTTGGCGGCATCACAGGAGATCTGGCAGGATGGTTTCTGCAGATGTGTGAGTGTCTGATGGCAGTTGTGGTTGTAATAGGAGATCTCTTATGGTTTTAGTAGTTGGTGGAAAGCATCAGGGGAAATATGCGTTTGCAAAATCCCTGTCAGAAGATGTGACAAAGGATCTTCATGCACAGATCCGAATATGCATGGAACGAGGTGAAGACCCGTGGGTGTTGGCGGAGAAGGCGCGGTCGTCACATTCGAATGGTGTCATTACGATGGCTGAGCTTGGCTGCGGACTTGTTCCCATGGATGCGTTTGAGCGGGAGTATCGGGAGACAGTGGGGCGGATATCCTGTGAGCTGGCAAAGAATGCGGATGCGGTATACCGGGTCTGCTGTGGGATAGCAACACAGATCAAGTGATACGACTCTGTGAGACGTTTCCCTTGTAAAAAGAGGAAGCAATTCAATTAAAAAGAATGGTATTTAGAGAAATGCAAATGAGTCAAATGATATTTTACAGGCTGCTTGCGCTCACGCTGGCAGGTGTTTTGGATCAGCTCTTGGGTGATCCGCGGGTTGCCTGGCATCCGATCTGCCTGATCGGAAATCTGATCAGCTGGACAGAAAAATGGACGCGTCCGCTGTTTCCGCAAACAAAAAGCGGTGAACGTCTGGCGGGAATATATCTGGTCATTTTTGTGTTGCTGATCGCGACAGCAGCGCCCTTTGCTATTACGCTGGGACTGTATCGCCTGCATCCGGTGATCGGTGTTCTGACGGAGAGCGTGCTCTTGTATTTTACATTTGCCGCCAGGTCACTGGAGCGGGAGAGCATGGCAGTTTTTTATGCACTTGAGAGCGGCGGACTGGATGCAGGAAGAAAAGCGGTATCCATGATCGTCGGAAGGGATACAGACGAGCTTGCCGAGACCGGAGTGGTTAAAGCTGCGGTGGAGACCGTGGCGGAAAATACATCGGATGGCGTGATCGCACCGATATGTTATGCACTGCTCGGTGGAGCACCTCTCGCATATTTTTATAAGGCTGTCAACACGATGGATTCCATGGTCGGATATAAAAATGACCGCTATCGGTATTACGGAACGGCAGCAGCGCGTCTGGATGATCTGGTGAACCTGATCCCGGCGCGGTTGTCGGCGCTTCTGATAATACTGGCATATGAATTTGTGTCAATATTTCATAAAAGTCCGGAACAGAGTAAAGGAGACGGCGAGAGATCAGTTCGAAATGAAAGTGGGTACTGGCAGGGTGTGCAGAAGCGGTCCTTTACCGAGGTATGGTGCGTCTACCGCAGAGACTGCCACGCGCACGCAAGCCCGAATTCTGCCCAGACAGAAAGTGTCATGGCGGGAGCGCTGGGTGTGAAGCTGGCGGGCGATGCCAGTTATTTTGGTGTCGTGCATCACAAGCCGACGATCGGAGATGATCTGCGACCGGTGGAGCGCGCAGATATCGCCCGGGCCGTCATGCTGATGAAGGCGACGGCAATGCTCGGATGGGTGCTGGCGCTGATCATACTTGCAATATTTGCAATGATATAAAAATGAAAGAGAATCAACAATGAACATACACGGTGGAGATATTTACAGAAATCCCGGAGTGTTGGATTTCTCGGCAAATTGTAATTGTTTTGGAATGCCGAAGTCTGTGCAGGCTGCGGCTATTCGAGGAGTACAGTGTGCAAATACTTATCCGGATCCGGAGTGCGAAGCACTGCGGGAGGCGATCGCAGGCTATGAAGGAGTAAATCCATCACAGATTCTGTGCGGAAACGGTGCATCGGAGCTGTTACTTGCATTGGCAGAAGCTTTACAGCCAAGGCGCGCATTACTCGCAGCGCCTTGTTTTTTAGAATATGAGCGTGTGCTTACGGCAGTAGGAACGCAGACGCAGTGGCATCTGTTAGCGGAAAAAGACGACTATCTTCCGGGAGCCGCTTTTTTGGAAGAACTGAAACATACGGATGCAGACATGGTGATCCTGAGCAATCCGAACAATCCCACAGGAACACTGCTGTCACCGGAATATCTACAAGAAATCATAAAGCTGACGAAAGCACGCGGGATCACACTCGTTATGGATGAGTGTTTTTTGGATTTTCTGGAGGAGGCGGAGCGCTATAGCGCGAAGCAGTATTTAAAGTCAGATAGTCATCTCATAATTCTAAAAGCATTCACAAAGACCTTTGCCTGTGCAGGGCTTCGGATCGGTTATCTTTTGTGTTCCGACCAGGATGTATTATGCAAATGCAAAATGCATCTGCCGGAGTGGAATGTATCTTTGCCGGCGACCTATGCAGGCATTGCGGCGACAAGAGAGCGGGAGTGGCTGCGGGAGACAGCAGAGAATATCCGCGCGGAGCGGGAATGGCTGCGGGAGCGGTTGACTGAGCTGGGCTTTCGTGTGTTGCCGGGTGCCGCCAATTTCTTATTTTTCATGGGAGAGGCAGGATTGTATGAATATTGCTTGTCGCATAACATATTGATCCGTGATTGCAGCAACTACCGTGGGTTGGGCGTAGGAACATATCGCATATGCGTGCGCAGACGGGAGGAGAACGAGTGGCTGTTACAGGTGATCGGGAGCTTTGAAAAATGATCGGAAGCTGGAACAGTTGCTTGCAGGGGCAAAACGACCGTTGAGGGAATGGAAATGTATGTGGGTAATTTTGGGAAAGTTAAGGAGCATTACATGGCAAAAAATATCATGATCCAGGGCACAATGTCGGGAGCAGGAAAGAGCCTGCTCGTTGCAGGCCTGTGCCGGATCTTCAAACAGGACGGTTATAAGGTAGCACCCTTTAAATCACAGAATATGGCGCTCAATTCCTTTATTACAAAGGAAGGCCTGGAGATGGGACGGGCCCAGGTGGTACAGGCGCAGGCTGCAGGGATCGAGCCTTCGGTACGTATGAATCCGATCCTTTTAAAACCCATGAGTGATGTGGGTTCCCAGGTGATCGTAAATGGCGAGGTGCGCGGGAATATGAGCGCCAGAGATTACTTTGCATACAAAAAAAGTCTGCTTCCCGATATTAAAAAAGCATATGATTCGCTGGCAGCGGAAAATGATATCATCGTCATAGAGGGCGCAGGCTCTCCGGCAGAGATCAACTTGAAGGAAAACGATATTGTAAATATGGGCATGGCAGAGCTGGTGGATGCACCGGTACTGCTGGTGGGCGACATTGACCGGGGCGGCGTATTTGCGCAGCTTGTTGGAACGGTGGCACTTCTGGAGCCGGAGGAACGGGCACGTGTCAGGGGGCTTGTGATTAATAAGTTTCGCGGTGACAAGACGATCCTGGATCCGGGGATCGAGCAGCTGAAACAGTTTTGCGATATCCCTGTTGTCGGGGTGACACCCTATCTGAAGATCGACATCGAGGACGAGGATTCTCTGTCCGAGCGGTTGGACAGCCATAAAAAAGAAGGCATCTTTGATGTGGCAGTCATTCGTCTGCCTCATATCTCAAATTTTACGGATTTTCTGGTATTGGAGCATGATCCGAGGATCGGACTTCGCTATGTGGAGCGCTCGTCGCAGCTTGGCACGCCGGATCTGATCCTTCTGCCGGGAACAAAAAATACGATGGATGATCTGCGATGGCTGCGCACATCCGGCATGGAGGCGGTTATCCAAAAAGCACACGCGGACGGGAGCATTTTATTTGGGATCTGCGGCGGTTACCAGATGTTGGGAAAACGATTGTCCGATCCGGCACATGTGGAGGCGGGCGGTGAGTTGGCAGGATTGGGATTTTTGCCTCAGCAGACCGTTTTTACAAAGGAAAAGACGAGAACTCAGGTGCGTGGAAGGATCGGACAGATCCAAGGGGCGCTTGCCGGAATGACCGGTTGTGAGATCGAAGGTTATGAGATTCATATGGGTGAAACAACTGCCTGTGCTGGAGCGGATACTGCAGAAAAAGTATGTGCAGGAGCTGAAGCCAATGGATCAAAGACGGACAGATCGGTGCCTTTGCAGAAGCTGACCGTGCTGACTGACGAGCTCACCGGTGAAACAAAGACTGACGGAGCTTTTACGGACAACGTTTACGGCACCTATGTGCATGGCATTTTTGATGCGGAAGGCATGGTTCCGGCTCTGGTCCGGTCACTGGCGGCCCGGCGCGGCATCGATCTGGATCAGATCGAAGGTCTGTCACTTGCAGAGTACCGCGAAAAACAGTTTGACCTGCTGGCGGCAGCACTCAGGGAGCATCTGGATATGGAGTATATTTATCGGGTTGTAGGAGAAAATTAGAAAATTTTTCGGAAAATCCAGCCTTTTGGCTAGTTTACTTTATTTTTCAAATCAAGTATAATGAGTCAAAACGGCGCTTTGTACAGGGTAGAGAGCGCTTGGAAGAAGTGTTACCGGTTGGACAGAAGGAGGTTGTTGTAATTGATAAAGAAGTATCATAAGATTATCATATGGACACTCTTTTTTGTACAGATGATATTGATCGCCGGTGTGCTTCTGACGGCAAAGGTGGATGATGTCACATTGGCAAAAGGTGAAGTCCAGTCCTTTAATACCGGCTGGATACTTGTCAGAGAGGATGGTACGCAGACTAATTTGGAGGAATTGCCCTATAATACGGTCAGTCGGCCGAACGAAAGGATTGTCATTAAAAATACGATTCCGGGAGAATATCTGGGAAAAACGATGACTTTTTTGTCCGCTGATAAAAAGCTGAACATTACGGTGGATGGAGTAGAAATTTATTCCTTTGGAATGAATGATAAGAGAATATTTGGACGTACGCCCGGAAGCGTGATCGTATTCGCTGATCTGCCGGAGGTCTGCGAAGCAGGGGAGATACAGATTGAAATGTGTTCTCCCTATGCAAATTATGCTACATACCTCACAGAGATATCTGTGGCCCGAAGAGATGTGGCAATTCTGAATTTCATAAAACAGAAAGCTTTGGGAATCGTGCTGTCAACGCTGATTCTGGTGGCTGCAGTGATCTTTCTGATATTGGCGATCCTGCAGAAGATGTCCGTACGAAAAATCGGCGGGGTGCAATACCTTGGCATCTATCTGTTATTAATGAGTATTTACTACCTGATAGAGACCAAAGTACCGGAGGTGTTTTACGGAAATCAGACATTATATTCGAATCTGATCTTTATCATACTGATGACGGCACCTCTTTTTCTGGAAGCTTACTGTTATTATGCAATTCCTGAACTGTCGAAGGTGATGCAGATTGCCATGGTGATCTCCATCGCAAATATGCTGATCCAGCTCCTGCTCCAAATCGGAGGATGGGTGGATTTCATGGAGATGTCTATGGCATCCCACGCCATTATTTTCCTGCTGATCTTCGTAAATGTGGTGGTGCTGGGAAGAACTGCGGGTAAGGAGAAAAGTCTGGAGAATCTGCTTCACTTTTTGGGCATCAGCTTTATGATGGTCAGTGTACTGATCGATCTCTTTCGAACCTACACCATAAAAGTGGGCGATCTGGGAATGGCGAGCAGATTTGGAGTATGTATTTTTTCGATTTTCACACTGATCACCTACATGCGGAAAATGATGCAGGAGCATGTGAAATTCGTTGAGAAAGCAAAAAATGATGCCATTACGGCAAATGTGGCGAAAAGCCAGTTTCTGGCGAATATGTCCCACGAGATCCGTACGCCCATCAATGGAATCATCGGTATGGATACCATGCTTCTCAAAAATTGTGATAGCTGTGATCCGGAAGAGATTCGGGAATATGCAAAAAATATTCAGAGTGCCAGCCAGACGCTCTTATCCATCGTCAATGACATTCTGGATATCTCAAAAATTGAATCCGGAAAAATGGAGATCATTCCGGTGGAGTACGAGTTATTTTCGGTTTTAAATGACTGCTATCAGATGACCAAAGCAAGGGCAGATGCCAAAGATCTGGATTTCCAGATATTCATTGACCAGGAGCTGCCGTCCGTTCTTTACGGAGATGAGGTACATGTGAGACAGATCATAAATAATTTTCTGTCAAATGCTGTGAAATACACCAAGGAAGGTCATGTGTTCCTACGGCTGGATTATGAGAAGACAGGTAAAACACAGCTGCTGCTGAAAATAGAAGTAGAGGACAGCGGTATCGGTATGAAAGAATCGGATATGGGGCAGCTGTTTTTGAATTTTACGAGAATTGATGAAAAGAAAAACCGAAATATTCAGGGAACCGGATTAGGTCTTAGTCTGACGAAAAAGCTGGTAGAGCTGATGGGAGGAACGATCAGCGTTACGAGTGTATATGGTAAGGGTTCTGTCTTCACTGCAGTCATTCCACAAGAAATTGTCAGTGAAGAACCGCTCGGCGATTTTTCGACGAGATATCAGGATTATATTCAATCGGCAGAACGAGAATCACATACCATTTTGGCATCGAAAGCGAATATTCTTGTGGTTGATGATGTGGAAATGAACCTGAAGGTGGCGCAAAGCTATATCGGGCAGACAGGCGCAACGGTGGATCTGGCGCGCAGCGGAGCAGAATGTCTGAAAATGATCCGTCAGAAAAAATATGATATTATGTTTCTTGATCATATGATGCCGGAGATGGATGGCGTGGAGACATTGCGGGCAATGAAACAGTCAGCTGACCACCTCAATACTAAAACGCCGGTCATCGCATTGACTGCAAATGCGATCGTGGGTGCAAAGGAAAAATATCTGGAGGATGGTTTTGCTGATTATCTGTCCAAGCCGATCCGGGAAGATGAATTGATGCAGCAGCTGCGGAAATATCTGCCGGATGAGATGATCGAGACAGAGAATCGCACAGAGCAGGAGCCGATCATCGTGGATGCGGAACCTGTGCAGGAGGTCTCACCTGCAGTGGACGCAGAGGAAACACCGGTTGCTTCGGGAGAGCAGACGATAGAAGAACGGTTCCCTTATCTGAACACAAATGCCGGAATGACATATTGTATGAAGGATGAATCATTTTATCTGGAAATGATCGAATCCTATGTTCAGGAAGACAAAAGAGAACTGCTGGAGAGAGAGTTTGCTGCAGCGTCATGGGATAATTACCAGGTGTATATGCATGCTTTGAAGAGTACATCATTAACGATCGGGGCAGATCATATGTCTGAACAGGCAAAGGCACTGGAACTTGCGGTAAAGTCAGCGGATGTTGTGTATGTTCAGGAACATCATGCGAAGGTCATGAAGGAATATGAAAATCTGTTGGAACAGCTTGACAGAGATTTAAAGAACGGCTAAGATTAACGTTAAGTGACGGTAATTCCAAGACTAGAGAAAAGGGAGAATAGAATGAAATCTAGGTACGCTGATAAAACGATATTAGTTGTGGATGATGATGCAATGAATTTGAAGGTAGCCCGATTTGTTCTGGAGCAGAAAGGTTATAACGTCATGACAGTTTCTTCCGGTGCGGAATGTATATTGCAGTTAAAGCAGAAAAGAGTGGATCTGATTCTGCTGGATGTGGAAATGCCTGTTATGAACGGCATGAAAACACTGGAGCATATCAGAGAGACCCGCGAATATAGGAAAATCCCCGTGATGTTTCTCACCGCAGATGCCAGCAAGGATACTGTTATCAGTGCAGGAAAGCTTGATGTTGCAGGATATGTGAAGAAACCCTATGATCCACAGGAACTCCTGGAACGGATCAAAAAGATTTTCAACGAAGATTTGTAATTTGCCTGATAATCCGCTATACTAAGAAAAGAATCTTGGTATAGCGGATTTTTGCTGCCATGCATCTGTAAGAAGCTGCATGAGGCAGGTTCTGCAGATCATATAAAATGGGAGGATCAAACCTATGAAATTCAGAATGTATCATGAAAACTATAATGTATTGGACTTAAACCGTTCCCTGGAATTTTATAATAAGGCACTGGGATTGACCGAACAGCGCAGAAAAGAAGCTGCAGACGGTTCTTTCATCATTGTATATGTGGGAAATGACCAGACGGATTTTCAGCTGGAGCTGACCTGGCTGCGGGATAGAAAAGAGCCTTACAATCTGGGAGATGAGGAATTTCATCTGGCCTTTGAGACGGATGATTTTGAGGCAGCTCATAAGTTGCATAGTGAGATGGGCTGCATCTGCTTTGAGAATAAGGATATGGGCATTTATTTTATTCAGGATCCGGACGGCTACTGGCTGGAGATCGTGCCGGTAAGATAATCGTGTGTTTTACGGGAATTTTTCTGTGGAAAACAGGAAGGCCATGAAGGATAGATAACATGAAACAGATACAAATTGAACAACTGTCACCGGAAAAGATTGAGCAGCGCAGCTTTGAGATCATCACAGAGGAACTGGCAGGACGGACCTTTGCTCCGCTTCAGGAGCCGATCATCAAGCGTGTGATCCATACAACGGCGGATTTTGACTATGCGGACAACCTGGTGTTCTCGCCGGGGGTCGTGGAGCATGCCCACAGGCTTTTGCAGAATGGAGCATGCATCGTCACGGATACAAAAATGGCAATGTCAGGAATCAATAAAACGGCTCTTTCCAAGCTGGGTGCAGAGGTATATAATTTTATCTCAGATGATGACGTGGCGGTGGAAGCGAAGCGGCGAGGTGAGACCCGCTCTGCGATCGCTATGGAAAAGGCGGCACGTCTGAACAGACCGACGATCTTTGCCATCGGAAATGCGCCGACTGCATTGATCCGGCTCCATGAAATGATGGAAAATGACGGCTTTTGGCCGGGGATGATCATCGCGGTTCCGGTAGGATTTGTCAATGTGGTGCAGGCAAAAGAATTGATCCTGTCGGCAGAGGTTCCGTCCATCGTTGCAAGAGGCCGCAAGGGCGGCTCGAATGTGGCAGCGGCGATCGTGAACGCGCTGATGTATCAGCTGACAAGAAAATAAGGACAGGGAAGGTTTTTTTCAGGGGACGATCGGGCATCGCTGAAGAATACCAACTCTGAAAAGGGAACTTAGATAAATGAGATTACGAATGATCGGAATTGATCACACGACGGCTCCGGTGGAAGTGCGGGAGCGCTATTCCTTCACGCGTGCAGGTGCGCGGGATGTCATGAACAGGATCCGTCTGACCTCTGAAAAATCAACTGGGATCAGGGGCTGTGTGCTTCTTTCCACCTGCAATCGGATGGAACTGTATGTGAGTCTGACACCGGAGGCGGAGCCGGAGCTGTATGAGATGATCTGTGGATGGAAGCAGATTGATCCGGGGCCGGAGCGGGCATTATTTTATGAAAAAAAGGATATGGAAGCAGCCAGACATGTTTTTGAACTGACCTGTGGTCTTCGCTCGCAGATCCTGGGCGAGGATCAGATCCTGACACAGGTGAAGGATGCGTTGATGCTGGCGCGTGAGGAAACTGTTACAGACAACTGTATGGAGGTGCTGTTTCGTCAGGCGATCACCGCGGCAAAGGAGATCAAGAGCAGTATTGCATTTGATAAGGGAAATCGTTCTGCTGCGACGGCAGTGATCCGGATGCTGCAAAAGGAAGGCATGCTGTTTGACGGAAAACAAGCGCTTGTCATCGGAAATGGCATGATGGGAAAACTGACTGCGCAGGCTCTGATGGAAGCCGGTGCGCAGGTGACGGTGACTGTGCGACAGTATCACAGCGGTACGGTGGATATTCCGGAGGGCGCACAGCGCATCAATTACGGTGAGCGATATGAGAAGCTGGCAGATGCCTGTTACATCTTTTCTGCGACAGCCAGCCCGAATCTGACGATCACACCGGAGCGGCTGACCGGAATTGGATTAGAAGGAAAGACGTTTGTAGATCTTGCTGTGCCGAGAGATATAGATCCTGCGGTGGGTGAGCTGCCCGGTGTGCGGTTGCTTTGTATGGACGATCTGGATGTGGAACAGCTGTCCGGTGAGCAGGAGGAGCAACAAACGCGTGCGCAGGGGAAAATAGCGGAAGCTCTGACAGAGTTTGAGCGTTTTTTCTTTGGCAGGGATATGATCCCGCGCATCGGAAAGCTTGCGGCTGAAATTTCAGAGGATCTTTGGGGACGGATGAGAAAAGAATGTACGACACTTGCAGATGAACAGCGCATGCACATCGAGCAGGCGGTCAGACGGAGTGGAGACAAGGTGGCAGCACATATGTTGTATGCCTTGCGGGATGGTTTGGACGCAGAATCGTTTGCACACTGCTTGCAGGTGCTGGAAGGAGATTATCAATCGAAGCGGTAAAGCAATGAACCGGTTATGGAGGGGAAACATGGATAAAAAGAATCAGAACTGGCAGTATTTTCCGTTTTATGTGAAGATGGACGGAGCGCACATCGTTATATTTGGTGCGGGAGTGATCGCCGCCCGCCGCGCAGCCGCACTGGTGAAGACCACCTGCCGACTGACGGTGATCGCGCCTGAATGCGGGGAAGAGATGAAGACACTTTTGGCTGCATATGGGGATCAGATCTCATATGTGAAGGATGTCTACCGGAGTGGATGTCTCATGGAAGAGGATATGGATGCAGTGATCGCTGCTACGAATGATCCGAAGGTCAATGAGGCGATCTACAGAGAGTGTCGCCACCGCGACATTTATGTGAATGTGGCAAGCGATCATACGCTGTGCAGTTTCTATTTTCCTGCAACGCTGGAAACCGATGATGGGCTGCTGCTTGCGATCGCTTCCGGACAGGCTACGGAGGACACGCATAAAGCAGTGAAGGCGATGCGTGAAAGATTAGAGCGTGAATTGGGAGCAGAAGCGTGATGAGGAAAGTATTTCGGATCGGCAGCAGGGAAAGTGCGCTGGCTGTTGCACAGGCACAGTACCTGATGGATCATATCAGACAAAAATGTCCCATGATCACGCCGGAGCTTGTTACGATGAAGACAACCGGTGACAGGATCCTGGACCGTTCCTTAGATCAGGTGGGCGGCAAGGGTTTGTTTGTAAAGGAACTGGAGCAGGCGCTCTTAGATGGCCGTATTGATGCATGTGTGCATTCGTTGAAGGATGTACCGATGGATGTGTCAGAGAAACTTCCAATCCTGGGATTTTCTGCCAGAGAGGATGCGCGCGATGTGCTGGTGCTCCCTCAGGGTGAGACAACGTGGGACCGGAGTAAGCCGATTGGAACATCCAGCGCCCGTCGGTCTATGCAATTGCATAAGCTATATCCGGAAATAACGGTTCTTCCTGTGCGTGGAAATGTGCAGACAAGACTGAAAAAACTGGATAATGGTGAATTCGGTGCGGTGGTTCTGGCGGCGGCCGGACTCAAACGTCTTGGGCTGGAGGAGCGGATCACACGTTATTTTTCTCCGGAGGAGCTGCTTCCTGCGGCAGGGCAGGGAATCCTGGCGGTACAGGGAAGAGCAGGAGAAGATTATTCCTTTTTGGACAGTTTTTTCGATGCTGACAGCTGTGTGGCAGCAGAGGCAGAACGTGCATTTGTGCGCGAATTAGACGGAGGATGCAGCTCTCCGATCGCAGCGTATGCGAAGGTGAATGGCGAACAGCTGATCTTATATGGATTTTGTGATACTTATGACGGCAGCTATACCTGTGAGCGTGCCAGCGGCAGTCGTCATCAGGCAGAGCAGACAGGTATTGGACTGGCACGATATATGAGGGATGGATTATGAGACGATCAGAAGCACGTGAAAAAGCATTACAGTCATTGAAAACGAAACATACCCCCAAAAAAGGAAAGGTCTGGCTGGTAGGAGCAGGACCTTCGGACCCGGGACTTTTTACCCTGAAGGGAAAGACGGTGCTCTCGCAGGCACAGGTCGTTGTTTATGATGCCCTGGTGGGAGCCGGTATCCTTGCAATGATACCTGAAGCGGCAGAGACGATCTATGCTGGAAAGCGGGCCGGCGATCATGCCATGACACAGGAGCAGATCAATGAGCTGCTTGTAAAAAAAGCATGTGAGGGAAAGCGCGTTGTGCGGTTAAAAGGCGGGGATCCGTTTTTGTTTGGCAGAGGCGGCGAAGAGCTCTTTGCGCTTCGGGCAAACGGAATAGAATATGAGGTGGTTCCGGGAGTCACCAGTGCCCTTGCCGTGCCTGCTTACAATGGAATACCCGTGACAGATCGCAGCTGTGCAAGCAGTGTGCACATCATTACCGGTCACAAGCGGGCGGATAAGCCATTAAAGCTTCCCTATGAGGCGTATGTCAAGGCGCAGGGAACGCTGGTATTTTTGATGGGACTGTCAGCGCTGCCGGATATTGTCCGTGGACTTTTGATGGCCGGCATGGATGCCAAAACTCCATCAGCAGTCTTAGAGCGTGGAACAACGGCAGCACAGAGGCGTGTCTGCGTGCCTTTGGGAGAACTGGAAGCGGCAGTCAGCGCAGCACATATGGGTACGCCGTCGATCATTGTGGTGGGGGCAGTTGCGGCGATGAGCGACCAACTGGCATGGTACGAAAAACGGCCGCTCTTCGGGCGACGTTTTGTGCTCACAAGGCCAAAAGAACGGATGGAAGAACTGGCCGGACGATTACGTGCACGCGGCGCAGAAGTGATCGAGCTGCCGGTTATTGAGACAAAGCCGTTGCCTGTTTTAGAGCATCTTCAGAAAACAATTGAAAGGCTGGCTGAAAAGGACTATGATTGTCTGGTGTTCACATCACCGGCGGGTGTACACACGTTTTTTGGAATATTGTGTGACTGTGGGTATGACGTGCGTGTACTCAATGGGATGACGCTGGCAGTGATCGGGAGCGGGACAGCAAGCGCATTGCGAGAGTACGGACTGCTTGCGGATCTGATGCCGGAAGTATATGACGGGGCATCGCTGGGCACATTGCTGGGTGAGAAATTGCCGGATGGAAGCCGTGTGCTGATTGCACGCTCCGCCATCGGTAACCCGGATCTGATCAGCTGCATGGAAAAACGGACATCCGAGCTTGAAAAAAGTCTGACTGTAACAGATCTTCCTATTTATGAGACAGTTACAAAGACCAATCGACTGCTTCCACTAGAGATGATCCTTGAGCGGGAGGAGACAGACGGCGTCTTCTTTACCAGCGCATCCACTGTGCAGGCATTTTTGCAGATAAATCCAAAGGTCAATCCGACAAAGCTCACAGCACTCTGTATCGGAGAAATGACCGCCCGGGCAGCACGTGAAGCAGGCATGAACGTACACGTGGCAGAGGAAGCTACTGTGGATGGATTGCTTGGACTGGCCGAGAAAGTATATGTGAATCAGTGAAACAAAGCCTTATTACAGAGGCAGAAATAACGTAAGCAGCCTACATGTCGGTTGTCTGTCCGATCGACCTTTGTGCGATGGAGATGAGACTTGAAATCGTGGAAGCCTATGCTGACACGATTTGGGTTTTACAAGGCTCATCGGAGTGGTTCGCACAACGGAGAGCGGACAACAACGACGTGGAGGCTGCGTTGATAACAGAAAAAAGGGGAAACAAAAGATGATACAACGACCCAGACGACTGCGAAGCAGCAGTCTGATCAGAAGTATGGTGCGCGAGACGCGCATCAGTCCGGACTCCCTGATCTATCCGATGTTCGTGACAGAGGGAGCAAATATCAAAGAGGAGATCTTATCCATGCCGGGCCAATACCGTTACAGTATAGACCGGATGGATGAATGTCTGGAGGAACTGGAAACAGCGGGTGTTCATTCTGTGATGTTTTTCGGTATCCCGGATCATAAAGACGAAACGGGCAGTGGTGCCTATGACCATAACGGAATCGTACAAAAGGCGCTGCGTCATGCAAAAGAGACGCATCCCGGGATGTATTATGTGGCGGATCTGTGCATGTGCGAGTACACCTCGCACGGTCATTGCGGTATTTTGCACGGCACAGAGGTGGACAATGACGCGACGCTGACTTATTTGCAGAAGATCGCAGTTGCGCAGGCAGAGGCGGGGGCGGACATGATCGCACCATCAGATATGATGGACGGCAGAGTAGCCGCGATCCGCGAGGCGCTTGACACAAACGGGTTTGTGCATGTGCCGATCATGGCATATTCCGCAAAGTTTGCCTCATCCTTCTACGGACCGTTCCGTGACGCAGCAGATTCCGCGCCCAGCTTTGGAGATCGCAAGAGCTATCAGATGGATTTTCACAATCGCAGAGAAGCAGTAAAGGAAGTGCTGCTTGATGTGGAGGAGGGCGCAGACATCGTCATGGTCAAACCCGCCGCGTGCTACGGTGATCTGATCCGTGAGGTGAAGGATGCTACAAGGGTGCCTGTGGCGGCATACAGTGTCAGCGGTGAGTATTCCATGGTGAAGACGACAGCTGCGGCCGGATTCATTGATGAAGAACGGATCATGTGTGAGATGGCGGTCAGCGCGTACCGTGCAGGAGCCGATATTTATATTACCTATTTTGCAAAAGAACTTGCGGAATGTATGCGGAAAGGACTGATCGGATAATGACAAAATCAGAAAAAATTTTTGAGGAAGCGGTGCGTTTTATCCCGGGTGGTGTCAACTCGCCGGTCCGTGCCTTTGGTTCTATTGGCTCTACACCCCGCATGATCGCCCGTGCCTCCGGTGCAAAGCTGTGGGATGAGGACGGAAAGGAATATATTGATTTTATCGGATCCTGGGGACCGATGATCCTTGGACACAGTCACCCGGAGGTTTTAGAGGCGGTGATCGATGCGTGCGCAAGGGGATTAAGCTTTGGAGCCGCCACGAAGATCGAGGTGGAGATGGCGAAGCTGATCTGTGACAGTATTCCGTCCATCGATATGATCCGTATGGTCAACTCCGGAACGGAGGCAGTCATGAGTGCGATCCGTGCAGCACGCGGCTTTACCGGAAGGGATAAGATCATCAAATTCACCGGCTGCTATCACGGACATTCAGATGGACTTTTGGTGAAGGCGGGAAGCGGAGCAATGACTTCGGGAATTCCCGATTCTGCGGGTGTGCCCTCCGGCTGTACAAGGGATACATTGACAGCAAGCTACAATGATCTTGATTCCGTGGAAGAATTGTTCCGGCAATTTCCGGAGGAGATCGCCTGTGTCATTGTAGAGCCGGTGGCGGCAAACATGGGTGTGGTTCTGCCGGAAACGGGATTTTTGGAAGGACTGCGCTATCTTTGTACAAAGTACGGTGCACTGCTGATCTTTGATGAGGTCATCACGGGATTTCGTCTCGCCTTTGGCGGTGCGCAAGAATATTTTGGCGTGCGCCCGGATCTGACCACGTACGGAAAGATCATCGGTGCAGGTATGCCTGTGGGCGCTTACGGCGGCAGAAGAGAGATCATGGAAATGGTAGCACCGGTGGGGCCGGTCTATCAGGCAGGCACATTAAGCGGCAATCCGGTGGCGATGGCGGCAGGCTTTGCACAGTTGTCCATTTTGCGGGATCATCCGGAATACTACCGGGAACTCAATGAAAAAGCGGATATCTTTTTTAAGAAGCTGTCTGTGGCGGTAGAAGCAGCAGGAAAAAACTATCAGATCAATCATATCGGCTCTCTTGGATGCCTCTTTTTTACCGGGGAACCGGTTCGTGACTATGAGAGCGCAAAGACCTCGGATACGGCACGTTATGCGGATTATTGCAATTATATGATCAGCCGTGGTATTTATCTTGCCCCGGCGCAGTTTGAGGCGATGTTCCTGTCAATGGCACATACGACAGAACAGCTGGATCATACCGTAGACGTTGCTATGGAATATCTGGCAGCAGAAGAAGGAAACGATAGACAACAGTAGTAGAAATAGGTAGAAACGATTGGATGAATATACGCTTAGACAAAGGCGTCTGAGAGAAAGAAAAAAAAGAGAACGCAGAGTGGTGTATTGCACGTTAGCTGTGAGCCTGCTCTTTTTTAGCGTGTTTGTCGGCAGTCTGATCCTGAGGCATCACAGGGCCCGGGTTATCATGGGAAGTGAGCACGTGCAATTGTCAGCGCCGGTACGGGCGGATCAGCCGCTTGAGGTCACACAGATGGATCGGCCACCGCTGGATGTGCAGCTATTGACGGTGAATGAGTATTCCAGACCCGGGATACCGCTTGAACAGGTAACCGGCATCGTGGTTCATTATACGGCAAATCCCGGGACATCCGCACAGGATAATCGTGATTATTTTGAGGGCTTGAAGGATTCACATGCCACAAAGGCAAGCAGTCACTTTATCATCGGGCTGGATGGAGAGATCATACAGTGTATTCCCTGCAGTGAGTGGGCGTATGCATCGAACGAGCGCAACGAGGATACGATCTCCATCGAGTGCTGTATTCCCGATGAGAGCGGGGAATTCACGCAGCAGACCTATGATTCCCTTGTGGAGCTGGTATCGTGGCTGTGTTTCCGGTATGGGCTCACAGAGGAAGACCTGCTGCGCCATTACGACATTACCGGAAAAAACTGTCCCAAATACTATGTGGAGCATGAGGATGCATGGGAGTCGTTCCTTGAGGATGTAAAAATCTATATGGAGAAAAGAGCGAATGAATAAAAATTATGAAGCAATCTGCCGGGGCGAGGAGATCCGCGCGAATCTGATCGAGCTGAAAAAAATATGTAAGGACCCGCAGGTGGCGGCCGAACTGTTGGAAGGAGAGATAGATCCTGCCGTGATCGCTTCACTGCTGGCGGATGATGACGCAAAGATCCGGAAAAATGCGGCGCTTTTGATCGGCGAGCTTCGGGCGCAGGAGGATGCCCAGGCATTGTACAGAGCGTATGAGGTAGAGAAGACGCGTTTTGTGCGCAGCTCCTATCTGACAGCGTTAAAGGCGCTGGATGTGTCCGAATACATTGATTCTTTGCAGGAACGGTACGAGGAACTGCTGGCCTATGAACCGCAGGAGGAAGAACGCAAGCATGTCACGGAGGAACGCGGACTCTTGCAGCAGCTTCTGGCACAGTCCGGTGTTTTGAAAAAGCATACGTTTACCGGCTGGAAACGCAGAAACGATGTGATCTTTACTACTGAGCGTCCGCTGAGGGAGCCGTTAAAAAAACAGCTGGAAGCCCGCAGCAAAAACGGGATCCAGACAACGATCCATCCCATGGGTGTCATGGCACGCACCACGGAGCTGGATGCACTGTGCAGGCTGCACAGTTATCGGGAACTTTTGCATGCGCTGAATGTGAAAAAGACCATTTCAGGTTCACCGAAGGAGCTGGCAGAGGCGTTACTATCGTCTAATCTGGTCGAGCTTCTGGAGAACAGCCATCGGGAGGCGTCGCCCTTCTATTTTCGTGTGGAGCTGCGCGGAATTTCAGATCCTACAGAAAAAGGAAGGCTTGCCAAAAAGCTGGCGCAGGAGTTAGAGCAGCAGAGCGGCGGAAAATTGCAGAATTCTACGACCGACTACGAAGTAGAGCTTCGCCTTGCGCGCACAAAGGATGGCACCTTTTACCCATGTCTGAAATTGTATACGCTTCCGGACGACCGTTTTGACTGGAGAAAACGCATGATCTCTGCATCTATGCATCCGTCACTGGCGGCGGCGCTCATAGAGCTGGCAAGACCGTATCTGAAAGAAGACGCAGTCGTTTTGGACGCACTCTGCGGAGTGGGAACATTTGTCATTGAGCGTAATCTGCGTATGAAGACATACGATAACTATGCAGTGGATATTTTTGGTGAGGCGATCGCCGGAGCAAAGGAAAACGCGGCGGCAGCCGGAGTGGATTGTAATTTTATCATGAAGGATTTTCTGGAGTTTTCATCGAAGCATCAGATGACAGAAATCTTTTCGGACATGCCAAAACGAGGCAAAAAAACAAGGGAGGAGATGGATGCCTTTTACGCAGGCTGCTTCTGCCAGTTTGAAAGGCTGCTGGCATCTCACGGACATCTGTTTTTATATTCGGATGAGGAGGGCTTCGTGAAGAAAAATCTTCGCCTGCACGGTGATCTGACACTGCTTCGGGAATATGCGATCCGCCCGAAAGAGAACGGGGTATTTTATATTATTGAGAAGCGGTAAATAATAAAAGGAGAATGAAAAGGAGAAAGCGACATGTATTATGTACCTGATGGCACGCTGATGTGCGGGTTTTATGAGTGCGAAGCGTGTGGAAACAGATTTTTGGATCTGAAGATCGCACCGAAGCTGGTATGTCCGTATTGCGGAGAAGAACCGGATATGGAGATCGGACCGGATGAGGAAATGCCCGTCACGGCAGAGACAGCAAAACTGTTGCAGGTCGTTGAAGGTGAAGAAGAAGTGGAAAAGATGGATACACTGCTGTCACTGGCGATCACAGGAGGAGATTATAACTGGTTATAGTTACAAAATCAATAAAAGCTGGACAGAAGGATGATTTGGTGATAAAATACAAAAGGATCAATCGTTCAGAGATGAGTGCAGCAATAGCTGTATTACCCATGACTCTTTTTTCTATTGCGTAGGCAGAGCGGAGCATTCATGCGGTAGCGGTTATCCCTCAGATGCAGGATTCGTCTATCGGTAGGGCACCAGCTTCCCAAGCTGGTTAGGCGGGTTCGACTCCCGTATCCTGCTTTCATACCAGGCGGTATCTTTACCGGCTGGTATTTTTTGTGAAAAAAGTGATCCGAAGGAATCGAGAATGTGGTATACTGACTGCATCAAAGAATTGATTCAAATTCAGGTCAGGAGGTCTTTGTACAATGAAAAAAATATTAGTCGTGGTTGATATACAAAACGATTTTGTGGACGGAGCATTAGGTTCTGCCGAAGCAGCTGCTATCGTAGACAAGGTTGTAAACAAAATTAAGGATTTTGATGGAGAGATCATTGTTACCTATGATACCCATTCTGACAATTACATGGACACCCGCGAGGGCAGATATCTTCCGGTGCCACACTGCATCAAGGGCACAGAGGGCTGGCAATTAAATGAAAAAGTTCAGGAAGCTCTCAATTCCAGGGAATATACAAAAATCTACAAGCCTACGTTCGGAGCGACAGCATTGGTAGAAAAATTCGATGGATGTGACCAATATCAAACAGATGTTACGTTGATCGGGCTATGTACGGATATCTGTGTGGTTTCCAATGCGATGCTCTTAAAGGCATTCTATCCGGAAATGAATATCAATGTGGATGCAGATTGCTGTGCAGGGGTAACACCGGAAAGCCACGAAGCGGCGCTTGCCACGATGAAGAGCTGCCAGATCAATATTATTTAACGAGCATGTGTGAAAAAAACGCAGCGAAGAGACAGGAGCGCATCCTGTCTTTTTATTTTAAAAAGCAATTGACAAAAAGATATCAAAATGATATCATACGAATATCAAAATATGAAACATTCCAAAAAATGGTAAGGGAGGATGTTGTTATGACAGAAAAAGTTTTGCAGAAAAACAAAAACGGAATGGCGATGCTGTTGCTTTCCCTGGCACTGTATGTGCTCGCAGTAGTGGCGATCATTGGCGGAGCGATTGCTTTGGACAGCAGGGATTCAAAGGTAGGGCTGGTCATTATGATCGTTGGCATTATTTATGCGGCGCTCGGCTGGATCTTATTTTTGGGCTTAAAGGTGTTGAAGCCCCAGGAGGCGCTGGTGTTGACATTATTCGGAAACTATATCGGAACGATCAAGGAGCAGGGCTTTTACTTTGTAAATCCGTTTTGTACGGCGGTCAATCCGGCAGCTGACACAAAGCTCAACCAGAGCGGAGATGTGAAGTCCGGCATGGGCAAGCTGATGCAGATCAGCTCGACAGAAGGAGTCAGTGCAGAAGTAAATTCCGTGGGCGGTAAAAAGATCTCCCTGAAGGTCATGACGCTGAGCAACAGCAAACAGAAGATCAATGACTGCCTCGGAAATCCCATCGAGATCAGCATTGCTGTGATGTGGCGTGTGGTAGATACCGCAAAGGCAGTGTTCAACGTAGATAATTACAAGGAATATCTGTCATTACAATGTGACAGTGCACTGCGTGATGTTGTCCGCATTTATCCGTATGATGTGTCGGAAAATGTGGATACCACCGGAGACGGCGTGGCAGATGAAGGCAGCCTGCGCGGCTCCAGCGAGCTGGTGGCAGGGCGCATCCGCGCAGAGATCCAGAATAAGGTCGCTGAGGCGGGACTGGAGATCATCGAGGCCCGCATCACATATCTTGCCTACGCACCGGAGATTGCTGCGGTCATGCTGCAAAGACAGCAGGCATCTGCTATCATCGATGCAAGAAAGATGATCGTGGACGGCGCAGTCGGCATGGTCGAGATGGCACTGGAGAAACTGTCTGAAAATGAGATCGTAAATCTGGATGAAGAGCGCAAGGCAGCGATGGTCTCCAATCTGCTTGTTGTGCTCTGCGGAAATCGGGATGCCCAGCCGATCGTGAATTCCGGAAGCCTGTACTGATGGCAGACAACAGTAAAAAACAGGTGCCGCTCCGCTTATCTGCAAAGCTATACAACGCCATTGCAGCCTGGGCAGAGGATGATTTTCGATCCGTCAATGGTCAGATAGAATACTTGCTGACGGAGTGCGTGCGCCAGCGAAAAAAGAACGGTGCTCCGGTTCCGCATGATCTGGATGAACCGCCGGAATTTGATATTTCGTAATGATGTAAAAACCCCCGGGAAAATCTTAAAACAGATTTTCCTGGGGGTATTGTTATAAATCCTGATTAAACAATTCTCTTTTTGGTTATGTACATCGGGTAAGAAGCGGTTCCCTTTACTTCCTGGTTGGCGGTAATGGTAACGTTCTTATCGGTGATCAGATACTCGGCAGTCGTGTTTTCGGAGATGACCGTATCCTGCATGAGGATACAATTCTTTACAACCGCGCCCTTTGCGATCTTTACACCACGGAACAATACACAGTTCTCAACGGTTCCCTCGATCACACAGCCGTCAGCTGCCATGATATTTTTTGCCTGGGCAGTAGCAGTGTAGCGGGTCGGGTTATCGTCACGAACCTTCGTGTAGATATTGTTTCCGGAGAACAGTGCATCTGCATTTTCCTGCTTGATCAAAGCCATGTTCTCATCAAAGTAGCTCTTGATACTGTTGACAAGTGCAACATAACCGGTAAATTCATAGCCTTTTACAAGGAACTTGTCCAGGTTGGGCAGAAGCACGTCGCGCTCAAAATAGATCTTGCCGCGAACGTTTGCATCCTCTACCTGTGTGATCAGAAACTCGCGATCCACAACGTAAATGTTCATGGAATGGTTCTGAACACCCAGATCCTGTGCATTGATATGGATCTCGTTGACACGATCTTCTTCATCAAGCTGCAGTGTGTAATAAAAATCGTCCGTATCCTTGCGTGTATAGCCGGAGCGTGCGCTGAGATCAGCCTTGTAGTACACAACGGTAACATCTGCACCGGATTTCTCATGTGCAGCGATGATATCATCAAAGCGGATATTAGCAGCAATGTTGGCATCCGCCATAACAACATATTTTTCCTTTGAGCTGCGCAACAGCGGGAGAATGTTGTAAAGTGCTTCCACACGTCCGCTGTACACTTTGATACCTCTCTCAGAAAACGGAGGGATGATGTTCAGACCACCTTTTTTACGGGTCAGATCCCATTCACGTCCGCTTCCCAGGTGATCCATGAGAGAGCGGTAATTCTGGCGCAGGATGATGGAGATATTATCAATGCCGGAATTGACCATGCCGGAGAGCAAAAAGTCGATCATGCGGTAACGGCTTGCAAACGGAATGGAAGCCATCAGACGGCTGGATACCAGCTCCGGTACTAAAGAGTCATAACTGTTGGGAAATATAATTCCCATTGCATTCGCATTTGAACTTACCATTCTTCTTCACCGTCCTTTACATTATTTCGTACCATTGCGTTCGGTCCGACCTTGGCACCGATACCGATGCAGACGCCGGAAGCAACAGTTGCCACACCCTTTTCCTCGGCGGTGGGCATTGCGCCAACGATGGCCTTCTCGTTGATCGTTACGTTTTCGGCGATAATACAGTGCTTAACGATCGCGCCGGAGTGGATCGTTGTACCGCCCATGATAACTGCGTCCTCAACGATCGCGCCTTCCTCAACAGTGACACCGTCAAAGAGGATGGAATGCTTTACAGTACCACTGATCTTGCAGCCGTCTGTGATCATGGAATTGGTAACCTCTGCAGTTTCATTGATGTGATGACCTGCCATTCCGCTGTTGCGGCTGTAGATCTTCCAGTTTTCATCGAACAGGTCAATGCCGGAATGCTCGGGATCAAGCACCTCCATATTTGCCTCCCAAAGAGAACTGATCGTTCCGACATCCTTCCAGTAGCCATCAAAATGGTAAGCATACATCTTGCGGCCGTCGCGAAGAAGATTCGGGATGATGTTATTTCCGAAATCGTTCTCAGAGTTGGGATCCGCGTCATCCTCCAACAGATATTTTTTCAGGATATCCCAATTGAAGATGTAAATACCCATGGAAGCAAGATTTGATTTAGGCTCCTTGGGTTTTTCCTGGAATTCTGTGATACGGTCGGTCTCGTCTGCAACCATCAGTCCGAAGCGGGATGCCTCTTCCCACGGTACCTCCATGACTGCAACAGAGAATTCTGCGTCTTTTTCCTTATGGAAACGCAGGAAATCACTATAATCCTGCTTGCAGATCTGGTCACCGGAAAGGATGATGACATATTTCGGATTGTAGCGCTCGATAAACGAAATGTTCTGACAGATCGCGTTCGCTGTACCCTTATACCAGTCGGAACCGGATGCCTTCTGGTAGGGAGGAAGCACATGGACGCCACCGTGCAGACGGTCGAGATCCCAAGGCTGTCCGTTGCCGATATATTCGTTCAGAACTAAAGGCTGATACTGTGTCAGGATACCGACGGTGTCGATACCGGAATTCACACAGTTTGACAACGGGAAATCAATGATACGATATTTGCCGCCAAAAGGAACGGCAGGTTTTGCAAGCTTCTCGGTCAATGCATATAACCGGGAGCCTTGTCCGCCAGCTAAAAGCATGGCAATCATTTCTTTTTCCATATATACCCCCTAAATTAGATATTTATATAATTGTACCATACTTTTTAAAAAAAGATAGCATAAATATGTAAAAAATAGCTAAAATTGTTACTTTTTTTCATAAACATACTTTAGCAGTTCCTGCGAGGGCAATACAATAGGAAAATGGTGGGAAAATATTTTGCAAACATTCACAAAATGAAGCAGAACGAATGTTCGAGAAAAAATCAAAAATCCCTTTACGTTCAACAAAAGATTGTGTTATAATCTTCGAAGTAGTACGAGATATAGAAAGGAAGTATGTAAAGATTATGGCAAAGGGCAGTTATGATGCGGGAAGCATATCGGTACTGGAGGGGCTGGAGGCAGTCCGCAAACGGCCGGGTATGTACATCGGAAGTGTATCAAGAAAAGGTCTGAACCATTTGATCTATGAGATTGTTGACAATTCTGTGGACGAGCATCTGGCAGGATTCTGCGATACGATCCGTGTGACGCTGGAGGCGGACGGTTCCTGCACGGTGGAGGATAACGGACGCGGAATTCCGGTGGGCATGCATGAAAAAGGTATTTCTGCAGCGCGGCTGGTCTTTACGACCCTGCATGCCGGCGGCAAGTTTGATAACGATGCTTATAAGACCAGCGGCGGACTGCACGGTGTAGGCTCCTCTGTTGTAAATGCCTTGTCTACTTACATGGATGTGGAAATCAGCAGAGAAGGCTTTGTGCATCATGACCGTTACGAGCGGGGAAATCCGGTGCTTCCGCTGGAAAACGGACTGCTTCCTGTGATTGGAAAAACGAGAAAGACCGGAACGAAGATCAACTTCCTGCCTGATCCGGAAATTTTTGAAAAGACACGCTTCAAGGAAGATGATGTGAAGAGCCGTATGCATGAAACTGCATATTTAAATCCTGAATTAACTATCATCTACGAGGATAAGCGCGGGGAGACGACAGAGCACATCGAATACCATGAGCCGGAAGGGATCATCGGTTTTGTGCGCGATCTGAACAAAAACCTGGAAACGATCCATGATGTGATCTACTTCAAAGGAGAGAGTGACGGGATCGAAGTGGAGGCTGCCTTCCAATATACAAATGAATTTCACGAAAATATCCTGGGATTTTGCAACAATATCTATAATGCCGAGGGCGGTGCGCATATTACCGGTTTCAAAACGGTATTTACCACCGTTATTAATCAGTATGCAAGGGAGCTGGGCATCCTGAAAGAGAAGGATGCGAATTTTACCGGAACCGATGTGCGAAACGGTATGACAGCCGTGATCTCCATCAAGCATCCGGATCCCCGGTTTGAAGGACAGACAAAGACGAAGCTGGACAACCAGGATGCGGCGAAGGTGACATCAAAGGTGACCGGAGAAGAGATCCAGCTTTATTTCGATAAGAACCTGGATACTTTAAAGGCAGTCATTGACTGCGCTTTGAAGGCGGCAAAGATCAGAAAATCGGAGGAACGGGCAAAGACAAATCTTCTGACAAAGCAGAAGTTCTCCTTTGATTCCAACGGAAAGCTTGCAAACTGTGAGTCTCGCGATGCTTCGAAATGTGAGATCTTTATCGTGGAGGGAGATTCGGCGGGCGGCTCTGCCAAGATGGCCAGGAATCGTATGTATCAGGCTATCATGCCGATCCGTGGTAAGATCTTGAACGTGGAAAAGGCTTCGATCGATAAAGTGCTGGCAAATGCAGAGATCAAAACGATGATCAATGCCTTTGGCTGTGGTTTTTCGGAAGGCTATGGGAATGATTTTGACATCACAAAGCTTCGATATGATAAGATCATCATCATGGCGGATGCCGACGTGGATGGTGCGCATATCTCCACACTGCTTTTGACCTTGTTCTATCGCTTTATGCCGGAACTGATCTTTGAGGGACATGTCTATATCGCAATGCCTCCCCTTTACAAGGCGATGCCAAAGAAGGGTGAGGAGGAATATCTCTATGATGATGCGGCTTTGGAAAAATACCGCAAAACACATAAAGGAAGCTTTACGCTTCAGCGTTATAAGGGTCTTGGAGAGATGGATGCCGAGCAGCTTTGGGAGACAACGCTGAATCCGGAAACCCGCATGCTGAAAAAAGTGGAGATTGAGGACGGCCGTATGGCAAGTGATGTAACGGCAATGCTGATGGGCACGGATGTACCACCGCGCAAGGCGTTCATTTACGAACATGCCAGAGACGCTGAGTTAGATGTATAAATGAAAGGGAGATTGAATAAATGGATGTTGAAGAGAGACTGATCCGGACCGAGTATTCGGAGGTCATGCAAAAGTCCTATATCGACTATGCGATGAGTGTGATCGTGGCGCGTGCGCTTCCGGATATCCGGGATGGATTAAAGCCGGTACAAAGAAGAACGCTTTACGATATGTATGAGCTGGGCATTCGGTATGATAAGCCCTTTCGAAAGAGCGCACGTATCGTCGGTGATACGATGGGTAAATATCATCCCCATGGCGACAGCTCCATTTATGATGCCCTCGTTGTCATGTCGCAGGATTTCAAAAAGGGGCTGCCCCTTATAGACGGTCATGGTAATTTTGGCTCCATTGAGGGCGACGGCGCGGCGGCAATGCGTTATACAGAAGCCAGGCTGCAAAAGATCACCCAGGAAGCGTATCTTGCGGATCTGGATAAGGATGTTGTAGACTTTGTGCCGAATTTTGATGAGACGGAGAAGGAGCCGGAAGTGCTTCCGGTCAAGGTGCCGAACATTCTGATCAATGGTGCGGAGGGTATTGCGGTCGGAATGGCAACCTCTATCCCGCCGCATAATTTTGGCGAGGTGATCGATGGCGTAAAGGCTTATATGAAGGATCCGGACATCAATACCGAGCAGATGATGCAATACATCAAGGGACCCGATTTTCCTACCGGAGGTATTGTCACCAATCAGGACGAGCTGCTTGGCATCTATTCTACCGGTGTCGGAAAGATCAAGATCCGTGGCCGCGTAGAGATCGAGAAGATGAAGGGCGGAAAGGAATGCATAGTCGTGAAAGAGATCCCCTACACGATGATCGGTGCGGGGATCGGAAAGTTCCTGAACGATGTCTACGCCCTTGTGGAGAAAAAGGTTACGAATGATATTGTAGATATTTCGAATCAATCCTCCAAGGAAGGTATCCGTATCGTGATCGAGCTTCGAAAGGGTGCCAATGCAGAAAACATCTGTAACCTTTTGTATAAGAAGACGAAGCTGGAGGATACCTTTGGCGTCAATATGCTGGCAGTTGCGGATGGCAAGCCGGAGACCATGGGACTTGTACCGATGATCCGTCACCATGTGGATTTCCAGTATGAGCTGGCCACAAGAAAATATAAAACGCTGCTTGCCAAGGAGCTGGAGAAGCAGGAGATTCAGGAAGGCCTGATCAAGGCCTGTGATGTGATCGACCTGATCATCGAGATCCTGCGGGGCAGTAAGAATATCAAGGATGCA
>JAQYOU010000021.1 GCA_028727105.1 bacterium
ATTCAAAGTTTAAAGTATTATGTATCAAGTTGACGATAAAGGATTTTTTGGAAAATTCGGAGGAGCTTACGTTCCTGAAATATTATATAAGTGTGTAACAGAACTCCAGCAGGCTTACAAGCCTATCATCGAGAGCGAGGAGTTCAAGAAAGAATACTATGCCCTGCTCAAGGATTACGTGGGCCGTCCTTCACCTCTCTATTATGCCAAGCGCATGAGCGAGAAGTATGGCTGCCAGCTCTATCTGAAGCGTGAGGACCTGAACCATACCGGTGCACACAAAATTAACAACACCATCGGTCAGATTCTCATGGCCAAGAAGATGGGCAAGACCCGCATCATTGCCGAAACCGGAGCCGGACAGCACGGTGTGGCTACAGCCACGGGAGCGGCGCTTTTCAATATGGAATGTACGGTTTACATGGGCGCGGAGGATATCGAGCGCCAGAAGCTGAACGTGATGCGCATGGAGATGCTGGGAGCAACGGTTGTTCCGGTGCACTCCGGCAGCAACACGTTAAAGGATGCCACGAACGAGGCAATCCGTACCTGGGCAAAGACAGCGGAGGATACCTTCTATATCATCGGTTCCGCAGTGGGCCCTTATCCGTATCCGAAGATGGTGAAGGAATTCCAAAGCTGCATCAGCCGCGAGGCGAAGAAACAGTTTGCGGAGGAGGTCGGAGGACTTCCGGATGTGGTCATGGCATGTGTGGGCGGCGGATCCAATTCCATCGGAATGTTCGCTGATTTCATCGAGGAAAAGGATGTCCGCCTGATCGGCGTGGAGGCTGCCGGACTTGGCATTGAGACCGGAAAACACGCCAGCGCCATGGCTCTTGGAAATCCCGGCGTATTGCACGGTATGAAATCCTATCTGCTGCAGGATGATGACGGAAATGTCCAGCTGGCACATTCGATTTCCGCAGGACTGGATTATCCCGGCGTCGGACCGGAGCATGCGTATTTAAAGGACAGCGGCAGAGCGGAGTATGTTTCCATTACAGATGTGGAAGCCATGGATGCGCTGATGGAGCTGTGCAAGCTGGAGGGCATCATTCCCGCCATTGAGAGTGCTCATGCGATGGCATATGCCTTTAAGCTGGCAAAGGAGATGACACCGGAGCAGAGCATGATCGTATGCCTGTCAGGCCGGGGAGATAAGGATGTAAATACGATCGCAGATTACCTGGCTGGGAAGGGATACATGAACTAGGGACCGTAAGCAGGCGGATCAAAAGCGGGATCAAATGGAATCAATGAGGAGAAAGCAAATGAGCAGAAATAGAATTGAAATAAGATTAGAACAGTTAAAAGAAAAAAAGGAGAAGGCGTTCATCACCTACCTGACCGCAGGCCTTCCGGATATGGAGAAAACAAAGGCCATCATCAAAGCACAGGCGGCAGCAGGCACGGACATTGTGGAGATCGGAGTTCCGTTTTCGGACCCGATCGCGGACGGCCCGGTCATCCAGCAGGCAAGCTATGAATCTATCCTGGGCGGAACCAACATCCATAAATGCTTTGCTACTGTAGAGGAGCTGCGGGCAGAGGGCTGCACGCTTCCGATGATATTCATGCTATATTACAATACCATCTGCCATTATGGCGTGGAAAGCTTTGTGAAAAAATGCCGTGAGACCGGCGTGGACGGACTCATCATACCGGATCTTCCGATGGAGGAGCAGGAGGAACTCAAGGGGTATCTGGAGGGGCAGGATGAGACGATCCTGATCCAGTTGGTCAGCCCCGTGTCAAAGCAGCGCGTACCGGAGATCGTAAAGGATGCCAGAGGCTTTATCTATTGTGTATCATCCATGGGTGTGACCGGTCAGTCGGGAAGCTTTCACAGGGAGATCTTAAATTATCTTGTAGACGTAAAGGCAAAGAGCCCGATCCCGGTCATGATGGGATTTGGAATTACGCAGGCATCGGACACTGCACCCATGAAGGACTCCATCGATGGGGCCATCGTCGGCACTCATTTTATCAACCTGCTGAGGGAGCATGACTTTTCACCGGAGGCAGCGGCAGAATATTGCAGTACCTTTAAGATGGAGCTGCGTGAACTATCCTAACAGCGTATAGAAAACAAAAACAGGACCCCGGGATATGGGGAGGGATCTGACCATATTTTTAGCAGGAGGACGAATACCATGAAAAAAGCAATTGCAACCGTAGCAGATGGAAAAAATTTGACAAGAGAAGAAGCAGAGCACGTCGCAGAACTGATCCTGACCGGACAGGCGAGCGAGATTGAGATTTCGGGCTTTCTCACCGCACTTCGCATGAAGGGTGAGACGGTGGATGAGATCCTTGGTTTTGCATCCGTGCTTCGCGGCAAGGCAAACACGATCGCACCCCGGTGTGAAAACTATGTGGATCTGGTGGGAACCGGCGGAGATTGTACGTACTCTTTTAATATCTCAACGACATCAGCCTTTGTCGTTGCAGGCGCGGGGCTTCCCGTGGCAAAGCATGGCAATCGTTCCATTTCCAGCAAGTCCGGCGCGGCAGATGTACTGGAGGCGCTGGGCGTTAACATTGCAGCAGACCCCGATGTCGTACAAAAATGCGTGGAGGAGGCAGGCGTGGGCTTCATGATGGCTCCGCACTTCAATCCTTGTATGAAGTACGTTGGCCCGGTGAGAAAATCCCTGGGTATCCGTACCGTGTTTAATATTTTGGGACCCCTTTCCAATCCGTCCAGAGCAAAAAAGATGGTGGTTGGTGTCTACGATCCGAAGATGGTGGAGACGATCGCTAAGGTGATGGCAGGTCTTGACGTGCAGAGAGGCTTTGTTGTCAGCGGTGACAATCATATGGATGAGTTTAATCTGGCAGGCACGACCACAGTTGCCGAGATCAAAGACGGTGAAGTGACTGTTTTTGAAGTGACACCGGAGCAGTTCGGTCTGAAGCGCTGCGAGCTTGCCGATCTTCAGGGCGGCGAAGGCGCGGAAAATGCGAAGATCACGAAAGCGATCTTAGACGGAACCGAGCAGGGCGCAAAACGGGATGTGGTACTCTTAAACGCGGGTGCGACACTCTACATCGGCGGACTGGCTGATTCCATCGAAGATGGCATAAAGCTGGCGGAAGAGTCCATCGATTCAGGCAAAGCACGGAAGGTGCTTGAGAAGATGGTGGAGCTGTCCGCAGAGTAGAATAGAAAGTGTCTGAGCTTCCGGAACAGAATCTAAAAGAGTTTTATCATTTAATTGTAATCAATCGAACCTCAAGTGGTTCTAATGTGAATTGGAGTGTGAGAGAATGATTGTCTGCCGCTGCTTTGAATTTATGAAGTCCGGGCAGGCAACGTCTCTCTAAATATTGGCATTCTTCCGTGCTGTGCAGGTTGATATCGCCAGCGGTGGCCCAGATATCAAAAAGACTGCCATATTCGCGATTTAAGATGCGTTCGCTTATAGAATATGTCTGATCCTCCAGATCATCAATCTGAATTTTCAAACTGAGAGATGGAACGCTTTCAAACATCGTATAACGCTCAGTTTCTGTCATATCAAAGAGCTCGCCGGTTGCATACAGATCTGAAAAATGATGATAGTGATAAGCAAGAATGCGAATGTCATGATCAGTTTTCGTAGCAAACCAGCCTTCGCCTTTGTCGATCAAAGTATCACCCAGGTAATTCAAAAATGTCATGGCATAAAAGCCTGCCTTTGGAAGTGCGTTCACGGTAAACAAACCCAGGCCGCCAAAAAACAAAGAGTCAGGAAGCGCCTGTTCTGCCATCAGATCAGACAATGCCCAATATCCTAAGCCATCTAATCGGTCATAGTTCTCCAAAATATTTTTTACAATATAGCAGGATTTGAAACAGGTATCATTTAAGTAATCCTGCTGACTTGGCGTATTGTTCCACTCGCTGATATAAAGTGGCAGTTTGTCAAGCCGGAAGGCGTGCTGCTTATTTTTTATATCGGAGATCGCAAGCTTCAATCCTTCCGGTTTTGTATTAAGTGTCATGGAATCAATAAATCCAAAGGAGTCCTTTGTGTGGTTCCGGTTGTATCCAAGAATCGTATCGTAAAAAGTAAAATTCAGATAATCCGGTATGCAATTGTTTTCTTTACAATAGGAAATCAGTTCATCCACCAGATGATTATCGACATCTTTTTGCAGGTAATACATGCAAGGCAGACCAAAACAGATTCTCGGATCAAAAGCTTTTACAACGTCATAGGTTTTTTTATAAAAAGTCTTAAAATCTGAAAAAGCCTCAAAACCAAACAGACGATAGGGTGTGTTCGGCTGGTGCCAGACACTGAATTTCCAGGTCAGTATTTCATGGATGCCGTAACGGTTCATAATATGTTCCATAAAATGCTGTACAAGATCGCACCAGATGGTCAAGTCCTTCGGTTCGCTGAGCAGATGGTTTAGCATATAGCGGTCCGGAGTCTTGGCGAGGTCTTTCGGCATATAGGAAAGCTGCATCATCGGTTTTAAGTGAATACTGAGCAAAAAGTCGAAAATTCGGTCGATGTATGCAAAGTTGTAGGTCGGTGTGTGCTTTGCGCCCATTTTAAACACGAATAGACCGTCTGAAAAAATACCATTGAAAAACAAATATTCAAATCCGATCTCTGTTTGCATGCGAATCAGCATTTTCTGGATGTCCGCAAGAAGGATGTCGCTTGCCTGGCCAACGGAAAGAATTCTCTTCCAGGTATGAGTCAGCTTTTTCGTTTCCTTTTGAATTGAGAAATCTGCAGCCGAAAAACTCAGCGGAACAGTGGAAGGAACTGTTTCATTTGTATGATGCAGATATTTTCTTAAGGATGACATGTAGTTGCTGTGAGTAATAGGCGAAGCAGGAGATAATGGTTCCGCGTTTTTTAGTTGTCTCCGATAAGCACTTGGCAATATGCCATATTCTTTTTTGAAGGCGGTTGTAAACGCATTGCTATTTGGAAAACCGGCATCTACTGCGATCATCTCAATGTTTTTTTCTGTGTTTGTCAGATCAAATACGGCTTTCTTGATGCGAAGCTGTGTCAGATAAGTTGAAAAATTGACACCAAAATGCTCTAAGAAAAACTTGGATAAATATGGAACAGACAGGTGAAGCATATCTGCCAGTGAAGACAGTGTCAGATCCTCTGTATAGTGTTCCTTAATGATCCTCGAAATCTCATATACACGTGACTCATAGCGATAGTTTCTTTTCTCTGCTGCCTCGGAACGGTCTACACGAAAATTCAAGTACAGAATCTCCATTAATTCCCAAACATAAATCCAGTTCCTCAATTCGTAACCAAGTGCCTTGTCAGCATTGGTTTTAATGATCTGGGCAATTTTAGTGCGCAGCTGATCGTACGCTTTTTCTTTTCCGGGAACCTGACTGTTGCATTCAAAGGTCGGATGAACAGGAACCGGAAAATGCTTTTCTAATGAAATCTGATCTAATTGTACAGATGCATAGACACATTCGCCGGAGCGAAGCTCATGCGGGATGTGATGTTCTACAATGATCATATCGTCTTCGCGCAGCTGATAAAAATGATCATCCATGATCAGACTGCATTCGCCGCTTAGAATAAATATGATCTCAAAAAATTCATGTGCATGCATTGCAATATGTCCAATGTGATGAACATAACAGCGAATTGGCATGTTCGATTCAAAGCGTGAAATTTCGTATGTTTGAGCCATAAGTGTTCCTCTTTTTTAAAACAGATTAAAAATTTAATGTTTTGAAAATGTAAAATGCAAAACCATTTTTTTTATATTATAATCCTTCGCTTTGAAAAAAGAAATGAAAAATCGAAAAAACAAAAACCAGGCATTATATGAGGATATTTTGCACAATTGGAGATATCAGAAATTGCGCAATGTGAACAAAAACCATCAATTTTTAATGGAAAATCGATGGTTGTTTCAAATTAAAAATGAAAAAGGATAAAAAAGCAGAAACAGATTAAAAACTAATGATTTTCCCATTAAAAATCAAATGGTGGAAAAATGGCCCATAAATTACAATGGCTACAGTGAGGTGAGGGAAATGAGTAAACCAATTTTACAATTAAAAAACATAACAAAGAGATTCGGAAGTGTTGTAGCCTTGGAGAATGTATCTCTGGATGTTTATCCTGGTGAAATAAGAGGACTCATCGGAGAAAACGGTTCGGGGAAATCTACAATTTCTTCCATCGCATCCGGAATGCAGAAAGCCAATAACGGCGAGATGATCTTTAAGGATCAGCCATGGAATCCGGACAGCATGATCGATGCATTGCAGCATGGGGTCGGAATGATCGTGCAGGAAAGCGGAACGATCGCAGGTGTGACCGTTGCCGAGAATATTTTCCTTGCAGAGTTAGATCAGTTTAAAAATAAGGCAGGCCTCATTGACAGAAAAGCTATGAACCGGAGCGCAGATGAGGTGATGGCAAGCATTGGAGTACCGAATGTCAAAGGTAATATGCCAATGGCAATGCTGGATTTCCAGACAAGAAAACTGGTGGAGATTGCAAAAGTAGCAATGAAAGATCCGGACATTCTGGTCATTGATGAGACAAGTACAGCTCTTTCGCATGACGGACGTGAGATCATGTACAACCTGATCTACCGATTCAGAGAGGAAGGAAAAGCAGTGATCTTTATCTCTCATGATCTGGAAGAGATCATGGAGGTATGTGATACACTGACCGTTCTTCGGGATGGAAATCTGATCCGAACCTTCACAAAGGATGAGTTTGAAGCGGATGCAATTCGAACCAGCATGATCGGTCGTGAGCTTGAGGGCGATTATTACAGAAGTGATTATGAACATAGCTGTCTGGACGAGGTGGCATTGGAAGCAAAGCATTTGACCTTTGGTGAAGAATTAAAGGATGTCAGCATTACCATACATCGTGGTGAGATCGTTGGAGTTGGAGGACTTGCTTCCTGCGGAATGCATACACTTGGAAAGGCAATGTTTGGTGCAATTTCTCTCGAGGATGGAAAAGTCACGACCGGAGCCGGTGTGGTGATCAAAGATGAGCCAACCGCTATGAAGCAGGGAATTGGATATGTATCCAAGGACCGGGATGTTGAATCGCTTTGCCTTACAGCATCCATTCGCGACAACATTGCAATCGCCGGAATGGATAAATATAAGAAGTGTGGATTAATTACTGGCCGTGCAGAAAAGAAATATGTAAATCAGCAGGTGAAAGAGCTTTCTATTAAATGTTCCAGCCCGGAGCAGCTGACCGGTCAGTTATCCGGTGGAAATAAGCAGAAGGTCGTATTTGGAAAATGGATCGGCTGCGGAAGTGAAATTTTGATTTTGGATTGTCCGACCAGAGGCGTTGACATCGGAGTCAAGCAGGCCATGTATCAGCTCATGATGAAGCTGAAAAAGAAAGGAACATCCATTCTCATGATCAGTGAGGAGTTGCCTGAACTGATGGGAATGAGTGATCGGATCCTGATCATGAAGGATGGCGCAGTAACAGCGGAAGTAGAAAGATCAAAGGATCTCTCGGACGCAGAGATCATCAAGTACATGATCTAAGGAGGCAGATATGGGAACAAACAAAAAAACAAAAGCTGGAGTGAAAAAATACAAAACCCAGCAGATGATCATCACAGTGCTTCCATTCGTTGCCCTCGTGGGGTTGTTCTTTCTCTTTTGTGGAGTGGTTCAGTCTAAGGGCTACCGATTGGATATGTACTTGAAAATTATATTCAATGAAGGTGTGGTACTTGCAATTGTTGCAACCGGTGCAATCTTTATCTACACACTGGGAACCTTTGATATCAGTTTAGGAGCAGCAACGCTATTTGCTGCAACCTTAGGAGTAACGGTTTACAACAGTACGGAGAGCTTTGGACTGATGGTGCTGACAATTTTTGGGTGTGGAGTTGTCTGTGCGCTTTTCAATTCCGTGCTGGCATCGGTATTTCACATACCGGCATTCGTGACCACTGTCGCAATGATGTCTGTCCTATCTGCAGTTGCAGGACAGATCATCACAACAAAAGGCGGCGCGCTTGGAGGAATCAGCATTCCAAGTGAGATTGTAAAGCCATACGATACACCGGTGTTTAAGATCGTGATACTGGTGATCTTCTTTGCAATATCGTTCTTCGTATTTCAGCTCACCAAGGTTGGACGCAGACAGAAATTCATCGGGGGAAATCCGGTCTGTGCGAAGCTGACAGGAATCAGGTATAACAAATATGCGATCATCGCATTTGCGATGGCAGGACTGGGGGTAGGACTTGGAGCATTACTTACATTGATCTATACACCAAGTGTTACGACCACAACTGCATCCAGCATCGGAATGAATATTTTTATCGCGATCGTGTTTGGCGGAATGCCAATTTCAGGTGGAGCCAGATCCAAGATCTATGCGGCGCTGGTCGGAGGATTTTCTTACATGCTGCTCAACGATGTGTTGGAGCTTTTGATCGACAACTCGGCAGCATACGGACTTACACAGGTGATTTCCGCAGTGTTCTTCCTTTTGGTGGTATATATCACCGGTATGAACTACCGCAGCACGTTGCTGCCAAGATAATTGAATTTAACGTGGCAAGCGTTAAAGATAAATCTTTAAAAAAAGCTTTTAGGAGGAAAAGAAAAATGAAGAAGAAATTAACAGGATTGCTTCGCATAGCTGTAGCTGGTGTACTCACGTTTGGTATGCTCACAGGATGTGGATCAGACACAGGTACAACTACATCAGATGAAGGGACAAAGACAGAAGCTGCTGCAGATGCAGGAGCAGAGACAGAAGATACTGCAGAAGCAGGAAAAACTGTAAAGATCGGTGTGTTAGTAGCTGATGTCAGTGGCGAAGAGGCCCTTGGCTTCCGTTCTTACTATGAGAATTATATTGCGGAAAATTACAATGTAGAGTTTGCTTATACGGATGCGCTGGCAAGTGCTGAGGATGAGAAAGCAGCGATCGAAAAATTTGCAGCTCAGGGCTATGAGGCAATTATCTCTCTGTCAAGTGCAGACCGTGCCATGCAGATCGAGACTTGCGAGGCGCTGGGTGTATACTACGCAATTGCTTCCGGTGTATTAGACGAATCACAGTATGAGACGTACAAAGGATATGAATATTTCGTAGGACAGGTTGGACCAAGCAACCAGACAGAGTTCGAGGCAGGACAGGAAATGGGTGCTTATTTTAAAGAGCAGGGAATCAAAAAAGTTGCATTATACGGTGCATTTATTCCTAACCCCATGCATGTATATCGTACCGCAGGGGTCATTGCAGGTCTTGGCGATACTTATGGCGGAGCTTCTGATATGGATGCGATCGCCGGCCAGATCTTTGGAGATCAGGGTGTTGATCTTGCAAAAGTTGCCGGTGATGTTGAGATTGCTGCTTACTTACAGGGATATGGCGATACGACCACAGACGAGTTAAACGCAGCGATCCAGAAGGCGCCGGAGGCATTCCTGTCAGTTGGTATGGCTACAACCTTCTTCGCTCAGTCTTTAAACGAGGCAGGAATCGCATTCTCAGATATCGACTCCTTCACAGAGATGAATGGCGCTGCGATCAAGGAAGGAAAATTAACTTACCTCGCCGGAAAATATTCCTCATCAATCGGACCTGTATTTGCACTTGTTATGAATGCAGTCAATGGAAACGTGATCCGTGATGCAGAAGGCAACGCAGTATCATTTAGTCAGGGATATCTGGTAGCAACTGATGGAGAGACCTTTGATCAGTATTATGTATCAGACAATGGAGATTCTCCAATCTATAATAAAGCAACCTTAGACGGAATGATCGGTGATGATATTACTTATGATTTTGTAAAATCATTGATCGAGTCAGAATAATAAACTTGAATTGAATGGGAGGCTAATATGAGCACCTCAAAAAGAATCGTTGGAACTCTGGCAATACCGGTAATAGCAAGCATTATCTTAGAGGCTCTTTGCCTGAGTCATGGACAAAATATTATCACAAATGCAAAGAGCTTTGACAACTTTGTGGTGTATGCAGCTATCGTAATGATCACGACCATTGCTCTTTCTATCAATCTGAATAGTGGAAGATTTGATTTTTCGCTCGGATCAATGGCAGCTTTATCAGCTGTCATTGGAGCAAAGGTTTCCTATGCGATCCTCGGTGGAGGCGCAGGAAGCGCAGCGCTGATGCTGGTACTTACAATTGTGGCAGGCGCAATCCTTGGTTTATTGTCAGGAAGCTTATATGTATTGCTCCGCATACCGCCAATTATTACTTCGTTAGGTGTCACTCTCATTTATGAAGGAATTCTTTACACATTAACAAGTGGTAAATACTTGATGACCGAGGTTCAGAATGCATCGATGTCAGGATTTGTAGGAACGAGTGTATATGCATTCCTTATCATTCTTGCAGTTCTTGCGTTTTCCATCCTGCTGTTTGATCATACCAAATTTGGTTTTGATTATAACGCATTGAAAAACGGGCAGAAGGTTGCAGTAAACACCGGAATCAAAGAAGTTGGCAATGCAGTGATCTGCTACATGATCTGCGGTGGACTTATGGGAATCGTAGGTTTCTTAAATGCAGCCAGAAATACGAACATCAATGGCGGACAGCTCAATTTTGGAAGTATTGCAATTATGTTTACCGCATTCCTTCCCATGTTCATCGGATCCTATATCGGAAGATTCAGTAATGAGAAGCTTGGCTTTCTGCTTGCGGCAGTCGTTATGTCACTTTTGAATTCGACTTTTGCAGTATTCTCAAATGAAGTAACTGCTTCCATGCAGTCAATTATCAATGCTGTACTTTTGGTTGTGTTCTTAATTTATCTGAATAATGAAAACTTACTTGTAAGAATTCTTTCTCCAAGGAAGAAATAAGAAAACCGGCCCCTTTGGATGAAGCGATCCAAAGGGGCTTTTTATATGGAGACAAAATCATGGAAAACAAAATGTTATTAGATCAGGCGCTCGCGCTTTTACCACAGCTTAATGAAACTACAGTAGAGGTGACACAAACGGTTGCACTGGATATGGATGAGAACAGACAGATCCGGGTTGAGGCAGCAGGTGATTACCGGGAAAAAAGAATGAAAAAGGGTGATGCGGTCATTTTGGACTTTGGCAATCATCAGGTTGGTTATCTGAATCTGAAACTGGATTATGAAGGAAGCCATCCGGATGCACCGGTGCTTATGCGCGTGCATTTTGCGGAGAATCCGGTAGAGCTTTTTGAGGATGCAAAAAGCTATCATGGATGGATCTGTTCATCCTGGATCGAAGAAGAGCAGATCCATATCGATGTGATACCAACCAGCCTGCAGCTGGAGAGAAGATATGCATTCCGATATGTCAAAATTCAAATCCTTGATATCAGCAGCAAGTTTTCTCTTGTGATCAAGGATGCTGCCTGTACTGCGGTTTCATCAGCAGACGACAAGAATCTAAAAGCATTTGAGACAGAAAATGAATGGCACAAGCGACTGGATCAGATTGCATGCAGAACCTTGCATAACTGTATGCAGACCGTGTTCGAGGATGGACCAAAGCGAGACCGGCGGCTTTGGATGGGGGATCTTCGAATGCAGGCACTCGCTAATTATCAGACGTACGAAAAAAATGATCTGGTCAAGGCCTGCCTGTATCTGTTTGCAGCACTTCCGATGGAAAATGGGCAGGTTGGAGCGTGTCTGTTTCTGGATCCGGTTCCGGAGGTGGATGACTCGGTCATGTTTGATTATGCGCTCTTCTTTACCGCTTGTCTCAGGGATTATTACAACGAAACAAAAGATATGGAGGCCCTCCGTCATCTTTGGTCTACAGCACTCAGCCAGATTTATATTGCAGAAGAAAAAATGGGAGATGCCGGGGTTATTGAAGACTCGGATGAGCTGGGCTGGTGCTTTGTTGACTGGAATCTGGCATTGAATAAACAGGCAAGTGCGCATGGAATTTTCATGTATGCATTAAAAGCTGCAATTGAGCTTGCTGCCGTACTTGGCGAGACGGAGGAAGAACAGAAATTAACTGAGATCTATAGGAATGCAAAGCAGGATGCATTAAAGGTTTTGTGGGATGAAGAAAGGCAATGCTTTATGAGCGGAAAGAATAAGCAGGTATCCATCGCATCTCAGGTATGGATGATCCTTGGCGGAGCGATAGAAGGACAGGCAGCCATAGATCTGCTGAAACGTGTGGAGAGAATGGAAGATGCCGAGGGCATGGTCACTCCATACATGTACCACAATTATATCGATGCCTTGATGCAGCTTGGACAAAGGAAACAGGCACTCGAAAAGCTGGAAATCTACTGGGGTGGTATGGCTGATCAGGGTGCGGATACCTTTTGGGAATTGTATAATCCCGGGAATCCGAATGAGTCGCCTTATGGCGGAACGATTGTAAACAGCTATTGTCATGCATGGAGCTGTGCGCCTGCATATTTCCTGCGAAAATATTTTGGTGAAAAGAAGAATTGAAAACGGAGGGATCATGGATATGAAACGTACAGATATTGATTTAACAGGAAATCCATTTTACCTGTCTGAGGATGATATGAAATGGGTAGAAGAGACGAAGGCACAGATGACCGAGGATGAAAAAGTAGGGCAGCTTTTTGTACCTATGGGATTATCCGGGGAGGATGGACTTGTCCGGCATCTGACCGGGGACTGCCACATTGGCGGAATTATGTATCGAACCGGGGAGATGGAGGAGATTCGTTCTACGCATGAAAAACTGCAGAATCGTTCAAAGATTCCGCTTTTGATCGCAGCGAATACGGAGGCAGGCGGAGACGGCATGTGTGCGGAGGGAACCACCTTTGGAAAACCGATGGCAGTCGCTGCAACAAATGATACAGAAAACGCTTACCGTATGGGCTATGTCGCATGCAAGGAAGGCGCTGCTGTCGGACTGAACTGGTCGTTTGCTCCAATCGTTGATATTGATAAGGAATTTCATAATCCAATTACCAATGTGAGAACCTTTGGTTCGGATGTGAAGCGGGTTCGTGACATGGCAAGCGCATATCTGCGTGGAGCAAAAGAAAATCAGGTGGCTGTAACCATCAAGCATTTCCCGGGAGATGGCGTGGATGAACGTGACCAGCATATATTAACTTCCGTTAACTCACTGACCTGTGAGGAGTGGGATGAAAGCTATGGCTATGTATATCAGAGCCTGATCGACGAGGGTGCGCAGGCGGTCATGGTCGGACATATTGCAATGCCGGAATATGTTCGCAGGATCAATCCGGAAGCGACAGACCGTGAGCGCTATCTTCCTGCATCCGTATCGAAGGAATTATTAAGTGGCCTTCTTCGAGGAAAGCTTGGCTTCAATGGAGTGATTTCCACGGATTCCAGCTGCATGGTTGGTTACACAACAGCAATGAAACGGGCAGACGCAGTCGTAAATTCTATCGCGAACGGCTGCGACATCATCTTATTTAATAAGGATCTGGATGAGGACATCTCATTTATTAAGCAGGGTCTTGCAGATGGAAGAATTTCCGCTGAGCGTCTGGATGATGCGATCACAAGAATTCTTGCACTGAAAGCATCCTTAAAGCTACATGAGAAACAGAAAAATGGAACACTGATTCCAAATCTCCAAAACCTTTCGGTCATTGGGTGTGAGCAGCATAAACAGTGGGCAAAAGGAGTAGCAGATGCCTCAGTCACACTTGTAAAAGACACACAGAACTTACTTCCGATCTCACCAGAGAAGTATAAGCGCGTATACTTGAATGTCATTCAGCGAAAGCTAACCGATGCGGAGCATCCGGTGGTGCGGCAGTGGAAAGAGCTTTTTGAAAAGGAGGGCTTTGAAGTAACCGTTCGTGATCGTACCACTACGATCGAATTTGAGAATTTTCTGGGTATCAATATGACCCCGAAGAAGCAGGATCTGATGGGGGAATTGTATCGAAGCGTCGGGGATTTTACACAGACAAAAGATCTGTATGTCTACATATTGAACATTGAAAACGGATCCAATAACACAACTGCACGAATCGATTGGAACGTCATTTTTGGCCTCGGTGACGATGCACCGTGGTTCAGTGAGGAGATCCCGGTTTTGTTCATCAGTACAGCCAATCCCTATCATCTGTTTGATGCGCCGATGGCAAAGACGTTTATCAATTCTTACCACAGCAATTCAAACAGTAATGCGGCAGTGATGGACAAGATCATGGGACGAAGCAAATTCCGTGGAGTAAGCCCGGTTGACCCGTTCTGCGGAAAAGAATATTTGAAATTATAGTTTGTGGAGGATGGACAATGAACGCAGTTATATTTGATCTGGATGGTGTCATCTGTTTTACGGATCAGTATCATTATCTGGCATGGAAAGAGATGGCAGATGAAATCGGAGTTTATTTTGATGAGACGATCAACAACCGCCTTCGCGGAGTCAGCCGGATGGACAGCCTGAATATTATTTTGGAGAAATCAGATAAAGCGTATACCCACGAGCAAAAAGAAGCATTGGCAGCAAAAAAGAATGCCATTTATGTAAAATTATTAGAGCAGATGAGTCCTGCGGATTTATCGGATGAAGTAAAGACTACTTTGGATGCCCTTCGTGCGAAAGGCTTGAAGCTGGCCATCGGTTCAAGCAGTAAAAACACAAAGATGATCTTAAAGCAGATCGGGCTGGGCGATTATTTTGATGCAATCAGTGATGGAACCAACATTGTGAACTCCAAACCGGATCCGGAAGTCTTCTTGAAGGCAGCCGAATTTTTATCAGAAGATCCCAAGGATTGCCTGGTAGTGGAAGATGCGCTTGCGGGTATTGAGGCAGCAGTACGTGGAGGCTTCAAGAGTGCCGGACTTGGCGAGGCAGCCACGCATGAAAAGGTAACTTATCCGATGGAAACCTTTAGAGATCTGCTGAGAATTGTATAAATAAAATTGATACAAAATTTTCTTTTGCTGTGAAAGAAAAACAAACAAAACGAACGAATGACAGCTCGAAAACAACTAAAAACCACATAAATAAGCAGGAAAGATACAAAAAATAATGCTTGATTTATGTGGTTTTTTGTCGTACACTATATATATCAATATGTTTGGGGAGCGTTTGCCTATGGAATTTCAATTACCCCCTTCCCAGGAAGGAAAAATGCGTATCGTACAGGAACTGGTGCCCGGCAAGCAGGTCACGCTGGCGCACATTATCGCAAGTCCTGATCCAATTGTATATAAGAAGCTGGGCCTTGATCCGAGCATTGACTATCAGCGCACAGCGATCGGGATCCTCAGTATGAGCCCCGCAGAGATCGCAGTGATCGCAGGAGATCTTGCGGTGAAAAAGGCAGACATTGACCTGGGATTTATTGATCGTTTCAGCGGAACTTTGATCTTTACCGGTTCTGTGTCAGCGGTGGAGGAAGCGATCCAGGCGATCTGTGATTATCTGATCGAAAATCTGGGCTTTACAGTCTGCGCAGTCACAAGGACGTAAAAGGTATTTTCAAAATGAAAAAAATGATCTTAGTTGGACGGAGCGAGTGTGGTAAGACTACGCTCCGTCAGGCGTTAAAGGGGGAGACCCTGCACTACCACAAAACACAGTATGTCAATCATTATGACGTGATCATTGACACGCCGGGCGAGTATGCGGAAACGGGTACACTGGGGCGTGCACTGGCGCTTTATTCCTATGAAGCGGATGTGACGGCACTTCTCATCAATTCTAATGAGCCCTATTCGCTGTATCCGCCCTGCTGTGCGGCGGTAAACTGCCGACCCACCATCGGGATCGTGACACAGATCGATGCGCCGGATGGGGATCCGGATCGCGCGGAGCGCTGGCTGCGTCTGGCAGGCTGCGAGAAGGTATTTCGCGTCAGTTCGTATACAGGGGAAGGCATCTGGCAGCTGTTGGAGTATTTACGAGAGCCGGGAGATGTGTTACCATGGGATAGTGAAGAGGAGGCAAACCGTGCAAGAGAGGTGCTCTCCACAAAGTCAAACGACAGCCGGGACGTGACCGGGGAGGAAAACTGGGAGGATTAGTCAATGAGTACCGGTGATCTGGAAAAAAATCAGAACAAACAGATATTCAAACATACATTGGTGCAGGCATCAGCATTTCTTGTGGTGATACTTTGTGCCATTTTGTTTTTCTTTGTTATCTTCAGCTACAACACATGGACCGGAAAGCTTGCTTACATTGTGTCCGGATTGAAGTCGATCATCATAGGCATTGTGATCGCGTACCTTTTAAACCCGATCGTAAATGGACTGGAAAAGCGGCTGCACAGACTGTTCAAAAATCCGAAAAACGAGGTGAAGGCAAACAGCGCCATACGTGCGTTCAGTGCCATAGCTGTTGTGCTGTTTGCGGTTGTCATTGCGGGCATTCTGATCTATACGATCCTTCCACAGGTTGTGATCAGTATTTCTTCTCTGATCCGCAATTTTCCGTATTACGTGGATGAGATCACAAATCTGATCCAGTCAAACCGGCAGTTGAAGACGTTTTTGGATAATGTCCTCACGAATGCAACGGAAGTTATTTCAAAATGGCTGAATGAAAATGTGCTGCAGAATATCCAGTCTTATGTGACACTGGCAGCATCCGGTGTGGTAAGCGTGATCACAGTTCTGGCGGATATCCTTGTGGGCCTGATCATTTCCGTTTATGTGCTCTGTTCCACCAAAACCTTCGTGGGACAGGGAAAGAAGATCATTTACGCGGTATTTAACAAGCGCCATGCAAAAATGATCCTCGACACGACCCGGAAGAGCAACGAGATCTTCGGAGGATTTATCTCCGGAAAGCTTTTAGATTCCCTGATCATCGGTGTGCTCTGCTTTGTGGGACTCTCGGCGCTGCATATGCCCTACATTGCACTGGTCTCCGTGATCGTCGGCGTGACGAACGTCATTCCGTTTTTTGGCCCTTATATCGGTATGATTCCCAGCACGATCCTGATCATGCTGGTGGATTTCAAAAAGGGTGTGATCGTGCTGATCTTTATCATCATTTTACAACAGATCGACGGCAACGTGATCGGTCCGAAGATCCTTGGAAAGTCAACAGGCTTGTCGGCGTTCTGGGTGGTTTTTTCGGTAATGTTCTTTGGAAAATTGTGGGGTGTGATCGGAATGCTCATCGGCGTTCCGGTGTTTGGCGTGATCTACTACATGTTGGATACATTCGTGAATTTTCAGCTGGGACGAAGAGAGCTTCCGGTGGAAACCGAGGAATATAAGAATCTGGATTATTTTGCAGAGGACGGTACACGCATTACGCTTGATGGAAAGAAGACTGCACGGGAGCTTCACAAAGAGGAACAGAAGGAACTGCGCAGACAGTGGATGGAAGAGAATCAGGAAAACTTTGAGCGCTGGCTGCATCAGAGAAAAAAGAAAGAGCCGGAGGCAGAAGAATCGTGTGGCAGAAAATAACACACCACGCTGTCTGGCAGCGCAGTGTGTTGCTTGAAAATTATTGTGCCTTGCGGTCGATATAAGTCGTTTTGAATTTGGAATATAAGATCTTCTGGCTGCTGTACAGGCCGTGATATCCGGATGCCATATAGCTGAGTGCGATCGCCAGCAGATAGTAGGGCATGCCCTCGTAGCCGAACAGCTCAAAACAGATAAGCAGGGATGCGATCGGTGAGTTTGTTACACCGCAGAACAGGCTTCCCATGCCAACTGCAATGCAAAGAGGCGAAGAAAAACCGGTGATCATGGCAAACAAACAGCCGAAGGTTGCCCCTACATAGAAGGTGGGAACGATTTCGCCGCCCTTGTAGCAGGTGCCCAATGTGATGGCGGTAAAGATCATCTTCAGCAGAAAAGCTCCGGGAAATACCGTTCCGGTCTCAAAGCACCGTGCGATCACGTCCATGCCTGCGCCATTGTAATCACGGTTTCCGACAAGCAGGGTCAGCACGATGATGATGCATCCGCCGATGATCGTGCGCAGATAGTGATTCGGCACATGTTCGCGGAAAAAATGAGCGGTATGGTGTAAGAGTATACAAAATACAACGCTGAGCAACGCACACAATATGGCAAGGCTTCCGATGAGGCATGCGCTTTTTATCGTAAACGCAGGCAGATCGGTCACGGGGAAGGATTCCCAGCCGACACCGCACATGGCAGCCAGTGAATGCGCCACAAAGGATGCGATCACACAGGGTACCAGTGCTGCGTAATACATGACACCCACACTGATGACTTCCATGGAAAAGATGGCTGCGGCCATCGGTGTGCCAAACAGTGCGGAAAAGCAGGCGCTCATGCCGCACATGATCATCACACGTTTATCGTTTTCGTTAAAATGAAATACTTTTCCGATGGAATTGCCAATGCTGGCACCGATCTGAAGAGCAGCTCCTTCCCGTCCGGCAGAGCCGCCGCACAGATGTGTGAGCACGGTGGCAACGAAGATGAGCGGGGCCATGCGAAGCGGTACTTCTTCGCCGGAATGGATCGCAGAGATCACAAGGTTGGTTCCCTGATCGTGCTTATCCTTGAACAGATAGTACCAGGATACGATCAGCACACCGGCAAGGGGCAGAAGATATAATAACCGGGGATACGTGCTCCTCATGGTGGTGGCCCATGTCATTGCATAAGAAAATGCAATGCCGACACCGCCCACAACAAGGCCGGTCAGGATCGCGATCAGGATCCATTTGACGGATGTTCTTGCCCGATGCAGATTGTGTATGATCACCCGTTTACGATCCGGTTGTTCCCCGGAGGGATGATCCTGGTTTTTGATTTCGTTTGATTCATTTGTATTCATAACATTCACACTCCTTAAGCGTTCTTATGGTAGCGCGGGAAGTTTGGTTTGTCAAGGCATGGAGAAATGCAATGCATGAAATATTACTGGAACAGTTAAAACAGATCACGCCAGAAGAGAAAGAGCTGCTGGAAGGGCAGGCAGACGTCGACAAGAGTCTTTATACATCCGGAAAAGGCTTTGTGGTAGATAAGGATAAGATGCTTGCCAGGGGGAAACTGTTTGATATCCGTCCCCATACGCGGTTTGTGCATTTTCCGGAGCATACACATAACTATATTGAGATCATCTACATGTGTTCTGGAACGACCACTCATATCATCAACAAAAAGATACGGGTGGTGCTCCAGCAGGGAGAATTATTGTTTTTAAATTCCAATGCCAGACAGGAGATCCTTCCTGCGGGCGAAGAGGATGTGGCGGTCAATTTTATCGTGCTGCCGGAGTTTTTTCACCAGGCATTTCAGATGGTGGAGGAGGACAATGTGGTGCGGGATTTTCTGGTGGGGACGCTGCAGAGGAAACATCAGGGCATGGATTTTATCCATTTTCAGGTGTCCGATGTTCTGCCGGTGCAAAATCTGGTGGAAAACCTGGTCTGGTCACTCCTCTGCGATGAGGGCGGAAAGAGTGCAGTGAATCAGACCACAATGGCGCTTTTGATCCAGCAGCTCTCCCGTCATACGGATCGCATCCGCGTGGTAGGACCGGATCAGTTTGACAGACGTCTGTTGTTTTCGGTCCTGCGCTACATAGAAGATAATTACCGCGAAGGGACTCTGACGGAGCTGGCAGAGATGACCAGGCAGCCGGTCAGCGGACTCTCCCGGTTCATCAAACGGGAATCCGGACAGACCTTCCAGCAACTTTTGATGCAAAAGAGGCTGACGCAGGCGGCGTATCTGCTGACCAACACAAAGCTTGCGGTGGAGGATATCGTGGTGGCGGTGGGCTATGATAATAACAGCTATTTTCACCGGATCTTTAAGGAAAGATACGGGATGACGCCAAAGAAATACCGGGATGCAGAAGCTGCGGCAGGGAGAAATGAATCTGCAAATAAGGACGTTTTTTTTATAAAATAAAGTCCTTATTTTTAGAAAAATAAATGATTATAATGGGGACAAGGTCCAAGAAAGGAGAAGCAAATGGGAAATTACTATTTGGCAATTGACATCGGTGCTTCCAGCGGAAGACACATTTTGGGAAGCATTGAGGACGGAAAGATCGTATTGGAGGAGATCTACCGCTTTGAGAACGGTATGGTGGAGAAAAACGGACACCTTTGCTGGAATCATGAGCGCACCTTTAAGGAGATCCTTGCAGGTATTAAAAAATGTAAGGAGATCGGCAAGATCCCGACCAGCATGTCTATTGATACCTGGGGTGTTGATTTTGCACTTTTGGATGAGAATGACCAGCTTCTTGGTGATACCGTTGGCTACCGTGACAGCCGTACAAAGGGTATGGATGAGGAAGTATACAAGATCATTCCTGAAAAAGAGCTGTATGCGCGCACCGGTATCCAGTATGCGATCTTTAACACCATCTATCAGCTGATGGCTGTAAAGCAGCAGAATCCGGAGCAGATGGAGCAGGCGAAGGCAATGTTAAATACACCGGATTATTTCCAGTTCCTGCTGACTGGCGTGAAGATGCAGGAGTACACGATGGCTACTACCGGACAGCTTATCAACCCGAAGACCTTTGACTGGGATTACGAGCTGATCGATATGCTCGGCTACAATAAGGAAATCTTCCAGGAAGTACATATGCCCGGAACAACGGTCGGACACTTTAAGGAGGAGATCCAGAAGGAAGTGGGCTTCGATTGCGAGGTTGTTTTGTGCGGTTCTCATGATACTGCTTCCGCAGTGCTTGCGGTTCCTGCGAATGATGATGATTTCTTATATATCAGCTCCGGCACCTGGTCTCTGATGGGTATTGAGAAAAAAGAGGCAGACTGTTCCGACGCAAGCCAGAAGGCGAACCTGACCAATGAGGGCGGTTATGACAAGCGTTACCGCTACTTAAAGAACATCATGGGTCTGTGGATGATCCAGAGCGTGCGCCATGAGCTGGATGATAAGTACAGCTTCGCAGAGCTTTGCGATATGGCATCCAAGTGCGATGACTTCCCCTCACGTGTGGCAGCAAATGATGACTGCTTCCTTGCACCCAAGAGCATGATCGAGGAGATCAAGCGCTACTGCCGTTATACAGACCAGCCGGTACCTGAGACACCGGGTGAGCTGTCTGTTGTCATCTACAAGTCACTGGCACAGTGCTATGCACAGACCGCAAAGGAGATCGAGGAGATCACCGGACGCACCTACAGCCGCATCCATGTCATCGGTGGCGGTTCCAATGCCGTTTACTTAAACGAGCTGACTGCAAAGGAGACCGGCAAGGAAGTACACTGCGGCCCCGGAGAGGCAACTGCTATCGGAAATATTGTTGCACAGATGATCAAGGCAGGAGATTTCGCTTCCGTAGAAGAAGCAAGAACCTGCATCTACAACTCATTTGGAGTAAAGAAATACGTGTAATATTTATTTAAAGTCAGGTGATTGCGAAACTCCTTCATAACGTGGACAGGGAATGTGAGACACCATGTATTGGCAGTGTGCTTTGGAGCGGCTGGTACTTAGTGACCGTATTTTGGTCACTTATGTACCACTGCCAGCGACAAGCAGCGAGAGCGTGCCTGCCATACATGTGCTCACATGACTCTGAAAGTACGTAAATTGTTTCGCAAGCGCCTGTCAAAAAAAGAAAAGGAGAATAAGAATATGTCACAGCTTTATGAATCAGCGAAAGCAGAGTATGCAAAATTTGGTGTAGATACAGATGCCGCCATCGCAAAATTAAAAGAGCTGCCGGTATCTTTACACTGCTGGCAGGGAGACGATGTAACAGGATTTGACCATGACGGTCCGCTGACCGGAGGCATCCAGACCACCGGAAACTATCCCGGAAAGGCACGTACCCCTCAGGAACTGATGGATGATATCGAGAAGGTGATCAGCCTCTGTCCCGGAAAGATCAAACTGAACCTGCACGCAAGCTATGCGATCTTTGAGGATGGCGAGTTTGCAGACCGCGATAAGCTTGAGCCTAAGCATTTCGCAAAGTGGGTAGAGTTTGCAAAGAAGCACAATATGGGTATCGATTTTAACCCGACCTTCTTCTCACACCCCAACATCAAGGACGGACTGACACTGTCCAGCCCGGATCCGGAGGTTCGCAAATTCTGGATCGAGCACGGCAAGGCATGTATCCGTATTTCCAACTATTTTGCACAGGAGACCGGTATTCCCTGTGTCATGAACATTTGGACCGGTGACGGCTTTAAGGATATTCCGGCTGACCGCATGGGACCGAGAATGCGCTATAAGGAGTCGATCGAGGAGATCCTTTCTGAGCCCTATGATTTCAAGATGGTTAAGCCCTGCGTAGAGTCCAAGGTATTCGGTATCGGTGTAGAGGCTTTCACAGCAGGCTCCGCAGAGTTCTCATTAAGCTTTGCAGCAGCACACTCTGACAAGTGCATGCCGCTGATGGATAACGGACATTATCATCCCACAGAGGTTGTATCTGATAAGATCCCTGCACTGCTTTGCTTCTTCCCGGAGATCGCATTACATATCACGAGACCGATCCGCTGGGATTCCGACCATGTGGTACTTTTTGATGATGAGACCAAGGAGATGGCAAAGGAAATCGTCAGAAATGACGCAACCGATCGTGTTTACATGGCACTGGATTACTTTGATGCAAGCATCAATCGTATCTCTGCATGGACCGTTGGTTTCAGAAGCTGGCAGAAGGCTATGTTAAGCGCACTCTGCCTGCCCAATGCACAGATGAAGAAGCTGCAGGATGAGGCAAACTTTACAGAGCTTATGGTGCTTCAGGAGGAGTCCAAGATGCTTCCTTTCGGAGCTGTATGGGCTGAGTACTGTGCGCAGTGCGGCGTGACAGCTGACAAGAGCTGGTTTGAAGAAGTAAAAACCTATGAGGCAGAAGTGCTTGCAAAGAGAAGCTAGCAGTTGCATGAAAGGTGTTTTAAACAGGAGAACGGTTTGTTCCGTCTGATCTCATACAGACAGAGTTGTGTCAAACGCAGCTCTGTCTGTTTTTGTTGTATTGGAAACTTTGTCTTCTATATAAAAAAGAATGCGCTTTGCGCATTCTTCGCGCCCGAGCGGTATGCGAAGCATATACTTCATCTCCGCGAGGTGCGCATCCTGCCGGAGGCTTTTTATCGTATAGGAGACGAAGTTTCCTATACGATAAAAAAACGCTCCGAGAGGATGCGCAAAGCGCATTCTTTTTTAAGTAATAGTTGGAATACGCGGTGGGAAGTTGTATAATTCTAACTATATGAAAAACATGGGATCCGGATATGGAAAACCATGTGGATGGAGGAACAGATATGGGAAAGAAGATTGGATTTATCGGATGCGGTAATATGGGTGGAGCAATGATGCAGGGAATTCTTGGCTCCGGCAAATGCACACCACAGGAGATGATCACTTCGGACAAGTCAGAGGCTGCTCTTGCTGAAAAAGAGAAAACGCTGGGTGTTCGGACGACAACAGATAACAAGGAGGCGGCAGCCTTTTCGGATATTCTGTTTTTGGCTGTAAAGCCTCAGTTTTATGAGTCGGTCATTACGGAGATCAAGGATACGGTGAACGAGGAACAGATCATTGTCACCATCGCACCCGGAAAAACGCTTTGCTGGCTGAAGGAGACATTTGGAAAAGAGTTAAAGATCATTCGCACGATGCCCAACACACCTGCCATGGTGAAGGAAGGCATGATGGGTCTGTGTCCGAACGAACATGTAACGGAGGAAGAGATTGCTCTGATCAGGGATATCTGTGACGGATTTTCTGCAACAGAGGTGATCCCGGAACACCTCATGGATGTTGTGACAGCGGTCAGCGGCAGCTCTCCGGCTTACGTGTTCTTATTTATAGAAGCAATGGCAGACGCGGCTGTAGCGGGCGGGATGCCCCGGGCGCAGGCATATAAGTTCGCCGCGCAGGCTGTGATGGGCAGTGCAAAGATGGTTCTGGAAACCGGAAAACACCCGGGAGAGCTGAAGGATATGGTATGTTCGCCCGCAGGTACAACGATCCAGGCGGTCCGCGTGCTGGAGGAAAAGGGCATGCGCAGCGCAGTGATGGAGGCAATGATGAAATGTCTTGACATTTCGAGAAATATGTAATTGACACCAACACAAAACAAATCTATAATAGAAGAAAAACCACACAAAACCACAATCAATAGGTACATATGGAGGACATATGGAACGGGATTATTTAAATGTAAAGGGCAGGATCTTTGATATCCAGCGCTACAGCATCCATGACGGCCCGGGCATCCGTACCATCATCTTTTTGAAGGGCTGTGTGCTGCGCTGCAAATGGTGCTGCAATCCGGAATCCCAGCGCTATGAGATCGAGACGATGGAGCGTGCGGGAGAGCTTGTGACCTACGGCAGGGACGTTACGGTGCGGGAAATGATCGATGAGGTTTTAAAAGACCGGATGTATTACCGTAAGAGCGGAGGCGGCGTGACGCTGTCCGGCGGTGAATCCTTGTGCCAGCCGGATTTTGGATCGGCGCTTCTTCGCGGAATGCATGCGAACGGTATCCACACAGCGATGGAGTCCATGGGATGTGCGGATTTTTCGACCATCGAGCGCTATCTGGAAAACCTGGATCTGTATCTGATGGACATCAAGCACATGGAGCCGGAAAAGCATAAGGCGTTTACGGGAAGATCCAATGAGCTGATGCTGGAAAATGCCAAAAAGATCGCTTCCAGCGGATATCCCACAAAGCTGATCATCCGCGTACCGGTCATTCCGACCTTCAATGCAACGCCCATGGAGATCCGGGCGATCGCTCAGTATGCAGCATCGCTTCCCGGTGTAGAGGAGCTGCACCTGCTTCCGTATCATCAGTTTGGCAGGGACAAGTATACGGGACTCGGCAGACCCTATCCGATGGGAGATATCGAGACGCCGTCACCGCAGCTGATGCAGGAGCTGTTGGAAGAAGTGAAAAGAGCCGGATTAAAAGGTCAGATTGGCGGATAAAACCACAAAAACAAAATCAAAACAACAAAAATCCACAAAAAATGACAGATTTTTGTTGACGGCTTACGTTGCATGTAATATAATTGACACAGAACCAAAATATGAAATAATGAACCATAAAGAAAACAAAAAATACAATGAAGGAGGATCATTATGGTATCAGAATACGAAATCAAAAAACAAATTTGTGACATCGGAAAGAGAATCTATGACAGAAACATGGTTGCTGCAAATGACGGTAACATTTCTGTAAAGATCAACGACAACGAGATTCTCTGTACTCCGACTGGTGTATCAAAGGGCTTCATGACTCCTGAATACATCTGCAAGGTTGACCTGAAGGGCAATATCATCCAGGCAAATCCCGGCTTCAAGCCTTCCTCAGAGATCAAGATGCACTTAAGAGTTTATGAGGAGCGCCCGGATGTGAAGTCTGTGGTACATGCTCATCCGATGTATGCAACCTCTTTCGCGATCGCAGGTATTCCTCTTACCCAGCCCATCATGCCCGAGGCAGTTATCGCTTTAGGATGTGTGCCGATCGCTAAGTACGGAAGACCTTCTACTATGGAGATCCCGGATGCAGTATCTGAGTACGTGCAGTATTTCGATGCAGTATTATTAGAGAACCACGGTGCATTAACCTACTCTGATTCCTTACTTGCTGCTTACTTAAAGATGGAGTCTGTAGAGTTCTACGCACAGTTATTATATCAGTCAAAGATGTTAGGAGGACCCAAGGAGTTCACACCTCAGCAGGTTGAGGATCTGTATGAGATCCGTCGCCAGTTCGGCATGCAGGGACGTCATCCCGCAAATCTTTGCCCGAACACCAAAGAGGGTAAGCCCAGCTGCCATAACTGTGGCGGAAACTGCGGAAGCCATGCGGCAACTCCTGAGCAGAGCGAGTTAGTAGCTGATATTACAAAGAAAGTAATGGCTCAGTTAGGTTTAAAATAGTTCATGAACGAACAGGAATTAGCGAAGATCGTTGAATCCGTGATGCAGTCAGTCGGCAGCCGTGGACAGGCATCGTCTTCTTATCAGGACGTGACCCTTGACATGGCAAAACAGCTGATCGCGGCAGTGGAGCAGAGAGCAGCGCAGATGGGTGTGAACGCAGTCATCGCCGTAGCCAACAGAGGAGCCAATCCGGTAGCTGTTCACTGCATGGACAATTCATACATTGCCAGCTATGATATCGCTTTTAACAAAGCATATACATGCGCGGCACTGAAGATGCCCACCACGCAGTTAAAGAGTCTCAGCCAGCCCGGCGGAGATCTCTACGGAATTCAGCATACGAATAACGGCAGAATCGTTATTTTTGGCGGAGGTATCCCCATTATCAAAGATGGGCAGTGCATCGGCGGACTCGGCGTCAGCGGAGGTAGCGAAGCACAGGATACCGAGCTTGCCGAGTTCGCGCAGACGATCATTCAGAACATGTGAAGGAGGAAAGCCGAAAATGGCAGTTAGCGAGGCACAGTTACAAGCAATCGTGTCAGCGGTCGTTGCTCAGATGAAGACCGGCGAGGACGCTCCGAAGGCACAGCTTGGTATATTTAATGATATGAACACTGCTATTGCTGCAGCAAAGGATGCCCAGAAGATCATGCAGCGCATGCCGATGGATATGAGAGAAAAGATCATTTCAAAGATCCGTCAGCTGACGAAAGAGAACGCTGAGATCCTTGCAAAGATGGCAGTAGAAGAGACCGGAATGGGCAATGTAGGAGATAAGATCTTAAAGCATCAGCTCCTGGCAGAAAAGACCCCCGGAACCGAAGATATTACAACGACCGCATGGTCCGGTGACCGCGGTCTGACCTTGATCGAGATGGGACCTTTTGGTGTGATCGGAGCGATCTGCCCCTGCACCAATCCTTCCGAGACCGTTTTGTGTAATGCGATCGGAATGCTGGCAGGCGGAAACACCGTTGTATTTTGTCCCCATCCCCAGGCAATCAAGACTTCCTTATATGCAGTAGACCTGATCAACAAGGCATCCCTTGCAGCAGGTGGACCTGTCAACGTGGCAGTTGCTTTGGCAAACCCCACTATGGAGTCCAGCAATATTATGATGAAGCATCCTGATATCCCGCTGATCGCAGCAACCGGTGGACCGGGCGTTGTGACCGCAGTTCTTTCTTCAGGAAAGAGAGGTATCGGTGCAGGAGCAGGAAACCCGCCCGCACTGGTAGATGAGACTGCTGATATCCGCAAGGCAGCAAGAGATATCGTAAACGGATGTACCTTTGACAACAACCTTCCCTGTATCGCAGAGAAAGAGGTTGTATGTGTAGACAGTGTCTGTGATGAACTGATCCACTGGATGTTAGAGGAGAATGACTGTTACATGGCATCGCCGGAAGAACAGCAGAAGCTGATCGATACCGTGCTTGCCGGAGGCAGATTAAATCGTAAGTGCGTAGGAAGAAGCGCACGGGCAATCCTTTCCATGATCGGAGTCAATGCACCGGCAAATATCCGCTGCATCATCTTCGAGGGTGAGAAAGAGCACAAGCTGATCGCAGAGGAGCTGATGATGCCGATCCTTGGTATCGTCCGTGCAAAAGATATCGATGATGCGATCGACAAGGCTGTTTGGTTAGAGCATGGCTGCCGTCATTCCGCACATATGCATTCAAAGAATGTAGAGAACCTGACCCGTTTCGGACAGGCCATCGATACTGCGATTTTTGTTAAGAACGCTCCCAGCTATGCAGCACTTGGATTCGGAGGAGAAGGCTTCTGTACCTTCACGATCGCATCCCGTACCGGCGAAGGCCTTACATCTGCAAGCACCTTTACAAAGAGACGCCGCTGCGTAATGAGCGACAGCTTATGTATTCGTTAACAGGAGGACAAACAAGTGGCAGTAAGTGAAAAAGATATTGAGGCCATCGTTAAATCGGTATTAGATGGCATGAGAGACCCCAGTGCTCTCGCAAGCAGCACGGCAGCATCAGCCGGCTCCGGAAACATCCCGAAGACCGCGCATGTTGCAATGCTGACCGACCTGAAGCACTTTGATATCAAAGAGTTTCCGATCCCTGAGGTTGGCGATGATGATATCCTTGTGAAGGTTGAGGGTTGTGGTGTGTGCGGAACAGACGCACACGAATACAAGGTGGATCCCTTCGGACTCATCCCCGTTGCCTTAGGCCATGAGGGAACCGGAGAGATTGTAAAGCTCGGAAAGAATGTGAAGAAGGATTCCGCAGGAAAAGAAGTAAAGGTTGGCGATAAGATCGTTACCTGTATGATCTTTAAGGATAATCCGGATATCACCATGTACGATCTGAACAAGCAGAATGTGGGCGGTGCAGATGTATACGGATTGCTTCCCGATGATGACTGTCATCTGAACGGATGGTTCGCAGATTATATCCTGATCCGCGGAGCGTTAGGATCTACATTCTTCAATGTCAGTGATCTGGATCTGGATTCCAGAATCCTGATCGAGCCCTGCGCGGTTCTGATCCACGCAGTAGAGCGTGCTAAGACAACCGGAATCCTGCGTTTCAACAGCCGCGTGGTTGTACAGGGCTGCGGACCGATCGGTCTGATCTGTATCGCAGTACTCCGCACCATGGGTATTGAGAATATCTGTGCGGTAGATGGTAATGAGCAGAGACTTGAGTTTGCTAAGAGGATGGGCGCAGAGAAGTCTGTGAACTTTATGAATTTCAAGGGTGTGGAAGCACTTGCAGGTGCAGTTGAAGATGCATTTGACGGACATCTGGCTGACTTTGCATTCCAGTGTACCGGTAATCCGAAAGCGCATGCAAACATCTACAAGATGATCCGTAACGGCGGCGGCCTTTGTGAGCTCGGGTTCTTCATCAACGGTGGAGATGCAACGATCAATCCGCACTTTGACTTATGCTCTAAGGAGATCACACTGGTTGGCTCCTGGGTATACACGTTAAGAGATTATGTTACAACCTTTGATTTCTTAAAGAGAGCGCAGGCGATCGGACTTCCGATGAAGGATCTGATCACTCATAAATTCCCTCTGGAGGAGATCAATGAGGCACTTGAGACAAACCTGGCAATGAAGGGCCTGAAGATCGCTATTGTAAACAAATAAATTGGAGGTAGCATATGGCACAGGCTTGTGGTATTATCGAGGTCTTTGGTCTGGTAACTGCTTTTGAGGCAGCGGATGCAGGCTGCAAAGCCGCAAATGTAACCTTAGAGCCCTTTGACCGTAACAAACCGGCGAATGCAGATGCACTTCCCGTTCCCCTTATCATCTGTGTGAAGTTCCGCGGCTCTGTAGAGGACGTGACGGCTGCAGTCGATGCGGCGCAGGAGGTTGCAGAGCGGACGACCGGAATGGTGACGCGTTATATCATTGCCGGACCGGATGAGGGTACACAGATGATGTTTGGCTTAAACGCCTTTGACAAAAACTAACAACAAACAAATGTATAATAATCAGGAGGATAACAAAAATGGCACAGGAAGCATTAGGAATGGTTGAAACCAGAGGACTTACAGCAGCAATCGAGGCTGCAGATGCAATGGTAAAGGCAGCAGAGGTAGTTCTGATCGGAACAGAGAAGATCGGTTCCGGATTAGTAACCGTTATGGTTCGCGGCGATGTTGGAGCAGTTAAGGCTGCAACCGAGACCGGTGGAGCAGCAGCTGCTAAGCTTGGCGAGTTAGTAGCAGTACATGTAATTCCCAGACCTCATACAGATGTTGAGAAGATTTTACCGACGATTAAATAGTAGCTGTTCAATCAGTTGAAAGGGACTATATATGAAGTCACTAGGATTATTAGAGATCACAGGTGTCACAGCTGCAACAACCGCACTGGATATCATGTGTAAAACTGCAGATGTGGAATTTGTGACCTGGGAACGTAAGCTGGGCGGACGTCTTGTTACAATCATCGTTCAGGGCGAGGTGGCTGCCGTCAGACAGGCAGTGGAAGCCGCCGCAGCGAACGGCATCAAAAAACCTGTCAATTATACTGTGATCGCAAGACCCCACGAAGAGGTCGTTCGTCTCGTAGAGCTGTCAGCGAGCCGGATGAAACCGAAGGCCACTGCGAAAGCAGCCGCACCGGAGAAAGGTGAGTCATAATCATGGCAGAGAGAAAAACAACCGCTGCAAAGCGTACAACGCGTACAGCAGCAAAAACAACCCCGGCAGCAGAGCCTGTCGAAGAAAAGAAAACGGAGGTAAGAAGAATGGCACAGGAAGCATTAGGAATGGTTGAGACCAGAGGACTTACAGCAGCGATCGAAGCAGCAGATTCTATGTGTAAGGCTGCAAATGTTGTATTAGTTGGAACAGAGAAGATCGGTTCCGGATTAGTAACCGTTATGGTTCGTGGCGATGTAGGAGCAGTAAAGTCAGCTGTTGAGGCAGGCGGAGCAAACGCTGCAAAGCTTGGCGAGTTAGTTGCTACACACGTAATTCCCAGACCTCATACGGATGTTGAGAAGATCCTTCCCACTTTACAGTAAAAGAGAACAGATAGGTACCGGGTGCTGATACAGCACCCGGTGTCTAAGATCAACAGGAGCGTTTGTGAGTATGGACGAGAAAAAGATTGAACTGATCACAAAACTTGTCATGGAAGTATTAAAGGACGATGGTACTGCTGCTGCCGGAAGTAAGGAAGGCTATATGGTTCCGATCGGTGTGTCTGCACGTCATGTGCATCTGACACAGGAGCATGTTGAAATATTATTCGGACCCGGTTATCAGCTTACGAAAAAGAAAGAGCTGATGGGCGGACAGTTTGCTTCCAATGAGCAGGTAACGATCGTGGGAACCAAGCTTCGTGCGATCGAAAACGTTCGTATTTTAGGACCTGTCAGAAGTGCATCTCAGGTTGAGATCTCCATGACGGATGCAAGAACGTTAGGTGTGGCACCGGTTGTTCGCAATTCCGGTGATATTGCAGGCTCTGCACCCATCGCTTTGGTGGGACCGAAGGGCGCTTTATATTTAAAAGAGGGTTGCATCGTTGCAAAGAGACATATCCATATGTCCCCTGCAGATGCAAAAGCGGCTGGCGTAGTTGATAAGGATGTGGTTTCTGTAGTGGCTGCCAATGAGCGCGGAACTACATTCGATGAGGTATTGGTACGTGTAGATCCCAGCTTTACACTGGAGATGCATATCGATACCGATGAGGCAAATGCCGCACAATTAAAGACCGGTGACGCAGTAGTCATCAAATAAAGGTGAAGACGTATGATTATAGGCAAGGTTGTTGGGAGTGTGATTTCCACACGCAAAAACGAAAATCTGGTAGGCAATAAATTCCTCATTATTGAGCCGATCAAGTCCATGGCACATGCGGGAGACCGTATGGTTGCGATTGACAATGTGGGCGCCGGTATCGGGGAGGTTGTGCTGGTTGCAACCGGAAGTGCTGCAAGAATTGGCTGCGGGATGGATCATGCACCGATCGACGCTGCGATTGTTGGAATTATTGATGAAGGCGTAAAACTGGAGTAGTTGTTTCATACAATTACATTGTACTGGAGTATGATCATGATAGAGATAAACGAATTAATTGATGTAGTCAAAAGCAGCGGAGTCTGTGGTGCCGGCGGCGCCGGATTTCCGTCGTATGGAAAAATCGATGCGCGTGCAAAAACGATCATTTTGAACTGTGCAGAATGTGAGCCGCTTCTCCGCTTACACAGACAGGTGCTGGAAAAGTATCCCTATGAGATCTTAAGCACCTTATACCAGATGGCACTTTCCATCGGATGTAATCGTGTCATTATCGGAGTGAAAGAGGCTTATAAGCAGACTGTTGAGGCTGTCCGGGCACATCTTCGTTCGTTTCCTATTATTGAGATTGGTCTCCTGCCGGAGGTTTATCCGGCAGGAGATGAAGTGGTACTGATCCATGAGCTGACCGGAAAAGTCGTTCCGCCGGGAAGTATTCCGATCCAGGTGGGCGTGGCAGTGTTCAACGTGGAGACAGTATTTAACATTTATCAGGCATTGAACAATAAAAAACCGGTGACACACAAGTTTATCACCATCACCGGTGAAGTGGAACACCCGTGTACCAGATATGTACCGGTGGGCATGTCCGTGGAGGATGTGGTCGCATTGGCCGGCAAGGTCACGGTGGAGGATCCGGTCTACCTCATGGGAGGTCCCATGACCGGAAATCTTTGCAGTAAATATGAACTGATCACAAAGACTTCAAATGCGATCATCGTGCTTCCGGAAGACCATCTGGTTGTACAGAAGAAACGCGGTAATTCGCAGATCAATATGAAACGAGCAATGGCATCCTGCTGTCAGTGTGAGATGTGTACGGATCTTTGTCCAAGAAATCTGCTTGGTCATCCGATTGAGCCGCATCTTTTCATGAGAGCCGCTACAAGCGGAACGACTCAGGATGTAGGACCATTTTTAAATACATTTTTCTGCTGCTCCTGCGGTTTGTGCGAGATGTATTCCTGCCATCAGGGCCTGACACCCCGTACACTGATCACGGAGTATAAAACAGGGCTTCGTGCAAACGGTGTGAAACCGCCAAAGGTGGAGGCAGCACCGGTGAAAAAGCAGAGAACCCTTCGCAGAGTGCCGATCTCAAGACTTCGCGCAAGGCTCGGTCTGGATAAATACAATGTGAAGGCACCGCTGGATGAATCCTATATCGTGGTAGATCATGTGAGGGTCAGACTCAGCCAGCATATCGGTGCACCGGCTGTCCCGGTCGTTAAGGTTGGAGATGTGGTGAAGGAAGGGCAGATGATCGGAAAGCCTGTAGAAAATGCACTCAGCCTTCCGGTTCACGCTTCCATAGCCGGAGTGATCACTGAAGTAAACGACAGAGAGATCGTCATTCGTGCAACAAAACAAATTCAGCAATAGAAGATGAGTAAACTGTTCAGCATACGGAATAGTTACGAAGAGGAAATCAATTATGGGTAGAGCATTAGGAATGGTGGAGTATAAAACGGTATCCACCGGTGTATTGGCAGCAGATCTGGTGTTAAAGACTGCGAATGTGAAGATCATTGAGGCACAGACCGTCTGCCCCGGAAAATATATCGTGATCTTTGAGGGCGATATCAGTGCTGTGCGTGCATCGGTGGATGCGGCAGCAAGCCGGTATCCGGAGCAGCTGATCGATAGCTTCCTCCTTGGAAATCCTCATGAGGGTATTTTTCCGGCCATTTACGGAACTGCGGATATCAAAAACCGGAATGCACTTGGCGTGCTGGAGACCTTTGATGCGGCAGCCATTTTCGTGGCAGCGGATGAAGCGGCAAAGACCGCAGAGGTCGATCTGATCGAGATTCGCGTGGCACGCGGCATGTGTGGAAAATCTTATGTATTTCTCACCGGAGAAGTGGCGGCGGTCTCAGCGGCGATCAGCAAGGCGGAGGCAGCAGTCAGTGAGCGTGGTATGTATCTGGACAGCTCCGTGATCGCCAGTCCGGATGCACAGCTTTGGGATACGATCTTATAATTTTTTTCAGAATGTGATCAGGCTGTCGGTGTTCCGACAGCCTTTCGTGGATTTCAAGGAGATGGGGGAATTTACATGCTGGCAGCAGAGAGAAGAAATGAAATTTTAGCGTTATTAAAAGAAGAGGGCCGCGTCATTGTTGCGGATCTGAGCAAGAAATACGATGTGACAGAGGAAACGATCCGTCGCGACCTGGAAAAGCTGGAAAATGATGGGTTTGCAGAGCGCACCTACGGTGGAGCCGTGGTCAAGGGAAGCGAGAAGGACGAGATACCGTTTCTGGTACGTAAGCGTGAAAATGTCGAAGCCAAGATGCGGATTGCGACGGCACTTTCGGCAACGATCCATGATGGGGACCGGATCATGCTGGATGCCAGTACGACCGCGCTGTTTGTGGCCAGACAGATCAAGGATAAGAAAAACATTACAGTCATTACAAATTCGATTGAGATCTTATTGGAGCTTTCGGATGTGCAGGGCTGGAAGGTGCTTTCCACCGGAGGATCATTAAAGGGAAGAGCCTTGTCTCTTCTCGGCTATCAGGCAGAACGCATGGTGGATGGCTTTTTTGTGGATAAGGCGATCATTTCCTGCAAAGGCGTGGATCTGCAGAAGGGCTTTACGGATTCCAATGAATTAGATGCAGGAATCAAGAAACAAATGTTAACTTCTGCTACAAAACGTATTATGGCAGTTGACAATGCCAAGTTCAATCATTTATCATTTACTCAGGTAGTTGATTTTTCCGGAATCGATGTTCTGGCTACCGATAAAAAACTCACGCCGGAGTGGGAGGCACGCTTGCGGCAAAGTGATGTGGAGATCATATATACCGATGAAAAATGATGAGACATACTATTTTATTGTGAATGGGAATGCCGGAGTCGGCAGAAGAAAAAATATATGGAAGCATGCGCTGAAGCCGGAATTGATCCGGCGAGGTGTGCATTATCACCAGTATGCATGCTCGTATCCGGGACACGGAACGAAGATCACCGCTCAGATCATGAAAGAGCATGAGGACAGGTTGAACCTTGTGGTAGTAGGCGGAGATGGCACCTTCAACGAGGTGCTGAATGGGATCTCGGATTTTTCGCGCGTCACGGTAAGCTATATACCGGCCGGCTCGGCCAACGATCTTGGCTATGCCCTTGGCATTTCATCTGATCCGCTGTGTGCATTGACGCGGATCCTGGATGAGGGAAGGATCTATCAGATGGATATTGGAAAAACCACCTTCCATCGTGATCGATCCAGCCGTTATTTTGCCATCAGTTCGGGGATCGGACTGGATGCGGAGGCCTGCGTTCCGGACAGCGGTCGGTTGAAGGCTGTATTAAACCGGATCCGTTTAGGGAAACTGATCTATATGCTAAACACGATCCGCAAGGTACTTCGGTATCGTGCAACGGATGGCAAGCTTGTTTTTATTGACAAAAATGGAGAAACAAAGGAGCAAAAGGTGCACCGGCTGTTTTTTGTTGCGGGAATGAATCAGCCCTATGAGGGTGGGCATCTTCCGATGGCCGCCAATGCAAGCTCCTGTGATGGGATGCTGTCCTTTGCAATGGCCCACGATCTTGGCAATGTCAAAGCGCTGTTTTGCCTGGCGCTTTTGGCCGGCAGACAGCAGGATCGCATTCCCGGTTATGAGGTGGTGAATGCCCGCGCGTGCCATATTATGCTTAAGGATCAACAGGAAGTACATACAGACGGAGAGACCTTCGGAGGACAGTGGGATATCACCATGGAATGCCTGCCGAAGAAATTGCAGCTTCGCTTATAAAATACGAATAAAAGAAAACCCCTTTTCATAAGATTGATTATAATAGGAAAGGGGTTTTTATTTATGTCTGATAGATCACGTGCAGAATACAATTTGTATAAGGACATCCGTGACAGGACCGGAGGAGAGATCTACCTTGGCGTGGTAGGTGCTGTCCGATCCGGGAAATCAACATTTATCAAACGTTTTATGGAGCTGATGGTGCTGCCGCACATAGAAGATGCCCATGAAAAGGAGCGGCTTACCGACGAACTGCCGCAGGCGGCTGCGGGAAAGGTGGTCATGACGACGGAGCCGAAGTTTATCCCGAAGGAGGCCGCGCAGATCCGGGTGGCGGAGGATCTGGAGATCAAGGTCCGTATGATCGACTGTGTCGGTTACATGGTGGATGGGGCCAGCGGACATATGGAGGATGGAAAAGAGCGCATGGTGAAAACCCCCTGGTTCGAGGAGGAGATTCCCTTCACAAAGGCAGCGGAGCTTGGAACGCAAAAGGTGATCCGGGACCATTCTACCATCGGGATCCTGATGACGACGGACGGATCCATTACGGATATTCCAAGAGCGTCCTACGAACCGGCAGAACGGCGTACGGTAGAGGAATTAAAAAAGAGCGGAAAACCGTTTCTTGTGATCCTGAATACCAATAAGCCCTACAGTGAATCTACGAAGGCACTTGCGGGTCAGCTGACGGAACAATACCAGACAGCAGTGCTTCCGCTGAACTGTGATCAGTTACATATGGAGGATGTGGACCGGATCCTGGAGGAGATCCTGTATGAATTTCCGGTGAGCCGTCTGGAATTCTATCTTCCGAAATGGGTGAATGTGTTAAAGCTGGATCACCCGATCAAGCAGGCACTGTTTGCCCAGGCGAAAGAACTGCTGGAACAGGTGACAAATGTGCGTGATTTCAAAGAACTCGTGCTTCCAAAGGAAAGCGAGTATGTAAAAGAGGTCCGCAAGGAGGCCATGCGGCTTTCTGACGGTGTGGGAGTTTTCCGCATGGAGGTGGATGAGAAATATTATTATGAAAACATCAGCCGTATGTCCGGTGTGACGGTAAAGGATGAGTACGAACTGATCGCACTTGTGCGGGAGCTGTCAGAGAAAAAACAGGAGTATGAGAAGGTGGCGGATGCGATGCAGTCCGTGAAGCTGCGCGGATACGGTGTGGTCACACCTACGCTTTCCGACATCAACCTGGAGGAGCCAAAGCTAATGAAGCATGGCAGCAAATACGGGGTGCGCATGAAGGCAAGCTCCCCGTCCATCCATATGATCCGGGCGAATATAGAGACGGAGATCGCGCCCATCGTTGGAAGTGAAGAGCAGGCAAAGGATCTGATCAGCTATATCAAAGCGGGAAGATCCGATGAAGGAGGTGTCTGGAACACAAATATCTTCGGAAAAACGGTGGGAGAGCTGATGGAGGATGGCATCAAAAACAAGATCAACCGCATGGATGATGAGTGTCAGTTAAAACTGCAGGATACGATGCAGAAGGTGGTTAATGACAACAATGGCGGGCTTGTATGCATTATTTTATAGAAGTATCAGCCGGGGAGACGAAGGCCTCCCCGGCTTGTTTTTTTGTATGAATATAGGTATAATATCCGCGTGGGTAATAAGAACTGTCGCAGAATGTCTCAGACGAGACAAAGGCCCGCGTATGAGGAAGAGGAACTATGAACGTAAGAAAACAATTTGCAAAATATGTCTCTCAAAATATATTAGGAATGGTCGGTATATCGCTGTATATTCTTGCGGATACTTTTTTTATTGCACAGGCGGTAGGTGCGGACGGTATCACGGCATTGAATCTGGTGCTCCCGCTGTACAGTTTTATCTTTGCGATCGGACAGATGATCGGGGTGGGAAGCGCCATCCGCTTTGCGGTGGAAAATGGTCAGGGACGTGAAAAAAAGTTTCCATGGTTTTCGAATGCCCTGATCTGGACAACCCTTTTTGGAGCGATCTTTATGCTGATCGGATTGCTGTTTCCGGAGCAGCTTGTAGCGCTGATGGGCGGTGATGCTTCGATCGTGGCTGTTGGAGCACCTTATACAAGGATATTCATGAGCTTTTCCATCTTTTTCATGTGGAACCATGTGTGCAATGCTTTTGTGCGAAATGACGGTTCGCCCACGATCGCGATGGCTGCAACGTTGTTCAGCAGTCTGTTTAACATCGTGTTTGACTATATACTCATGTATCCGATGCATATGGGTATGGAAGGCGCTGCACTTGCAACTGCCTGCTCACCTATCGTTGGGATCCTCATCTGTATGGTGCATATCCTGTCAAAAAGATCATCATTAAAGTTTCATCTTATGAAGCCGGATGCAAAAAAGCTTTGGCTGTCATGTCAGGTGGGTGTGTCCGCGTTTATCGGGGAGATGTCCTCCGGCGTGACGACGCTTGCATTCAATTATCTGATACTTGGACTTGCCGGAAATACCGGTGTTGCTGCGTATGGTGTGGTGGCAAATCTGGCGATCGTGGTGATGGCTTTGTTTAATGGTATTGCCCAGGGTTCCCAGCCCATCGTCAGCGATTACTACGGCAGAAATGAACGGGCAATGATCCGCCGTGTGAGTCGGATGGGATTTGGACTTTCTTTTGTATTTGCCGTTTTGATCGTGGTGATCATGTGGCTGTATCCGGCGCAGCTTACAGCTGTGTTCAACAAGGCGGATGATCCGGTGCTGGCAATGTATGCAGAGGAAGGTCTGCGGCTGTATATGCTTGGATTTTTCTTTGCAGGATGGAATATGTTAGGGGCATCGGTCTTAAGCGCCATGGAACAGGCGCGGGCTGCTTTTGTGGCATCCATGTTAAGAGGCTTTGTACTGATCCTGCTGTGTGCCTTTGTTCTGGCGGCGCTATTTGGAATGACAGGTGTGTGGCTTTCGTATCCGGTGGCTGAGGCGCTGACGCTGGTGGTTACCCTTACAGGGATGAGGAAGGCATTGCGGGCGGGGGTTGAGAAGAACATACATTGAAAAATGCCTGTTGTGTATGGCTTGGGAAGAACGCATATTGAAAATGCCTGTTGTTTGCGGGCTGATAAGGAAGCGGGAATGGGAGATATGAAACGCATGAAAAAAATTATTTTAATCATAATTGCAGTTGTGGTTGTAATCGGAGCGGTGCTGGTCGTATCAGCGATGATCGCGATCTATCAGGGTGCAAAGGGACAGGCCGTGGCAGAGGATACGCCGGCGGTCGTGCTGGGGTGTCATGTGAAAGATGGACGCCCGAGCCGCATTCTGGGTGAGCGGATCGATGCTGCCTATGAGTATCTGGTGGATCATCCAAAGGCGATCGCAGTGCTTTCCGGCGGACAGGGCGAGGATGAGGCAATCTCCGAAGCGGAGTGCATGTATCGGGAACTGACGGCACGGGGCATTGAGGGTAGTCGTCTTTACAAGGAGGAGTCATCGGTCAATACGCCGACCAACCTGCGTCAATCCCGTGGGATTCTGGAGGAGGCACTCGGCGCGGACAGCACCTGGGCAGAAGATCGCGAGATCGCGCTGATCACCAGTGAATTTCACTGCTACAGAGGCTGTCTTCACGCAAGACAGGAGGGCTTAAGCCCGGTGGCGTATGCCTCAAAGACAGCAATGCCCTATGTGATCCCGTTCTATCTGCGGGAGATCGTGGCGGTCGTGTACACGTGGTTTTTCAGGTGAGCGAAAGGTGGATGAAAACAGGTATTTCAAAACGAAGGTTCGTGCCTTGCGTCCGGGCATTTGTTTTGGTACAATAAGGAATAATGCTTAAAACGTAACAGAGCAAAGGTGGCAGAAAATCTTATATGCAAGGAGACGTGATTATGAACGAAGTATATGAAAAATTAGTAAAATGCTGTGAGAGCGTAAAGGCAAAGGTTGATTTTACACCGGAGGTGGCGCTGATCCTCGGTTCCGGTCTTGGTGATTATGCAGATCAGATCGATGTGGTGGCAACATTGGATTACAAAGAGATCGAGGGATTTCCGGTATCCACGGTTCCGCTGCATAAGGGACGTTTTGTATTTGGATATGTGGAGGATGTTCCGGTAGTGATCATGCAGGGACGCGTGCACTATTACGAGGGATATCCCATGACAGATGTGGTGCTGCCGACCCGTCTGATGAAGATGCTGGGCGCAAAGGTGCTGTTTTTGACAAATGCATCCGGCGGTATCAAGCAGGGCTTCCACGCCGGTGATTTCATGCTGATCAAGGATCACATTTCCTGTTTCGTGCCTTCTCCGCTTTTGGGTGAAAACATTGAAGAGCTCGGAACCCGTTTCCCAGATATGAGCCATGTGTATGATGAGGATCTGCAGCAGATCGCAAAGAAGGCGGCCTGCGATCTTGGCATCAATTTAAAAGAGGGTGTGTATATCCAGCTTACCGGACCTGCTTATGAGACTCCGGCAGAGATCAGCATGTGCCGTGCGATGGGTGCAGATGCGGTTGGTATGTCCACGGCGTGCGAGGCACAGGCTGCAAAGCATATGGGCATGAAGGTTGTCGGCATTTCCTGCATCTCCAATCTGGCGGCAGGCATTTCTCCGAAGCCGTTGAGCCATGCGGAGATCACAGAGACTGCGGATGCGGTCGCACCGATGTTCAAACAGCTGCTGACGGAGACCATCAAGGGTATCGCTAAGACATTATAGAAAATTGCGAAACTCTTTCATAACGTATATGGGGAATGCGAGACACCATGTATCAGGCAGTGCACTTTGGAGCGGCTGGTACTTAGTGACCGTATTTTGGTCACTTATGTACCACTGCCAGCGACAAGTAGCGGGAGCGTGCCTGCCATACATGTGCTCGCATGACCAAAAAATATGACGTAAATAGTTTCGCAATTTCCTGTAAGACATTATAGTGACGAAGGAGAACATAAACGAATGAATGTACGTTTTTACAATGCGAAGGTCCTTTGCCTGAAGGATGACGCAAAGCGTGAATATCAGATCATAGAGGGAGAGCTTTGGGTGCGTGGTGATTCCATTGCCTACATTGGTGATGGAAGTGACACGGGTAGTGTCTTACAGCCCGGTGAAGTGATCCTGTGGGATCGTGAGATCGATGCAGCCGGAAAGCTGATCCTCTCCGGATTTAAAAATGCTCATACCCATACGGCCATGACATTTCTGCGCTCTTTTGCGGATGATCTGCCGCTGCAGAGCTGGCTGTTTGATCAGGTATTTCCCAGAGAGGGGCAGCTCACCGAGGACGATTGCTACTGGCTGAATATTTTGGGTATCATGGAATACCTGACCAGTGGTATCACATCCAATTTTGATATGTATTTCTTTCCGCCGGTGGATGCGAAGGCATCTGCGAATACCGGATTTCGTACGGTACAGACCAGCGGGCTGAATAACTTTGGCGGAACCGTGGAACTCCTGGAGGAAAATTATCATATTGTCAATGAGATGAGTGATCTGACAAGCTTTATCGTCGGCTTTCATGCAGAATACACGACTTCCATGGAACTGATGGAGGGTGTGGCAAAGCTGGCACAGAAGCTGAAAAGTCCGGTTTTCATGCATAACTCTGAGACAAAGTCAGAGGTGGAAGAGTGTATCGGCCGTTGGGGCAAGACGCCGACACAGCTTACCGAAGATCTGGGTATGTATGAGTACGGCGGCGGTGGTTATCACTGTGTATGGATGGATGACAAGGATTTTGAGATATTCAAAAAGCGTAGGCTGACTGCGGTGACAAATCCGGCTTCCAATCTGAAACTGGCCAGCGGTATTGCGCCCATCAGCCGCTATCTCTCCGAGGGTATTCCGGTGGCGATCGGAACGGACGGACCGGCCAGCAACAACTGTCTGGACATGTTCCGGGAGATGTTCCTGACAACTGCACTGGCAAAGGTGAAAGACATGGATGCAGCAGCGGTTCCTGCGAACGAGGTGTTTTATATGGCAACGACGGCAGGTGCACATGCGATGGGCCTGAACGACTGTGATGATCTGGCGGTGGGCAAAAAGGCGGATCTTGTCATGATCGATCTGATGCAGCCGAACATGCAGCCGGAGAATAATCTGGTGAAAAATCTGGTCTACAGCGGAAGCAAACAGAATGTGGTCATGACGATGGTCAACGGACAGATCCTTTATGAGAACGGCGTTTTCAGCATCGGTTTTGATCCGAAGGAGATCTACGCGAAGGCGAATGCGGTCATCGGAAGAATGAAATAGTTTTTAGAGGTTTAAGAATATGAACGTATTATTTATTCACCACAGCTGTTTTGTGGTAGAGCTGGATACAAAGGTGCTGGTTTTTGACTACTTTAACGGCGACCGTGTCAATGGATATCATTTTGGCGGAAAGCTGCCAATCTATGATGCGGACACACCCATGTACTTTTTTGCCAGCCACAAGCATCAGGATCATTTTGATATGGATATCTACCGCTTTGCGGAGCGTTATGAAAATATCCACTACATCATTTCCAAGGATGCGAAGCTGAGTCCGAATTTTATGAAGAAGCATGGTATTGATCCTGCGATCCGGGAGAAGATCACCTATGTCACAAATAACGAGGAATACGTTGTTGATGATATGAAAATACGTACCTATCTGTCAACGGATGCGGGCGTGGCATTTGCTGTGGAGGCTGACGGAAAGAACATCTATCATGCAGGGGATCTGCACAACTGGACCTGGGAGGGTGCGGGTGATCTTGTGAACGGCAAGATGGAGCGCGGCTACAAGCATCAGATCAACCAGATGGAGAACACCTATTTTGATGCGGCATTTGTGGTGCTGGATCCGAGACTGGAGCAGCATAAGTTCAAGGGCTTTGACTATTTCCTGAAAAATGTTTCTGCGAAATATGTGTTCCCGATGCATTGCTGGCAGGAATACGGCATCATTGATGAATATCTGAGCCGTATTTCAAATCCGGCTTTTACGGGACGCATTATGCGCATAGATCATGAAAATCAGTACTTTGAAGGTCTGGAGTAAAAATCCATTGCGAAGAAATTTTCATGGATTTTTGCATCAGAATTTCGAAAGAAATGAGGAATTATGAAAGTTACTATTTTTACGGACGGGGCAGCCAGAGGAAATCCGGATGGCCCCGGCGGCTACGGCGTGGTGCTCCGCTATGTGGACAGCAAGGGCACGGTGCACGAGAAGGAGCTGTCCGCCGGATACAAAAAAACGACGAACAATCGCATGGAGTTGATGGCTGCGATCCGTGGCCTTCAGCAGTTAAACCGCCCCTGTGAGGTGGATCTGTACTCGGATTCCAAGTATCTGACAGATGCATTTAATCAAAAATGGATCGAGGGCTGGCAGAAAAAAGGATGGGTGAAATCCGACAAAAAGCCGGTGAAAAACATTGATCTGTGGAAGACGCTTCTTGCAGCCATGGAGCCCCATCACGTGCATTTTATCTGGGTGAAGGGTCATGACGGGCATCCGGAGAACGAGCGGTGTGATATGCTTGCGACAAGTGCCGCGGATGGAAGTGAGCTATTGGAGGATGTGGTTGCTGTTTAGACCCACGTCACGCACTCCGCTGCGGGGCGTGGAGAGAACATGTAAAGGAGCCAATGCTTCCCTGCCATGCCGTCAGGCATCTTTCAATGCAGGGAAGCCCGGTTACTGGAACGAGGTACGAGTGAACAGTAACAGGATGTGGTTGCTTGTTTGAACTGACTGAACTGACTGAACTGACTGCACTGACTGTTCAGAGCCATTCGCAAAATCGCTGCTCCGCAGCTTTCCTTTTGCTCATGTTTGGCTCTCGCCAAAGAAATTTACGTGCAAATCGACTCGTTCATGCAAGCATGACTCGTGATTTTCGCGTAAATTGTCATGGCTCTGAACAGTTGCACTTTACAGACAAAGAATACTGGATTATAATAAAGTATTGGGAAATTTGCAGCTGATAGGGCTGTAAGTGATAGAAAAACAGGAGGTTTTACTATGACAGCATTTTTGGGAAGCTTTTTACAATATTTGATCGTCATGATCCTTTTGGCAGCCATCGGCATTGCAGGTGCGATCGTGGGAAAGAAAATGCGGGAGCGCAAGGATGCAAAAGATGCTGCTTTGACTGCAGAAGAAAAGCAGTAAGAAATATACATCTATTTAATTTGGAGGAATTACAGTGAAGAAGAAGTATGGCGTAAATGAACTGCGCAAAATGTATCTGGAATTTTTTGAGAGCAAGGATCATCTGGTAATGAACAGTTTTTCCCTTGTACCTCACAATGACAACAGTTTGTTGCTCATCAATGCAGGTATGGCACCCTTAAAGCCTTATTTTACCGGACAGGAGATCCCGCCAAAAAGACGTGTGACAACCTGTCAGAAATGTGTGCGTACCGGTGATATCGAAAATGTAGGAAAGACTGCAAGACATCTTACATTCTTCGAAATGCTTGGAAACTTTTCGTTTGGAGATTACTTTAAGCATGAGGCGATCGCATGGTCCTGGGAGTTTTTGACCAAGGTACTGGGACTGGAGGAGGATCGTCTGTATCCTTCCATCTACGGCGAGGATGAGGAGGCCTTTGAGATCTGGACAAAGGAGGTCGGTGTGGCACCGGAGCGTATCACCCGTTTCTATCGCGATCCCGAGACCGGTGCCTGTGATAATTTCTGGGAGCACGGCGCAGGTCCCTGCGGTCCCTGTTCCGAGATCTACTACGACCGCGGTGAGAAGTACGGCTGCGGCGGACCGGATTGTAAGGTGGGCTGTGATTGTGACCGCTTCATGGAAGTATGGAACAATGTATTTACCCAGTTCAACGGTGATGGACATGGCGGCTACGAGGAGCTGGAGAATAAGAACATCGATACCGGAATGGGCTTGGAGCGTCTGGCAGTGGTGATGCAGGATGTGGATTCCGTATTTGACATTGATACGATGAAAGCGATCCGTGACCATATCTGTACACTTTGCGGAAAGACCTATCAGCAGGATGCCCTCGACGATATCAGCATCCGTCTGATCACAGATCATATCCGTTCCACTACATTCCTCATTTCGGATGGCGTGATGCCCACCAACGAGGGACGCGGTTATGTACTTCGCCGTCTGATCCGCCGTGCTGCAAGACATGGAAGAATGCTCGGCATCCAGGGTACCTTTATGGCAGATCTGGCTGCTACCGTGATCCGCGAGAGCAAGGATGGATATCCGGAGTTAGAGGAGAAGAAGGACTTCATCTTCAAGGTACTCACGCAGGAAGAGGAGCAGTTCAATAAGACCATCGATCAGGGATTAAAGATCCTTGCAGATATGGAAAAAGAGATGGAGGCAGCAGGACAGAAGACCTTGTCCGGAGAGAATGCTTTCAAATTATATGATACTTACGGATTCCCGGTGGATCTGACTGCCGAGATCTTAGAGGAGAAGGGTTATACCTTAGACCAGGCCGGCTTTGATGCATGCATGAAGGAGCAGAAGGAAAAAGCCCGCGCTGCCAGAAAAGAAACCAACTACATGGGCGCAGATGCGACCGTTTATGATGAGATCGATCCTGCGATCACTTCTGCATTTGTAGGTTATGATCAGACGACTGCAAGCTCAAAGATCACGGTTCTTACAACTGAGACAGAACTTGTGGAGGCGCTGACAGAGGGTGTAAACGGAACGGTCATCGTAGATGAGACTCCCTTCTATGCAACCATGGGCGGTCAGATCGGTGACACCGGCGTGATAAAGACCGCTGAGGGCGAATTTACAGTCAGTGATACGATCAAACTGAAGGGTGGAAAAGTCGGACATGTTGGAACCTGTACCGCAGGTATGATCAAGGTTGGCGATGTGGCAGAGCTTACGATCGACACCGCGCGCAGAGCAAAGATCTGCAAGAACCACTCTGCAACCCACTTACTTCAGAAGGCACTCCGTGAGGTGCTGGGCACGCACGTAGAGCAGAAGGGTTCCAATCAGGATGCAGACCGCACCAGATTTGACTTCTCTCACTTCTCAGCAATGACTGCAGAGGAACTTCAGAAGGTAGAAGATATCGTAAACGCAAAGATCAATGAGGCGATCCCGGTTGTGACCGAGGTGATGACCATCGAAGAGGCAAAGAAGTCCGGTGCGATGGCTTTGTTCGGAGAGAAGTACGGCGAGAGTGTTCGTGTCGTTTCCATGAGAGATTTCTCAAAGGAACTGTGCGGTGGAACGCATGTGGCAAATACCGCTGACATCAAGGCCTTCAAGATCGTTTCCGAGTCCGGTGTGGCAGCGGGTGTACGCCGTATCGAGGCAATTACGGCAGACGGTGTGTTTGCATACTATGACACGATCGAAAAGACCTTGGAGGAGGCTGCAAAGCTCTTAAAGACCAATCCGGCAGGCGTAGTAGAGAAGATCGCACATCTGCAGGCTGAGATCAAGAGCCTGAACGGAGAGATCGAATCCATGAAGTCCAAGGCAGCGAAGGATGCGCTTGGTGATGTGATGGATCAGGTACAGGATGTGAAGGGCGTGAAATTCCTTGCAACGAAGCTGGAGGGCGTGGACATGAACGGTCTGCGTGACCTGGGCGATCAGCTGAAGAACAAGCTGGGCGAGGGTGTGATCCTGCTGGCATCCGTGGCAGATGGAAAGGTTAATCTGGTAGCCATGGCGACTGATGAAGCACAGAAGGCAGGCGCTCATGCAGGCAATCTGATCAAGAGCATAGCGTCTATCGTAGGTGGTGGCGGCGGTGGCCGTCCGAATATGGCACAGGCAGGCGGAAAGAATCCATCAGGTATGAAAGATGCAATCGCTGAAGTATTTACAGCTCTTGAAGGGATGATTCAATAGTTTTTCGAAAGAGGACTAACAAATTTCCTTAAACCTATTGACAAATGGGCAATATTTGATAAAATAACGATTAGTGCAAATTGAGAAATACCTTACAGTTGATGCACAATCCGCAACTGGAGGGAGGTTAGGTAGATATGTCAAGCGTAATTGTAAAAGAAAA
>JAQYOU010000022.1 GCA_028727105.1 bacterium
AGCTAATCAGACGCGGGTCCATCTCATACCACCGGAGTTTTTCACACAAAACCATGCGGTTTCGTGCGCTTATGCGGTATTAACAGTCGTTTCCAACTGTTATCCCCCTGTATGAGGCAGGTTACCCACGCGTTACTCACCCGTCCGCCACTAAACTAGAAACCATCCTTCCCGAAGGAATTCAAGTAAATAGTTCCGTTCGACTTGCATGTGTTAAGCACGCCGCCAGCGTTCATCCTGAGCCAGGATCAAACTCTCATGTTAAAGTTTGTTCTGGTCATTCAAAAGCTTGGCTTTTGTTTAACCGTTTTCTACTGTGTTTAAAGTGTTCACAATCACTCGAAAAACTTTCGTTTTTCTTTTAGAATTTCAGGTTCTTTCAAGTTTATTTCACTGTTCAGTTATCAAGGTTCTTTGTTGATGATTGTTTACTGCTTTTCAGCAGCAACTTGATTACTATATCATCATTTTAACTTCTTGTCAATAACTTTTTTTATTATTTTTAAGAAGTTAAAACGGAGAAGGAGGGATTTGAACCCTCGCGCCGGTTTCCCGACCTATACCCTTAGCAGGGGCACCTCTTCGGCCACTTGAGTACTTCTCCTTGCCCGAATTGTTTTAGTTTTTTATAAAACTAAATTCGATTTCTATTTGTTTTGCGCCGTGACGCAAAGTATATTATACGCACTTAATATTCATTTGTCAACAATAAATATTATTTTTTTAATTTCTTTTAAAAATAGCATTCATACCGATTGGAAGATAGAGTTTTGTCATATCCTTCCATCATATTTATAAAAAAATACCTCTGATTCTCAATTCTGAAAATCAGAGGTGCTTACCTTAATATTATTTTGTATTAAAAACGATTTCATATCTTCGCATGATGGAATCTCAATTTGCTTTATGGGACCGACACGCTATGATGCCAACCATATGCTGGAAGTTAAAAGCGTAAAGACTACTCTTACAGGTGGTACGATTGAATTAAAAAGTAAGATTACCGAAGATCAGTTAATGGGTTCAATTATGCGCACAAAGGGAAATTTCAAGCAAAAAATATAACAGTGACTGCATATCTGGTATCCTTGAATGGGGAATATGGAGTGCAGCTTATGAAGCCGATTCCTGTGAAGATGACCTTTCAAAAAGGGTCCTCGAAAATCCGGATGAAGTATTCGAAGAAGTTAAAGAAATATCAGGATTATATTCTCAGCGATACAGCAGATCAGCCCAGTCTCAGTTGGCTGTATCAGGGAGAAGCGTATCTCTCCATTACTCCGTTATAGATTGATAGAAACGAAAGGTACTCACAAATATGAGAGTACCTTTCTTACTGTTTACATATTCTGATATTCAAGGATCGCCGTCTCATAGAGGTTATTTCCCTCGCTGTCGATCACAACGATCACCGGAAAATTATCAACCTCCAGCTTTCGGATCGCCTCAGCGCCAAGATCATCGTAGCAGACAACCTCAGATTTTTTAATACACTTTGAGATCAAGGCACCGGCGCCGCCGATGGCTGCAAAATAAACTGCCTTGTTACGGATGATCGCATCGATCACCTGAGGAGAACGCTTTCCCTTTCCGATCATTGCTTTACTTCCAAGGTCTAATAAACGGGGCGCATACTTATCCATACGGCTGGCAGTCGTGGGCCCGGCGGAACCGATCACCTGTCCTTCTCTGGCGGGTGAAGGTCCCATATAATAAATCGTAGAATCTTTCATATCAATGGGAAGCTTCTCTCCGCGATCCAGCACTTCCATCATCCGCTTGTGAGCTGCATCTCTTGCTACGTAGATCGTTCCGCTGATATAGACATAATCACCGGAATGTAAATCTTTTGAAATTTCTTCTGTGATCGGAGTTGTAATATATTTATCCATAATATCTGATCTCTCCTATGTTATCCTCTGAAAATATAAAATTGCAAATACTTATTCACATTAATTGCAGTTTCTCAACTGATCCATACACGATTTACATATATTTACCTAAAATATATCTTCTGTCATAAATCTTAAATAACTTCCGTTATATGCCGGTCTACATGACAGCAGATATTGACTGCCACCGGAAGCCCTGCGATATGTGTCGGATAAGTATTGATATTCACTGCCAGAGCTGTTGTTGTTCCTCCAAGACCGCCAGGTCCAATACCAAGACCATTGATCTTTTTCAGTAATTCTTCTTCCATTTCTTTTACATAAGGAATCTCAGAACGCTCATTTAAGTTTCTTGTAAGAGCCTGTTTTGCCATGATCGCACATTTTTCAAAATCTCCACCGATACCAACACCAACAACCATTGGAGGACAGGCATTCGGACCGGCATCCTTTACCGCTGTGAGGATCGCATCTTTGACACCTTCGATTCCGTCCGCGGGCTTCAACATAAACACACGGCTCATATTTTCACTTCCAAATCCCTTTGGTGCTACCGTAATTGTCAGTTGTTCTCCGGGTACGATCTCATAATGAATAATTCCGGGTGTGTTATCTTTTGTATTTTCCCGCTGAAGCGGGTCGCGCACTACGGATTTTCGAAGATATCCATCCACATAACCCTGGCGGATTCCCTCATTAACTGCATCCTCCAGATTCATTCCCTCAATATGAAGATCCTGACCAATCTTTAAAAATACAACTGCCATTCCGGTATCCTGACAGATCGGAATATCTTCCGCAGCAGCGATATCCATATTTTCTTCCAGCTGTTCTAAAATCTGTCGGCCAAGAGGTGATTTTTCTGTTTGAATCGCACCGCAGATTGCTCCTTTTACATCCTCTGACAAACGAAGATTTGCATCAATGCACATCTGACGGATCGTTTTTATGATCTGATCTGTATGTATTGTTCTCATACTGTAGCTTCCTTTCGTTATTGTTATTCTAATCCTATTCCGATTCAATAAAAACTTCATCCTGATCTATTTTTACGAAAAACGAGAATACCAAAACATGGTACTCTCGCCTTTCTTATTCATGATCAAAATATTTTAAGATTCGGTATCTGATTTCTGATCATTTAAACTTTCTTCTGATTCAACCTCATCCTCTGTCTCAGCTTCCTCATCATTCTGGATCAAAGATTTATCCTCACGAACCTTTGCGATACTTGCAATCACCACATCGTTTTTCAGATTCATGAGCTTCACACCGGAAGTAATTCTTCCCAACAGCGCCGTATCACTGACACGGATGCGGATAATGATACCTTCTGTCGTGATCAACATCATTTCATCATCTTTATTGACAGCCTTTACACCAACGATATTTCCGGTTTTTTCTGTGATCTTGTAGCACTTGATACCCTTACCGCCACGATTCTGAGCCGTAAACTCATTCATCATCGTGCACTTTCCGAGACCCTTTGCAGAAACGATCATTAAAGACTCTCCCTGTGTATCAAGCTGCATGCCGACGATCTCATCACCGTCTGCAAGATTCATTCCGATCACACCCATAGAAGCACGACCGGTTTTTCTCACATCTGTCTCATGGAAACGGATACACTGACCATACTTTGTTACAAGGAAGATATCCTTTGTATCATCTGTCTTTTTCACCTCGATCAGTTCATCATCTTCACGAAGATTGATAGCTGTCAGACCGTTTTTACGAATATTTGCGTATTCTGTGATCGAAGTTTTCTTTACGATACCCTTTCTTGTAGCCATGAAAAGATATTCATGATCGTTGTACTCTTTGATCGGGATCACTGCCGTGATCTTTTCTTCCGGAAGCAGCTGTAACAGGTTGATGATCGCTGTTCCTCGTGCCGTACGGCTTGCCTCAGGAATCTCATAAGCCTTCATCCGGTAGACACGACCAAAATTTGTAAAGAACATGAGATAATTATGCGAGGTCGTCATTAAAAGCTCCTCAATATAATCATCTTCAATCGTCTCCATTCCCTTGATACCCTTACCACCACGATTCTGAGCTTTAAAATTATCAACACTCATACGCTTGATATAACCCAGCTTTGTCATGGTGATCACTGTATTTGTGACAGGGATCATATCTTCCATGGAAATGTCAAACTCATCATATCCAATAGAAGTTCTTCGCTCATCACCGTATTTATCGGAAATCACAAGAAGCTCACTCTTGATCACGCCAAGCAATTTCTTATGATCTGCCAAAATCGCCTTTAATTCCGCGATCTGCTCCATCAGTGCATCGTATTCTGCCTGAAGCTTTTCTCGTTCCAGACCGGTCAGCGTACGAAGACGCATATCTACGATGGCCTGAGCCTGTGCTTCAGAGAGCGCGAAGCGCTCAATCAGGCGGGTTTTTGCCTCTGCAGTCGTCTGACTGCTGCGTATAATGCTGATCACTTCATCGATGTTATCAAGCGCGATCAACAAGCCCTGTAAAATGTGGGCGCGCTCCTCCGCTTTATTTAACTCATATCTGGTACGTCTTGTAACAACCTCCTCCTGATGGATCAGGTAGTAGTTGAGCACTTCAAACAGATTCAGAACTTTTGGCTGATTATCTACCAGAGCAAGCATGATCACGCCAAATGTATCCTGCATCTGTGTATGTTTAAACAACTGGTTTAATACGATGTTTGGATTGACATCCTTACGCAGTTCAATACAGATACGCATTCCCTGACGGTCAGACTCATCCCGAAGATCTGTGATGCCATCAATACGCTTATCCTTCACAAGCTCAGCAATCTTTTCGATCAACCTAGCCTTGTTTACCATATACGGAAGTTCCGTCACAACGATACGATTTTTTCCGTTGTTCATCGGCTCAATATCTGTGATCGCACGGACACGGATCTTTCCACGGCCAGTACGATACGATTCTTCAATACCGGAAGTTCCTAAGATCATTCCACCAGTGGGAAAATCAGGTCCCTTTACGATTGACAAGAGCTCCTCAATCTCTGTATTTTTATCTTCGATCTGGTTGTCAATGATCTTCACAACTGCAGCAATCGTCTCCCTGAGATTATGAGGCGGGATGTTAGTAGCCATACCGACTGCAATACCTGTTGTTCCATTTACAAGAAGATTCGGAAAACGGGAGGGGAGCACAGCAGGCTCTTTTTCCGTTTCATCAAAGTTTGGCATAAAATCAACCGTATCTTTGTTGATGTCCGCCAGCATCTCCATGGAGATTTTTGAAAGACGTGCCTCGGTATATCGCATCGCCGCTGCGCCGTCACCATCCACAGAACCAAAGTTTCCATGTCCGTCAACAAGTGGATAACGTGTCGACCAATACTGGGCCATGTTAACAAGTGCTCCGTAAATAGAACTGTCACCATGAGGGTGATATTTACCCATTGTATCTCCGACAATACGCGCACATTTACGATGCGGCTTGTCCGGTCCGTTATTTAATTCGATCATGGAAAAAAGCACACGACGCTGAACCGGCTTTAATCCATCTCGTACATCAGGAAGTGCGCGGGATGCGATAACACTCATCGCATAATCGATGTAAGAAGTTTCCATGGTTTTTTTAAGATCAACCTCATGGATCTGGTCAAAAATATTATCTTCCATCATTTCCTCCTGATTAAATATCTAAATTCTGTACATATTTGGCATTCAGTTCAATAAATTCACGTCTGGGCTCTACCTTATCACCCATCAGTGTATTGAATGTCAGGTCAACTTCCGAAGCAGCTTCTTCATCAAAGGTCACGCGCTTTAAGATACGCTTCTCCGGATCCATCGTCGTTTCCCAAAGCTGTTCCGCATCCATCTCACCAAGACCTTTGTATCGCTGGATCTTATTATTTCCATCACGTCCGATCTCAGTGAGGATCTTATTTAATTCATCATCGGAATAAGCGTACCATACACCTTTATTTTTCTCGATCTTATATAACGGAGGGGTAGCAAGATAAACATGTCCCTGCTTGATCAGCTCCGGCATAAAACGATAAAGGAATGTGAGCATGAGCGTTGCAATATGCGCACCGTCCACGTCGGCATCTGTCATAATGATGATCTTGTCATAGCGAAGCTTCTCAATATCAAAATCATCATGGATTCCGGTACCAAACGCAGTGATCATCGCCTTGATCTCCGCATTTTCATAAATACGGTCAAGTCTTGCCTTTTCTACATTTAAGATCTTACCGCGAAGCGGAAGGATGGCCTGCGTCGCACGGCTTCTTGCAGTTTTTGCAGAACCGCCCGCGGAATCTCCCTCAACAATAAAGATCTCACAGTTTTTCGGGTTTTTATCGGAGCAATCAGCCAGCTTTCCGGGAAGTGACATTCCTTCCAGAGCTGTTTTTCTTCTCGTAAGGTCACGTGCTTTTCGGGCTGCTTCTCTTGCCCTTTGTGCAAGCAACGATTTTTCACAGATTGTTTTTGCAACAGAGGGATTTTGCTCCAAATAATAGGTCAGCTGTTCACTGACAACACTGTCAACTGCACCGCGCGCCTCGCTGTTTCCTAACTTTTGCTTTGTCTGACCTTCAAACTGAGGCTCTTCAATCTTAATACTAATGATCGCCGTCAGACCCTCACGAATATCCTCACCGGAAAGCGGAGGATCATTTTCCTTCAAAATTTTATTTAATCTGGCATAGTTATTAAAAGTTTTTGTGATCGCATTACGGAAACCTGCCAGATGCGTACCGCCTTCGGGGGTAATGATATTATTTACAAAGCTGTATGTTCCATCTGTATAGCTGTCATTGTGCTGGAAAGCAACTTCCACATATACTTTATCACGCTGACCTTCACAATAAATAACATCAGGATAAAGTGCTTCTTTGCTTTTATTGAGGTATGTGACAAACTCTTTGATACCACCGGCATAATGAAAATCACGCTCCATCGGTTCTTCGCCGCGCTCATCGCGTAATATAATGTGAAGTCCTTTTGTTAAAAACGCAGTTTCTCTCAGGCGCTGCTTTAAAACATCAAAATCATATTCTGTTTCTTCAAAGATCGTATCGTCTGGCTCAAAGGTAACCTTTGTTCCCGTTTTTTCCGGCTCGCAAGAGCCGGCAATCTCCAGCGGATACATCACTTTTCCGCGCTCATAACGCTGCTTGAACACTTTTCCTTCACGAAAGATCTCTACTTCCAGCCAGTTAGAAAGTGCATTTACAACAGACGCACCTACACCATGAAGTCCACCGGATACTTTGTATCCTCCACCACCAAATTTTCCACCGGCATGAAGCACCGTAAATACAACTTCTACTGCAGGCTTTCCTGTTTTGTGATTGATACCGGTGGGAATACCACGTCCATCGTCGACCACAGTGATCGTATTGCCAGGATTAATGATGACTTCGATATTTTTACAATATCCCGCCAATGCCTCATCAACGGAATTATCAACGATCTCATACACCAAATGATGAAGTCCGCGTGAAGAAGTGCTGCCGATATACATACCGGGGCGCTTCCGCACTGCCTCTAATCCCTCTAAAATTTGAATCTGATCTGCACCATATTCCTGGTTTGCCATAAAATAACCTCCATGAGACGGCTGTTAATCAGCTGTCTTATTCTTCTCTGAAAGCGACATGTCCATCTGTCACTTGAAAAATGCGATGAATCTGAAACTTATTTTTTACAAATTCATCCAGACCGGTACATGTAATAATTGTCTGGATATCGTGTATACTATTCAAAAGATAATTTTGCCGGTTGGAATCAAGCTCTGAAAGCACATCATCCAAAAGAAGGACCGGCGTATCACCGATCGACTTCTTAACCAGCTCGATCTCCGAAAGCTTCAGCGAGAGAGCAGCTGTACGCTGCTGACCCTGTGAACCGAACCTTCGGATATCAATATCTCCAAGTAAAAAAGAAATATCATCTCTGTGCGGACCAACAGAAGTCTGACAAAGCTTACGATCCCGATCAGAAGCACGAAATAATTCATCTTCAAAAAACATGCTCTCAACATTTGGCTCATATTTCAGCGTCAGCAATTCTCTGTTTCCGGATAGATTGCTATGAATATCCTGAACAATTTCAAATAATTCACTCACAAATTCCTGCCTGCGTCGGATGATCCGTTTCCCGTACTCGATCAGCTGCTCATCCCATATAGGAAGAGTATCCTTAAGATCCGGACGGTAGATCATATCCTTCAGCAATGTATTTCTCTGTTTTAAAACTTTATTGTATGCAGTCAGATCCGATAAATATATTTTATCCAACTGACAAAGCTCTAAATCAAGAAATCTCCGACGTTCTGTGGGACCGTCTTTGATGATATTCAAATCCTCAGGGGAGAAAAACACAATATTTAAGATTCCAAACAGATCAGATGCCTTTTTGATAGGCACCTGATTGATAGCAATACCTTTTGCACGATTTTTTTTCAAATGGATATCAATTTGAAAATCACGCTCTTTTTTACCAACAACCGTACGGATATGCGCTTCTTCTTCACCAAAACGGATCATTTCCTTATCACGGCTGCCCTTATGTGATTTTGTTGTTGCACTCACATAAGCAGATTCCAGGATATTTGTTTTTCCCTGAGCATTATCACCAAACAAAATATTTGTCGCCTGGTCAAAGGATATTTCCAACTGCTCATAATTTCGAAAATTTTTTAATTCAATCGACTTTATGATCATGCCTGAATCTGAGCCTCTTCACCGTTAAATGAAAATATATCTCCAGGATGTAATTTTTTTCCACGCTGAAGCTCAACCTCTCCATTAACCAAAACCTGACCATCCTGGATCACGATCTTTGCTTCCACACCGGAACCAACCATACCGGCAAGCTTTAATGCCTGTCCAAGCTTGATGTATTCGTCTTTTATTTTGATATAATTCATAATTATCTCCACTCGTGTTTTTTTTCAGACCCCCATCTCGATTCCGCTTTGCTTCATCTCGATGTGGCTTCTCGCCAAAGAAATCTCCAAAAATAAAGTCATTCATGCAAGCATGATTCCTATATTTTATGTCGATTGCCTTGGCTCTTAAAAATTACACATTGTTGAAATTAACAGGAAGTATTAAATAAATAAACTGATTGTCATCATCTCTGATAAAACACGGTGCTTTCGGGTTTACCATGTAGAGACTTACTTCCTCCTCATCGATCACGCGAAGCGCATCGATGAAAAATTTCGGGTTAAACCCGATCAAAATATCTTTACCGGTCTTTTCGATATCGATGTCCTCATTCATGGAACCGATAAAAGAATTAATCTTTAATTCCATCACGCCATCCTGAATGTCCATGATGATCGGTTTTTTATCTCCTTCTTTTACAAGAAGTGTTGCACGATCGATACAATCCAAAAGCTCACGTTTATTGATCTTTACCTTTGTCTCATAATCAGAAGAAAGCATCTGTTCAATCTTAAAATACTCACCTTCGATCAAACGAGAAACAACTGTTGTATTCAAAAATTCAAAGATAATATGATTTGCTGTTATGTAGATCGTAACGTCATCATCTACAGAACCGGGAAGGATCTTACTGATCTCATTTAAGGTCTTTCCGGGAACAACAACCTTTTTGTTTGCATAGTGATCCTTTAATTCAATATTTCGGATAGAGATACGATGTCCATCCAAAGAAACAACCTTCAGCTGATTTTCATTGATCTCAAATAACTCTCCTGTCATCAAACGATTATTATCATTATCTGCGATCGAAAAGATCGTCTGACGGATCACTTCTTTTAATGTAAACTGTGAAATTGAGATTGGATCATTTTTTTCAATGTAGGGAAGATAAGAAAAATCTTCTCCGGATTTACCAATAATGTTGAATTTCGATTTTTCGCAGGTGATGACAGTCTTAAAGGACGCATCTGTTTCAATCACAACTTCATTATCAGGAAGTTTTCTTACGATCTCTGAAAAGATCTTTGCATCTAGTGCGATAATTCCATTCTCAACGATCTCTCCGTCAATGATCGTCTCAATGCCAAGTTCCATATCATTAGCGATCAACTTAATTTCATCTGATGATGCATCGATCAGGATACATTCCAGGATCGCCATCGTCGTTCTTGTAGGAACAGCTTTTGATACGATATTGACTCCGTGTAATAAATTAGATTTTGAACAGATCAGTTTCATTGTAGCTGGTAGCTCCTTTCCGGTTTGCATAAAAAGAAATAATATAAAATACTTCCGTCGTCTTAATCTTAAAGGTTGTGAATATGTGAATAACCCGTGAAACACGCTTAAAGCTTATGTTTCACGTTAAAAATCATTCTATTTTAACAGTGAAAAGACAGAGGATTAAGTCTTGATACGATGTGGATTAGTTCGGGTTGATCTTTTTCTTAATGACCTCAATCTGGTTTTTCATAGCTTCATTATTTTGAATTTCAGCTTCTACACGTTTAATACCGTGGATAACTGTGGAATGATCTCTTCCGCCGAGGAAGGATCCGATGGCATCCTGTGAGGCACCTGTCATTGTTTTTGCCAGATACATTGCGATCATACGCGGTTTGGCAATTTCATTGGTACGGCTTTTTGACAGGATCTGATCCATGGATATCTGAAAATGATCACAAACGATCTCAACGATCAGCTGAAGCGTGATCTCCTGAGGCTTGTCCGGATTGATCATATTTTGAAGTTCATGTGTAGCAACATCCATGGTGATCTCATTTCCGGTCAGTCTGCGAAAGGCGATCAGCTTATTTAGAGCACCTTCAAGCTCACGGATATTGGATTTAATATTTGTGGCAATATAATTTAAGATCTCGTTATCAAGAGTTACTCCCTCCTGATCCTGTTTCTTGCGAAGAATAGCCATACGAGTTTCATAATCCGGAGATCCGATATCCGCCATCAGGCCCCACTCAAATCTGGATCGGATACGCTCTTCTAAAGTTTCCATATCCTTTGGAGGCTTATCAGAAGTAAGGATGATCTGTTTTCCGGCACTGTGAAGCTCATTAAAGGTGTGGAAAAACTCTTCCTGTGTACTTTCCTTTCCTATAATAAATTGTACGTCATCGATCATCAGCACATCTACGGTACGGTACTTCTCACGAAGCTTTGTCATTGCATTTGCATTACCGGAACGAATGGAATCGATCACTTCATTTGTGAATACCTCGGAAGTGACATAAAGTACACGAGCATCCGGATTCTGTTCTAATATAAAGTTGCCGATGGAATGCATCAAGTGTGTTTTTCCAAGTCCGGGACCTCCATATATATAGAGAGGATTGTAGGTATCTCCGGGCGATTCTGCTACAGCAAGGGAAGCAGAGTGTGCAAAACGGTTGTTTCCACCAACGACAAATCGATCAAAGGTATAATTTAAGTTAAGGCCTGAGCGATCCATCACTTCTGTCGGAGTCATCGCACGTGCAGTCTTTGGACGCATTTTCTTTAACTGCTCGGTTTCCATAAAAATGATCTCATAGTTTTTACCGGTCAGTTCTTCGATCACAACACTCAAAGGCTTTGAGTATTTTTTCGCAATATAGCTTGCTGTGATCTGCTCCTCACAAGGAATATAAAGCGTATTGTTTTCAATGTGGTCGATCTTTAATGGAGCGATCCATGACTTAAAAGCCAGATCAGAAAGATCAAACTCTTTTTTTAATGTGAGTAAAATTTCTTCCCATTTTTGTTCGATTGCTTCCATAACTATACTGTACCTGTACCTTATCTAGAATAGTGGTGTTTTTTGAATGTGGATGATTCAAAAAAGCATATTTGTGAATATCCTGATCTGTCTGTCAAACAGCCCAGGGCATAATATCGCATACTTACCTACTATAATAAACTAAATATCTAAAATTATCAATCAAAAAAATATCAACGCTAGTTCACATAAAATAATTCACGTTATCCACTGGTTATCCACAAAAATTGTGAATTGTTTATAAAATTGTGGATAACTCGGTAAAAAAATGAAAAATGAAAAAAGAGCAGATAAATATTGACTTTCTACGCTTTTTTGGTATAATGATAAGCGACGCTTTTATCATTAATAAAGGAGGTGTATCCATATGAAGATGACATTTCAGCCGAAAAAGAGACAGAGATCTAAAGTTCACGGTTTTCGTAAAAGAATGAGTACTGCAGGCGGAAGAAAAGTATTAGCTGCAAGAAGATTAAAAGGAAGAAAGAAATTATCAGCATAGTAATATAGCGCAGGACCACATTTTTTGTGGTCTTTCTTCTTTTATGAAAAAATTTAACGAGGAAACGTGCATGAGATTTTCAGAATCATTGAAAAGAAATAAGGATTTTCAGAATGTATATCAGAATGGAAGATCCTACGCAAACCGATATTTGGTAATGTACGTGCTAAAAAACGAGACGGAGCATAATCGTCTGGGTATCTCTGTCAGTAAAAAAGTTGGAAACAGCGTAGTAAGACACCATCTCACCAGACTGATCCGAGAGGTGTATCGATTACATGAAGACACATTTAATAGTGGTTTAGATGTGGTAGTCATTGCAAGAGTGTCTGCGAAAGACATTTCCTATCATCAGGTGGAGAGTTCGCTGCTCCATCTTGCAAATCTTCATCATATTTTAAAGCATGACGAATATGAAAAAAATACTATTGTACCTGATTAAGTTTTATCAGAAAAATATCTCTCCGTATAAAGGAACAAAATGTCCGTATTATCCATCCTGCTCAGCCTATGGTATGGAAGCTGTTGAAAGACATGGCGCTATCGTGGGAAGCGTCCTGGCAGTCTGGAGGATACTGCGTTGTAACCCTTTTTCAAAAGGAGGGTATGATCCGGTTCCCGAAAAAATAGATATCGGGAGCTTTTCTTGTAAATTTAGGAGGAAAAATCATTGATTGACATTATTTTAACGCAATATGATGGTGCGATTCTCGGACCTATTGCAAAATTATTGGGATGGATCATGAATGGTGTGTATCTGTTCCTGTCTAAGCTTGGTATTGAAAATATCGGTTTGTCTATTATTGTACTTACGATTGTGATCTATACCTGTATGCTTCCTCTGACGATCAAACAGCAGAAGTTTTCTATCATGTCGAGGATGATGAATCCTGAGCTTCAGGCAATTCAGAAGAAATATCAGGGAAAGAAGGATCAGGAGTCTCAGATGAAGATGACTGAGGAGACTCAGATGGTCTACGGTAAATATGGTGTATCTCCTACCGGAAGCTGCCTTCAGCTTGTGATCCAGATGCCGATCCTGTTTGCTCTTTACCGGGTGATCTATAATGTACCTGCTTACGTGCAAAGTGTAAAGGATGTATTTACTCCCCTCGTAGAAGGTATCATGGCTACACCCGGTTATGTCTCAACGATGGATTCTTTAGTTGAGACATTAAAGCTTGTGATCAAAGATGCTGATTTTGCCGGAAGTAATGCATCAAATTTTATTATTGATGCGCTTTACAGTATGAATGTTGCCGGATGGGATACCTTACGTGAGAGTTTCCCTTCACTGACTGCAACTATCGGAAGTGTTCAGGAAGAATTGAATCATCTGAATAATTTCCTTGGTCTGAACATTTCAAATTCACCGATGCATATTATCACTACTTCTTTTAAAGCAGGAAGTTATCTGATGATCCTTGGTGCATTACTGATCCCGCTGCTCTCTTATCTGACACAGGTACTTAATATCAAGTTAATGCCTCAGCAGGATACTGCCGCAAATGATCAGATGGCGCAGCAGATGAAGACGATGAACAAGACAATGCCTTTGTTTTCATTAGTATTCTGTTTTACTGTTCCTGTCGGACTTGGTATTTACTGGATCGCAAGTGCACTTGTCCGCAGTATTCAGCAGATTGTAATTAATAAGTATCTGGAAAATATGGATCTGGATGCTGTTCTTGAGAAAAATCAGGAGAAGGCTGAAAGAAAAGCAGAGAAGCGTCGTGAAAAGATGGGTGTTTATCAGAGCCAGATCTACAACGCAGCAAGCATGAGTACAAAGCGTGAGACAAATCTGAACAATTCTATTTCTATGGATGAAAAAAATCAGAAGGTTCAGAAAGCCTATGAGACTGCGCAGGTTGCGAAAAATGTAAATCCGAACAGTTTGACTGCAAAGGCAAATTTAGTAAAAGAATTTAATGAGAGAAATAATAAATAGGGGGAGAGCAACATGGATTATATTGAAGTAAAAGCAAAGACGATCGATGATGCGATCACTGATGCGCTTGTTCAGCTTGGAATTACAAGTGATCAGCTTGATTATGAAGTAATTGAGAAGGGAAGCGCCGGTATTTTAGGACTTGGACGTAAGGATGCTGTGATCAAGGCACGTAAAAAGGTTGTTGTTCCTGAGAAGAAGGTAGAGCCTGTTGTAGAGAAGAAAGTGGAAGCACCTGCTCCTAAGAAAGCACAAGCTTTTGTTGTAAAAGAAGAAAAGACAGAGAAGGCACCTGCAAAGGCTCCTGTTAATATTGATTTTACTTCCTTAGAGAAGAGTGTAAAGGAGTTCCTTTCCCAGGTATTTGCAGCAATGGAGCTTGAAGTTGAGATCGTTACAAAGGTTGATGAGGAAAATAAGGTGATCGATGTTGAATTCAAGGGACCTGAGATGGGAATGCTGATCGGAAAGCGTGGACAAACTCTTGACTCTTTGCAGTATCTGACGAATCTCGCTGTCAATAAGCAATCTGACAGCTATATTAAGGTCAAGCTTGATACAGAGGATTATCGTAAGAGAAGAAAAGAGACACTGGAAAATCTTGCTAAGAACATTGCTTATAAAGTAAAGCGTACGAAGCGTCCGGTTTCTTTAGAGCCGATGAATCCCTTTGAACGCAGAGTGATCCATTCTGCACTTCAGAATGACAAATACGTGTCTACACATAGCGAGGGTGAGGAGCCTTACAGACATGTGGTTGTTACTTTAAAAAGATAATAACTTGTGTTATGATAATCAGGTAGATGATGATCTCATCTGCCTGATTTTTTATATAAAAGATGTTTGATCAAATATGATGATTGGTTTGAACGATTTTCTAATTTCGAAAGGATAGTTTTAAGTTTTATGGAAATCACAGAACATGGAGTAATTTCAGATACAATTTTTGCAAATGCCAGCGGAATGGGAGGCGGGATCACTGTGATCCGTGTCAGTGGGCCACGAGCAATTCAAATCGTGGATTCTGTTTTTCGACCAAAGAAAAAGGATAAAAAGCTTTCCGAACAAAAAACATATACGATGCATTATGGTCATGTTGTTGATGAAAATGATCATATCGTAGATGAAGTCTTAACTCTCCTGATGCGTGCGCCTCACAGTTATACGGCAGAGGATGTTGTTGAGATTGATTGTCATGGCGGACAGTTTGTTGTTTGCCGGATCATGGAGATATTATTAAAAGCCGGTGCAAGACCTGCCGAGCCTGGGGAGTTTACGAAGCGGGCATTTTTAAATGGAAGGATCGATCTTTCGCAGGCAGAATCTGTCATGGATGTGATCAATGCAAAAAATCATTTTGCTTTAGATAGTTCTATGAAGCAGTTACATGGTTCTGTCAAGCAAAAGATCATTGAGCTTCGAGAAAAGATCCTTCATGAATCTGCTTTTATTGAAGCAGCTCTTGATGACCCGGAGCATTATGAGTTGAATGGGTATGGGGACCAGCTGATGCCTGTTGTTGAAGATGTGATATCTGAATTAAATGAGCTTTTGCGTAATTCAGATAACGGGCGGATCCTTTCAGAGGGATTAAAAACAGTTATCGTTGGAAAACCCAATGCCGGTAAATCTTCTCTCATGAATTTATTATTAGGGACGGAGTACGCAATCGTTACAGATGTGGCAGGAACTACAAGAGATGTGTTGGAGAAGGATTATAATCTGGATGGGATCACACTTCATATTACAGATACTGCAGGTATCCGAAATACGGATGATGCTGTTGAAAGGATTGGAGTAGAGCGGGCAAAAAAAGCTTTACAGGAAGCAGATCTTGTTTTGTATGTGATCGATTCTTCGGAAGAACGGGATGCGGAAGATGATGAGATCATGTCTGATATCCGGGAAAAGAAAGTGATCGTCCTTTTAAATAAATGTGATCTCTCTCCGGTTATTACAGATGGAGTATTAAAAGAACGTTTGGGAGTTCCTGTGATTTCTTGTTCTGCAAAGTACGGTGACGGATTACGTGAATTGACCGATCAGATCAAATGTATGTTTTTACAGGGTGATCTGAAGTATAATGATGAATTGTATATTACAAACCTCAGACATAAAGAATGTTTAATGAAATCACTTGACAGTATGATGCTTGTAAAGCACAGTATTGAGGATATGGTTCCGGAAGATTTTTATACAGTAGATCTTTTAAATGCCTATGAGTCACTGGGGCTTATTATTGGAGAAGCTGTGACAGATGATCTGGTAGATAAGATCTTTCATGAATTTTGTATGGGAAAATAAATGATGTAATGAGGATAAAAAAATGCCATTTGTAGAAGAAAAATATGATGTATGTATTGTTGGTGCAGGGCATGCCGGTTGTGAGGCAGCACTTGCGTGTGCGAGGCTTGGTCTTGAAACGATCATTTTTACGGTAAGTGTGGATAGTATTGCCATGATGCCTTGTAATCCGAATATCGGAGGAAGCTCCAAGGGTCATCTGGTGCGTGAGATCGATGCGCTTGGCGGAGAGATGGGTGTCAATATTGATAAGACATTTATTCAGTCAAAAATGTTGAATAAGTCAAAAGGACCGGCAGTTCATTCCCTTCGTGCGCAGGCGGATAAATCTGATTATTCCAGAGAGATGCGGATGACGCTTGAAAATCAGGAGCATTTGACGATCCGGCAGGCAGAGGTGTCTGAGATTATTGTGGAAGATAGTGTATTGACAGGTGTAAAGACAGTATCGGGTGCAACTTATCATTGTAAGGCAGCTGTTCTTTGTACCGGGGTTTATTTAAAAGCGCGTTGCTTATATGGTGATGTAGTAATGCATACAGGTCCGAATGGTCTTCAGGCTGCAAACTATCTGACAGAGTCTTTGATCGATCATGGAATTGAAGTACGAAGATTCAAGACCGGTACACCGGCCCGTATTGATAAAAATTCCATTGATTTTTCGAAAATGACAGAACAGCTTGGTGATGAACGGATCGTTCCTTTTTCATTTACAACAGATCCCGATTCTATACAGAAAGAACAGGTATCCTGTTGGTTGACCTATACAAATGAAGATACACACAATATCATCCGTGCAAATCTGGATCGCTCTCCGTTGTATTCTGGAGTGATTGATGGTGTTGGTCCAAGATATTGTCCTTCTATCGAGGATAAGGTAGTGAAGTTTGCGGATAAGAACAGGCATCAGCTGTTTGTAGAACCGGAAGGACTTCACACAAATGAAATGTATATTTCAGGAATGTCATCCTCTTTACCGGAAGATGTACAGTATGAAATGTATCGTACAGTTCCGGGGTTGGAGAACTGCAGGATCGTGCGGAATGCTTATGCGATCGAATATGATTGTTTTGATCCGAATCAGTTATATCCCAGTCTGGAATTTAAAAAGATCAAAGGTTTATTTAGTGGCGGACAGTCAAATGGAAGTTCCGGTTATGAGGAAGCAGCTGCTCAGGGATTGATCGCAGGTATCAATGCTGCAATGGAAATACTTGGTAAAGATCCATTAATTTTAGATCGAAGTGAAGCTTATATTGGTGTTTTGATCGATGATCTTGTAACAAAGGAAAATGTCGAACCTTATCGAATGATGACATCCCGCGCAGAGTATCGTCTGCTGCTCAGACAGGATAATGCAGACCTTCGTTTGACACCAAAGGGTTATGAGGTTGGATTGATCCCTAAGAGTCGGTATGACTGGGTAAAATTAAAAGAACAGTTGATTGATGCTGAGATTGAGCGTGTTTCACATGTAACAGTAGGAGCCAATAAGAATACACAGCAGTTTTTAAAAGATCATGACAGTGTAGAATTAAATACAGGTACGACTCTTACGGAACTGATCCGAAGACCGGAATTAAATTATGATCTGTTGGCTCCTCTTGATCCGGAACGTCCACAGCTTCATCCGGAGGTTCGTGAGCAGGTAAATATTTTCATTAAATATGATGGGTACATTACCAGACAGATCAAACAGGTGGAAGAGTTCAAACGGCTGGAGAAGAAAAAGCTTTCTCCGGATCTTGATTATGAAAAGATCAGCGGTCTCCGTATAGAGGCCAGGCAGAAATTGAATAAGCTGAAGCCCTTGTCTATCGGACAGGCTTCCAGAATCCAGGGTGTTTCTCCGGCAGATATTTCTGTATTGTTGGTTTATTTAGGAAGTATGTAAAATTGAAAAAGGATACTGATATGATGTCTTACAATTTTTCTGATTTTAAAAATATCTTAGAACAGTGGAAGATTCCGTTTTCGGAAAAACAGCAGGAGCAGTTGACTGTTTATTATGAGATGCTCGTTGAAAAAAATAAGGTTATGAATCTGACTGCTATTACCGAATTTGAAGATGTATTGGAAAAGCATTTTTTGGATAGTATTGCAATTGCCCGTTATATTGATCTGACCGGTGATCTGTCGGTCATCGATCTTGGAACAGGTGCAGGGTTTCCCGGTATGCCACTTAAGATCATGTTTCCTGATTTAAAGATTACTCTTGCAGATTCTTTAAACAAACGAATCTTATTCTTAAATGAGGTGATTGATGAGTTACAGTTAGAAGGTGTGACAACTGTGCATGGACGAGCAGAGGATCTTGCTTCTGATATTATTTATCGGGAAAAGTATGATCTTTGTGTTTCCCGTGCAGTTGCTAATCTTTCTACATTATCTGAGTATTGTCTTCCTTTTGTGAAGCTTGGCGGGTCTTTTATTTCTTATAAATCAGGTGAAATAGAGGATGAGTTAACTTCTGCAAAAAAAGCAATCTTTTTACTTGGCGGCAAAACAAAGGATGTAGTTTCTTTTCAGTTAGATGGAACAGATATTAATCGCAGCTTTGTTGTGATCGGTAAAGATAAAAAAACTCCGAAGACATACCCAAGAAAATCCGGTATGCCTTCGAAGAAGCCTTTACATTAGTATTCCGTTATATTTTTTATTACTATTATGAATCTTGAACAGCTACTATTCTTTTTCTAATAATATGGGAATAAATTTACTCATGAGAGGAATGTAGGTTGTAAGAAAGACAATGGCTGCAATGATGTTTGCAGCTTTTTTCTTTTTGCATGTAATATTTGTTCCTACTAATATACCCATTGAGAACAGGCAAAATTTTAAGAGTGTCATATCCTTCCAGTCACAGGTCTTTACATATTCATTTGCTTTTTCGAATAATCTCTTCATAGTTGTTCTCCTTTTTGTATGATAATTTGGGTGATAAAAATATTTTTTTCATAACGTTTTTGGGTCATGTGAGCACATGTATGGCAGGCACGCTCTCGCTACTTGTCGCTGGAAGTGGTACATAAGTGACCAAAATACGGTCACTAAGTACCAGCCGCTCCAAAGTGCGCTGCCTAATACATTGTGCTTCACATGACCTGTTCACGTTGTGAATGAGTGTCGCAATTATTTATATAAAATGTTATGATCAGTTATATAATAATGAGATCACTTCTTCTGGTTTTTCAAGCTGAGGAAGATAACCTGCTTCGGAAATGCGGTCAATAGTAATGTTATGATTATATGTTTGATATTCTGTTAGTTCATCACTGGCAGCATCTGTTACAATGAAATGGATCGGATTATTGATCAATTTCAGTGCATGAATGATATTGATATTTGTATATTTTCCAATCATGCTGGCGTATAGATATTTTCCATTACTTCCTTGTAAATGAGCGGATTCATAATAAGTATCTGTCAAGTTCACAGGAATCTTTGTTGTATCTTTGTAATATTTTTCTGTGAAAAGTTTTGTGATGGCTTTTGTATTTGTGATCGTATTATAAATAAATGTTCCGATGATTGGAAGCTCGATCATATGCTTTATCATTTCGCTAAGTACTGTTGGTGATTGTACATTGCAAGTAATATCTGAAGGGTTAATTGCAGTAATCTTTCCGATCATATTTTGATCCATACGTGCTGCCATAACTGCAAAGGAAAATGATTCTCCGGTAACGATCAAATCTGTTTTTTCCTTAATCACGTCCTGAATAAAATCTTTAACCAGTTGAACATATAAGTAATTTACATAAGAAGATGCAGGTTTATCAGATTTACCACATCCTAACAGATCAATTGTATATACTGTATTTGTTTTACTTAATGATTCTATGATCTGGCTCCATTCATAAGTGGATGAGATTGGATTGAGATCATGGAGCAAAAGGATTGGTTGTCCGGTTCCTTTCTTTTTATAATAGATTGTACCATTTCTCCAATTGTAATAATTCTCATCATCTTCTAGAGTTAATCCTCTGTAGCTGGAAGTATATTCAATAAATTTATTGAAAGCGTACATTGCAGCACCTGCAATAGTTGTGATTGCGATCAGTTTCTTGACTTTTTTGTTCATGATAGATCCACCTCCTATGTGTGAATTGTTCTATTTCTATTATAATCTTAGTTTTTTTTATTTGCAATATCTTGTAACTATTCAGCCCCCATCTCGATTTCTCTAACGCTTCATCTCGATGTGGATTCTCGCCAAAGAAATTTTCCTGAATATCGTCATTCATGCAAGCATGACTCCGATAGCGGTTATTCGGAATTCGCTTCTTCCTCACGAATGTAAATGGCTACGCATTTACATTCAAATTGCCTTGGCTCTGAATAGTTACAATATCTTTTAATTATAAGATCTTACATAGTTTCACGTGAAACATTTTGTTTTAAAATAGTAAGCAAAACAAGATTTAGTATCGCAAGTGTGAGCGTCTACATGATAGTGTATTGTTTCACGTGAAACATTTTCGGGATAGTAAAATAGATGATAAAACTATAAAATACTAGAAAAGTAGAGGGCAGCGTGATATAATGAGCATTAGTGATTAATAAGATAACAAAGATGGAGAAATAAAATGGGAAGAATTATTGCTATTGCAAACCAAAAAGGTGGAGTTGGTAAAACAACGACTGCAATCAATTTATCAGCTTGCTTGGCTGAAGTAGGAAAAAAGGTGTTGGTTATTGATCTTGATCCACAGGGAAACACAACAAGTGGATTGGGAATTGATAAATCGGAGTTAGAAAATACAGTATATGAATTGATACTGGATGAGTGTACTGCAAAAGAGGCTATGGTTCGTACAGAAATTGATAATCTGTACATATTACCTTCGAATGTAAATCTTGCAGGAGCAGAGATTGAATTGTTGGATATTGATAATAAAGAATATACGCTTCGGGAAGCAATTGATTATGTACAGGAAGAGTTTGAGTATATTATTATTGATTGTCCACCTTCATTAAATATGTTAACTGTAAATGCTATGACAACAGCAAATACAGTTCTCGTTCCGATCCAGTGCGAGTATTATGCATTAGAAGGATTGAGTCAGTTGATGTACACGATCAATCTTGTACAGGATCGTTTAAATCCAAAACTGAAAATGGAAGGCGTCGTATTTACGATGTATGACTCAAGAACAAACCTGTCCAACCAGGTTGTTGAGAATGTAAAAGAAAATATTGATACGATTGTTTATAAGACGGTGATTCCAAGAAATATCCGTCTGGCAGAGGCTCCCAGTCATGGTTTGCCGATCAATCTTTATGATCCAAAGTCGGCCGGTGCAGAGAGTTATCGTCAGCTGGCACAGGAAGTGATCAGCAACGATATAGAAACAGAAATGAATGTATCATAGTTCAGAAATAAGGAAGAAAGGAAATAGAAATGGCAGTAAGAAAAGGAGGACTTGGTAAAGGTCTTGATTCAATGATCCCTGATAAGATCGGAAAAACATCAAAGGAGCAGGCAGAGGTAGTAAAGCCTGATACAATGATGGATATTAATAAGGTAGAGCCTAACAGAGAACAGCCCCGAAAGAATTTTGATGAGGATGCGTTATTGGAATTATCAGAATCAATTAAACAGTTTGGCGTGATCCAGCCGTTGATCGTCCAGGACAGGAAAACCTATTATGAGATTATTGCGGGAGAGCGTCGTTGGCGTGCTGCAAAAATGGCCGGATTAAAGGAAGTACCGGTTATTATTAAAAATTACAGTGAACAGGAGATTATGGAGATATCTTTGATCGAAAATATTCAGCGTGAGGATCTGAATCCGATCGAAGAAGCATTAGCATATAAAAAGCTTTTGACTGAATTTCATTTAAAGCAGGATGAAGTGGCAGAGCGTGTATCAAAGAGTCGTACAGCTGTGACAAATTCTATGAGATTGTTAAAATTAAATGAGAAGGTTCAGCAGATGCTGATCGATGATATGCTTTCCACCGGTCATGCACGAGCATTACTTGCAATTGATGATCCGGAAGAACAATACAATCTGGCACAAAAGATCTTTGATGAAAAGATGAGTGTGCGTGATGTAGAAAAGCTCGTTAAAAAGCTTCAAAAGGAAAAAACGGAAAAACCCAAGGAAGAAGTAAAACCGGATCAGTCTATGGAACAGATGCAGGTGATCTATCATGATCTGGAAGAAAAAATGAAAGGAATCTTTGGAACAAAGGTTACAATTAATTCAAAGGACATGAAAAAAGGAAAGATTGAGATAGAGTATTACTCTCCTGATGAGCTGGATCATATCATGGATATGTTTCATAGTATTCAGAACAATGAATGAGGTATGATGTAATGAGTTATTTAACAGATATTGTCAATGTACTTGAAAACAATATGGAGTTTGTTTTGATCGGTGTTGCTGTACTAGTATTGATCCTTTTGGTATTATTGATCCTTACGATCGTGAATCTTTCTCAGATCAAAAAGCTGAAGAAAAAATACACGAAATTTATGAGCGGAAGTAATGCACAAAGCCTGGAGGAAACGATTACAGAGCATTTAAATGAGATCGATGGACTGATCTCATCAAATGCAAGAAATGAGAAAAATATTGATCAACTGAAAAACCAGATCAGATTTGCCTTTCAGAAGGTTGGTTTGGTAAAGTATGATGCCTTTCAGGAGATGGGTGGAAAGCTCAGTTTTTCTCTTTGTTTATTGAACGAAAAAGAGGATGGTTTTATTATCAATGCCATGCATAGTCGTGAAGGCTGTTATACTTATATTAAAGAGATCATAGCAGGGAACTGTGTGATCATTCTTTCTGAGGAAGAAAAAGAAGCATTAGAAATGGCAAAGGCTTATAAGTAATGAAAGGGTAAGTATGCATAGTTTTATACGGAGCATAGGATTTAGTCAGATCAAGAAAGATGTGGACCTGTTTCCGCTCCTTCAGATGACAATTGATTCTCCGGATATGAGAAGCTCATATGAAAAACCGGATGGAGAAGTCTTTATTGAGATGAAAAAGGAATTTGGTCATCGGATCGGATTAGCAGTATGTGGAAGTAATATAGATGATCATCAGGCATTTCATATTGAGTATTTTTATCCGTATTTTCGCGGACAATATGACAGCGTAAATGAGGAAATAGAAATCGAACGACACGCAGATAAACATTCCTACGCTGCCATCTGTGATGACATGCGTCTTGGCGTAACGTTGATCTATTATCTTCAAAATATTAGTGATTTCTTTAAATTTACTAATGGAAAAATGATTACAAAAACAGGAACATCTGTTCTATCTGCGCTTTCTACAGAGGGAAAGATCATTCTTCCGGTAGAGGAAGTAGATACCAGCAGACAAAATCAAAAGAAAAAATTTATGAAACGAAACAATCTGTTATCTGCTGCAAAAGAGGGTGATGAAGAAGCAATTGAGAATCTTACAATGGAAGATATCGATCAGTATTCTGTATTATCCCGTCGCGTGATGAGTGAGGATCTATTAACGATCATTGATACCAGTATGATGCCCTATGGAATAGAAAGTGATCAGTATGCAGTAGTAGGTGAAATATTTGATATTCATCATTCAAAGAATATGATCACAGGAGAGAATATGATCCTGTTATCGGTGAATTCAAAAGATATCCTCTTTGAGATATGCATCAATGAAAAGGATCTGATCGGTGAACCCCAGATAGGGCGCAGATTTAAAGGAAAGATCTGGATGCAGGGTTATATGAAATTTTAAGATCCGGGATAGGATGCGGGAATATTTGGTTTAACAATGATCGGGTATTCCCGCTTTTGATTGACAATCACTTGAATAATGAGTAAAATAATAGTGTATTTGTTCTCATAGTTAAATGGATATAACAAGCGCCTCCTAAGCGCTAGTTGTGGGTTCGATTCCCGCTGGGAACATTCGAAAAGGATATGCCATTGATCTTCGAGTGAGCATGGCTTTCAGCTTTCGCGAAAATATCAAGTCTTGTTGTTCGTATTTGTATTGATCTGTTCTTTATTCAATTTACCGGCGGCAATGGTCTGATCCAGCCAAAGATTCAGAGAATCGATCGCCAGAGCCATTTTTTCCAATTGATCTTTGATCTTAAAGAAATCCGGAAGTTCGTCCTCAGAGAGTTCACCATCTACCGTGATCTCGATGAGGCGTTCTTTTTCATGAGTGAGTTTGTTGAGTGTGGCCAGCATTTCCAGTGTGATCTGGGAAAGATCCTTTGCCTTGATCTCAGGCACATATTCAATGCCGATGGGACACTCATGTGAACAGAAATAGTTGCACAAAGCAGGATTTTTATAACAGTCTGCCATTGCAAGAACTTCTTCCGGGTGAGGTAGTGACTTTTCATTTTCTATCTTTTCGATGCGGTCTGCAGAGATAAAACCAAGCTTTTCCGCTGCAGCTTCTCTAGTATATTCCATAGCTTCGCGGCTCGTCTGATAAATATTTTTGTTTTCTTTTGTAGATTTTCTTCCCATGATATTTCCCCTATAGATTATGTGAATCATTTAATAAGTGACGAATGTTGATCGTGACCGGTTATGTCACGATATATTATATCTGATATTTAACAGAAAGAAAATGGATTTCTGGGATTTAGAAATAGCGAAATAGAATATGCTATTTCTGTAATCGTACCATTTATTTTAGATCATATCATTCTTATAATGAGAATAACAACTGAGGCAAAGGGGGATACATAATGACAATAGAAGAAAGAATCAGAACGTGCCTGCTCCTGGAAAAAATAAGAGAGCAGAAGGAATATAGTGAAAGGCTTGGTTTAGAAAACAGATCAAGATTTCACGGAAAAACAATCGAAGAAAGTGAGGAATAAAATTATGTTAACTGTATTATTTATGATCATGATGATTGTAGTATTTGGAAAGATATTTGGATTTGCCTTGAGAGCAACCTGGGGGATCACAAAAATCATATTCTCCATCGTGTTGCTTCCGCTGTTTTTAGTAGCGTTAGTATTTATGGGATTGATATGGATCGCATTTCCGGTTCTTTTAGTCATTGGAATTGTATCGTTATTTGCATGCAGAAGTTAAATAACGGGTGTGTTGAAAAAATTTTAATATGCTGATATCTTTACATGGGTGATCAGTTGGTGTTGATATCATTTTTGACGGAGGAAAAGTATGATGACAGATATGGTAAATGACAGAAAAGAGATCAATGAGGCGATCGTTGCGGGAGACATTGCATTAAACAGTCTTTACGCTGCGCAGGAAAAATTGGACAGTGCGAAAGGTTGGAGCTGGCTGGACATGTTTGGTGGCGGATTTCTCACAGATATGATCAAACACAGCAAGATGGATGAGGCTTCCCGGTGCATGGAAAACGCAAAATATAATTTAAAGAAGTTTCAGAAGGAATTGAGGGACATCAATCTTTCTCTGGATCTTCGAATGGAAGTCGGAGGTTTCTTATCCTTTGCAGATTTCTTTTTTGACGGACTCGTGGCGGATTATCTGGTACAGTCAAAGATCGAGGATGCCAGAAGACAGGTTTCGGATGCAATTAATATGATCTCTGATATCTTGCGTACACTAAGGGCTTCTGTGTAAATAATCTTCTGTTTGATATTGTGATCCGGTGTAAAAGATATAAAATAGATATTATGTGACTGTTTGTTATAATGATCGTCTATTTTTGAGGGGATATAGAATATGGGTGAAAATACAAAAAAGAAGTTGTTGCTCATGGGTGCAGTATTGATAGCAGTTGTTTCTTTGCCGGTGGGCTGGTATTTTACCTTAAGATTAGGGGTATATGTCGGGGATGATTTTTACTATAAAGTCAGCGATAGGAAATATAAGAAGAATCGGTCAAATTATATCGAACGGATCTCAGATAATGAATTCAGGCTCATATCTGATACCGGTGAAAAGGCGGTTTCTCTCAAATTCCATAACGATCTTGCAACTTTTGATTTTTCAGATGGAAAATCTTATGAAGGTTATTTTGATGAGGCAACGGAGACTTTTCGTGATGAGGAAGGTATGATAATCGGATGGGATTCTATCCAAATTGTCGGAGGGAATGAACCGAAAAGAATCAGTGATCGTACATATTGCGTTCCATTATTCCAAATCTATTTTGATGAAGGTGAGACAAGGGGCATTTGGTATTTGCAGGTCTTAGGTATTATTTTATATATACTCGGAATCGTCACTGTTTTATATCCGAATGAGGTTCATTTTTTTCTTATCAGCTGGAAATATGATTATCCGGAGTTATCCGAATCCGGTTTGCTGATGGAGCGGGTCGGAGGTATCGTTGAGTGTTTGATTGGAATTGTATTTATGTCCGGACTGGTTGTTTTGTTTATGAATTAAAATAATTGGGGGGAACTTATGAATAACGTAAATAAGACATTGTATATTCCGCTGTATGGGAAAGCCTATGTGAGTAAAAAGGGAGTCATTCTCCATGATGAAAAAGCGGAAGAAATATGGGATGCAGAAGGATTTGAGCTAAAGGGAAAGGCAAGATCAAAGTGGCTTGCGTATTATATGGGAATGCGGTCAGCGGTATTTGATCAGTGGCTGAAAAAACAGATGGATCTTGACAGCACTGCTGTGATCGTCCACATCGGATGTGGAATGGACAGCAGGGTTGTTCGGGTAGGAACCGGGAAGCATGCCTGGTATGATATCGATTTTCCGGATGTCATTCGTGAGAGAAAAAGATATTATGAGGAATCTGTCGAATATCATATGATCGAGTCCGATGCTAGAAACAATGACTGGATAAAGAATCTTCCAAAAAATAAAAACGCGATCATTGTTATGGAAGGTGTGAGTATGTATTTTCAGACAGAGGAGCTCACACGATTATTGAAGCATCTGGTCAGTCATTTTCAAAAGATAACTGTTTTGATGGATTGCTATACTGTTTTTGCTGCGAAAGCGTCAAAATATAAAAATCCGGTCAATGATGTTGGCGTTACAGTGTTGCATGGAATCGATGATCCGAAAATATTGGAAAAGGACACCGGTCTGGTATACATAAGAGAGCATGATCTGACACCAGATGTAATGATCAATGAACTGAGTGGGATGGAAAGGGTGATATTTAAGAAGCTGTTTGCCGGGAAGTTTGCGAAGAAGATCTATCGGTTGTATGAGTATAAAAGCAGATAGATAACGAGAAGTGGTATGGGAAGTAAAAAATGTCTGGAATATATTTTAGTGGAACAGATTCTTTGAAAAAGTATTGACTCCGACGTTACGTCATAGTTTATATTAAGATTACACGGAGGGAGGAAACGATCATGATGACAGTAAATGAGGTAAGTAAATTGACCGGAGTGAGTATACGCGCTCTGCAATATTACGACAAGATCGGATTGCTGAAACCGACGGGTTACACGCAGTCCGGTTACAGGCTGTATGGCGATACGGCTCTGGAAACGCTGCAGCAGATCTTACTGTTTCGTGAACTGGAGTTTCCTTTGAAGGAAATCAAAGAGATCATTTCAAGTGCCGGTTTTGACAGAGAAAAAGCATTGGAGCAGCAGATCACGCTGCTTACGATGAAGAAGGAGCATTTGGAGAATCTGATCAGCCTTGCCCGTGAAATACGATATAAAGGAGAACAAACAATGGATTTTTCAGCTTTTGATACAAGAAAAATTGAGGAGTACCGGGGACGTGCAAAGGAGCAGTGGGGAAATACTGCAGAATACAAGGAGTCTGAGGAAAAGGCAAAGGGTCGGACAAAGGAAGAGGAGAAAGATGTGATGGTACAGTTTATAAAGATCTTCACAGAGTTTGGTGCGATCAAGGATCAGGCAGCAGATGGTGCAGAGGTACAGTCAAAGGTAAAGAAGCTGCAGGATTATATCACGGAGAACTTTTATCAGTGTTCTGATGAGATCCTGTCCGGACTGGGACAGATGTACGCTGCCGATGGTGAATTCAAGGAAAACATTGATCGCGCCGGTGGCGAAGGAACAGCTGTTTTTGTGTCGGATGCGATTCGCTGTTTTTGCGGAAAATAAAATAGATCAAACAGAATTCAGAACAAAAAAGGGACGGAAAATTAAATTTTTCTGTCCCTTTCTGTGTCTATATTACCACAAAATCGCAATTTTTTCAAGACTGCCAATCTTTGGATTTGTGTACTATAATCATATCCTCACATAAGAGAAAGATAGTGTTTTAGGTATTTTTACATGATCTGAAGGAGGGTGTATTTGTGGAAAAAAAATTTGCGCATTGCAATGGGGAAGATGCAGAGCAATCATTTCTGGAATTGTTTTCTGAGAAGAACCAGCTGCAGAAGGTGATGGAAACAAACATAAAGACTGAGCAGTTTGGATTGGAGCTTACACAGGAGGATGCGAAGCTTTTAGTGGAAGCCAGGGGGGAGGAATTGAGAAGACAAAAACGGGTGGAATTTGGAGAGGGGATCCTGTCGAAGATCATTTTTGCTTTTTGTGATTCTTCTTATATCACGCAGGATAATTATGTGGAGACATTGGCACGGCTGCAGGAGATCTTTTATCTGTTCAAAAACGAGAGTATGGATCTGCTGACGGATGATGAACTGCTGGATTTTATGAGAGAGCAGTTTGAGCAGACCTGTTTTGGGGATTTGGATTATCTGGAGAGTACTTGTCTTGAAAATTTCTCGCAGGCAGTTCGCGCGGGATACAGAGGTTATCAGAAAACGCAGGGGCGGGGGGAATACGAACAGTTTGACGAAGTAACCAGATGGGACCGCGAGTTGTACACGGCGGCGCTCATGGATCTTTTCTGATAGCGAAAGTTTGGACTCGTGAGAAAATAATTTTGACGATGCAGAAAAGAAGTGCGAAATGGAACGGTGAAGGTACTGAAAAGATGAATTGTATCTGGAATGGAGAATAAAAAGATGAGCTTATTATATGAGATGGAAGAACTCGTACCATTGGTTGCTAAATTATCTGAAAAATATACTTCGAAAGAGAGTACGTCGGTGTCTTATGAAACAGCGCGACAGCTGATGGAGGCAGTCATGTATTGCATCAAGGAATGTGCGTCCGGTCAGACACTTGTTAGCAGTCAGAGACTATCGGCTGCGGAGGCTTATCAATATGGGTATGAGGCTTTGACCCAGAAGGTGAAGCGGACACAGGCTGTTTATAATAAGATGATCGTGAATTTTTGTGGATACGGAAACCGGAATTATGAGGCGATGGTGGAAAAGGCGATTCCCGGATTTTTTCTCTATTATGATGCACAGTTCGCACCGCAGGAGACGATCATAACGATGGATTATCCGACGATCTGTTCAATCGGTGGAAAGAGTGGGATTGATGCGGTTGAGGCATATGTGAAATATATTTCCTATGAGCAGAAATTTATGGGCGCTTTTCAAAGACAGTATATATACGAAGTAATAGGGCGTGATCATGCCGACCATAAAAACGGGTTTAGTAATATCTGTCGGGTGATTCTTCGGCACGTGCTCGGACATCTTTTGATCAAAAAAGGTTTTTTCGAAGAAGCCGGTAAACAGGATTATGATAAATTGTGTAACCTGGTTATCAGTAGTTCGGGGCAGCAGCTGCGGGAAGTTTTGACAAGTTTGCTGGAACAGTTGATCGTTGAAAAATATCATGCGGATATGGGTATGAGAGATTATCTCGCGTGCGATCTTGATGATCTTGTTGTGGAGATGCAAAATGCGGCGGAACATGATGTGATGCAGCAGGTGATCGTATTGTAGAAATGAAAAGAATTTCGTATAATATGTATATTCTATCAATTTGCGATTTTGATTGGGGAGAACCAAGAGGAAAGGAGTTTTTATGAACATACGTCATGCAACGGAAGCAGATGTTCCGTCAATGATGAAGATCTATGAGTACGCCATAGTGTTTATGGCGGAACACGGAAATCCGAATCAGTGGGGAGCGCGAAATTGGCCGCCGGAATCATTGATCCGTCAGGATATTGCTTCCGGAAAGAGTTATGTGTGTACACATGAGGATCAGGTTGTGGGTACATTTTTCTATGATTTTGGTGAAGATATCGAGCCGACGTATCGTGTGATCGAGGATGGTGCGTGGATCGGAGACGATACTTATGGCGTGGTGCATCGGATCGCCGGGAACGGATCGGTGAAGGGCATTGGAGCGTATTGTCTGGAATGGGCATTCGATCAGTGTGGGCATCTGCGTATAGATACACACGGGGATAATCGCGTCATGCAGAGCCTGCTCAAAAAATGTGGATTTACGCATTGTGGCACGATCTATGTGGTTGAGGATGATGATCCGAGACTTGCATATGAAAAAATGTAATATGAGATATGTGAAACATTAGCGACTGGGCTTATAAGAATCATGATCCGGATGGATGAAAGGAAACTTCATGTGTGAAAGAATCTAGGAGAGGTGGAAGGCAATGAAAGCGACTGTTGTTGTAGATAATATCAAAAATAATGAGATACCCGGTGAATGGGGACTTTGTATTTCTATTGAGTATGCGAATAAGAAAATATTACTTGATACAGGTGCGTCCACACTTTTTTCAGAAAATGCCGAAAAACTAGGTATTTCATTAAAAGACGTAGATGCGGCGGTTTTATCCCATGCTCATTATGACCATGCAAATGGTATGGAAGAGTTTTTCAAGATCAACAACAAAGCAAAGTTTTATCTGAGGGATGGTTGTGCGGAGAATTGTTATGGGAGAAAATGGATCTTCAGCAAATATATCGGTCTGCCGAAGGGAATCCTGAAAAAATATAGCGATAGGATTGAGTTTGCATCGGGGGATGTGCAGATTTCCAAAGGAATCTGGCTGATCGGACATAAGACAGCCCATCTGGATCTGATCGGAAAGCAAGAGAACATGTATCAGAAGCGGAACCACAGATGGTATCCGGATGATTTTTCCCATGAACAAAGTCTTGTTTTTGACACGGAACGGGGACTGGTTGTATTTAACAGTTGCTCTCACGGTGGTGCGTCGAACATCATCCGCGAGGTGGCTCAGACGTTTCCTGATAAAAAGGTATATGCCCTGATCGGCGGATTCCATGTGTTTAATAAAACAGAAGATGAAGTACGTGAACTTGCAAAAAAGATTAAAGAAACCGGAATCCGGTATGTATGTACCGGACATTGTACGGGAAAGCATGCCTATGGATTATTAAAGGAAGAATTGGGAGACATGCTTCATCAGTTAAAGGTTGGGCTGCAGATGGAGTTTTAGACTGCCTCCATCTGCGCTCTGCAATTGGTCAGACATGTGAGAAGGATTGGAGAAAAAATGCCGCATTCACCGTTGATGATCATGCGGAATGCGCGGTCCTTTGGAATGGCTGATTTGTAGACACGTTCGTTGACAAGCGCATCATAGACATCTGCAACGGAGACAATCTGCGCATGGATGGGGATCTCATCTCCTTTTAGTCCGTCCGGATAACCGTTTCCATCGTAGCGTTCATGGTGATAACGGCAGATTTCCATGCTGATCTGTGCATATTCTTTGCTCCATATATCTTTGATATTTTCAAGGATCTCACAACCGCTGATGGTGTGGGATTTGACATATTCGTATTCCTCATCAGTAAGCTTTCCGGGCTTCAAAAGAATGGTATCCGGAATTGCTATCTTTCCGATGTCATGAAGTGGGCTGGCGGATACGATCAGAGATATTTTTTCCGGTGTCAGACCGAAGGAGGGATCTTCTTTGATCAGTTCTTCCGCAAGGATCCGGGTATATATTTTTACCCGTTGAATATGCTCCCCGCTTTCAAGGTTACGGTATTCTGCCATGGTACCCAGAAGATCTGTGATACGCAGGTTACTCTTTTGAAGAAAATCCGCCTGTATCTTTAGCATCTGGTTTTGCAGGCGAAGTTTTTCTGTCTGCTGGTTGATCTTGTTTTCCAGCTCATTCTGGTATTGAAAAAGCTTTACGATATTGCTGACTTTTAGTCGAATCAGGGCGTCGTCAAAGGGCTGGTTGATGCATTCGGATACGCCGAATGCGAACAGCTCCTTTTCCATTTTTATGGCAGCAGAATCGCAGACGACAAGAATGGGGATGTTTTTGTTCCACGAATTTTCCTGCATGGCTTTCAGAAGTTGATAGCCATCCTCTTCGGAGGTGAGCATATCGATCAGAACTGCTGCCAGTTCATTTTCTGATTCTTTTAAGCGGATAAAGGATTCTGCAGCATTTTTTGTTTCTATGATCACATAATCAGAGCATAGGATATTGCCAAGTGTTGAGCGGTTCAGGTCATTTGTGTCCAGGATCATAATTTTATCACGCATGGAGAATTCCTCCTTACTTATGTTATTTTTTCCATGATCAGACGGTTGTTGTTGATCAGGATCGCGGTTTTCTTTGATGGAACAGCAGTTATCTTTCGGCTCATGTACTGAACATCGACATTATCATAAATTTGATGCTCCACGATGATTTTGGATGTGCATGCCCGTTTTTCTCTTTTTTGTATATGTTCTTCTTTTATATGGGCGGCTTCAAGCTCCTGATTTTTGATGTAAACGGCATCCTTAACTTTTAGAAGAAGATCGTTGTGCTTTGCCAGCTGCTCCGGATGTTTTTTACAGGCTTCTTCGTAAGCAGTTGTCAGTTGGCTGATGGATGCCTTTATTTTTGATATTTCTTTCTCCAGGATCATTTTTTCAAGACGGATATCCTCGTTTGTACCCAGCAAAAGCGTTGTTTTGGCACCGACTGCATTTCCGATATTTGACACGCAAAATCCTTTTTCCGCATAGCAGGATCCACCGATGATCCCTCCCTTTTTTCCATAAGAAATGATCTCTCCATAAGAGGAAAGGCTGGAGTTCAGACTGGAACCAAATGAAATATTTCCGTCTGCGTGCAAGTTCACATATTCAAAAAATTTACTGATCACCCGTTTGTTTACCGTTGATGTGTTAGGAACGGCAAAAGCATTGATACCGCTTTTCAGAATCAGGTTTGCTCCGCAATGTATTTCTGCGTCGTTTACAAAACCATCAATGAGCAGATCGCCGGTTGTGCAGATCGTTACCGGACCGGTTACATTTCCTTTGATATGAACATCACTCTGAAAAGAAAGCGGTTCATCGGAGGGTGTGACTTGATCCAAGGTTACCAGATCGGAAACGGTCATTTCATATTTATGAAGCCGGACATGACCATTTCGTGATGCAATATAGGTTTTTTGGTCGGGTAAAAGTTCAAAACCGCTGCCAGTTAAAATGGGTTCTTCTTTTCCTTTAATAGCAGGAACGGTCTGGCCGGTGACTGTTTTACCGTCCAGTGCCTTTGTGGGCGGATGATAAAGTGCAAGGATCTGGCCTTTTGTTACCGTTTCAAACCACGTAAAATGATCAAAATTGATGCTGCCATCCTCGTGGAATTCCGGTATATAACATTTTTTGGTCTGAAACTGAAAGACATAATAGCCATCGTGGCCATCTACCGGAAGCGTGCCATGGGCGATGAGTGTATTTTGATCTTTTGGGGTGTCGTTATTGATTGTTTGATAGGTTCGAGCAATAGATGTGAGTGCGTTGTAATCAATACCGTAGATAATGCCGTTTTTTCGTAGGAGATATTCCAGTTCCGCCGAGTTCATCAGCGGGCGGTTGCCATGCCAGTTGAAATAAGCCTGCATCCCATCCTGACTGATGCTTATTTCATAATCATCGGCACAAATGACGCTCATGTCATCCGAAGCCAAATGGTTTTTTTGATGATTCATCAGCCAGAGTCTTCGCTTGTTCATCTCTTTTGCCGTGTACATCAGGCTCCTATAGTAACTGACATCAAGACCTTCAACCAGTCCCAGCCGGATCTCATGCATTTGCCAATAGGAATAGAGTGGGTTCGCGTAATTTGAAATATCCAGGCGCTGTTCAATACCGAGCCGTATCTCTTTCATTTTTCTCCAGGTATAATCAGGTTTTGCATAAGGTGTCACGTCAATACGATGTTCCAGCCCAATTGCGATCTGATGGATGCAGGCGCCGTGATAGGAAATGTTCAGGTAAGGTGTAATATTGACCTTTTTTTCCAATGCATGCCGAATGGCTAAAAGCTGGTCGCTGTCATATCCTTCTTCTATATATCTGACCAAAGAAATCCCTGATTTCGCGGCTTTTCGAAGCTCATGCAACACACCTACTCCATAAGGGATATAGGGTGTCAGATCATTGCCATACTCCAGCGCTTTGCGGAGCTGATGCATGATATTATAAGGAAGCTCCGGTTTTGCGTAAACGGATACATCGATATTTTTTTCTAATCCCTTGCGAATTTCTTCCTGTTGAAAATAATCGTAATTTTCAAGATTCATGTAATCATCTATCATAGGTACACCTCCTCGCTGTATAAAACGGTGCGGAGAAAATAAAAAGCGAAGATATCCCTAAGGGAAACATCTTCGTTTTCAACAATATTAAGGGGAAATGTCTGATTTGTCAAGTTTTAACCATAAGTTATTTTTGTTACGTGGAATCGGTGTTCACACTGGAGGATCTCTATAAAATATAGCTTGATTAATGGATAAAATAGGTTTATAATAAAAACAGTAATAATTCCTATTTTATATTGGTGTGGGGCACCGGAAAGAGAGGGTATTTTATGAGCAAATTTGTATGTACGGTTTGTGGTTATGTGTATGAGGGAGAGACGGCACCGGAGGAGTGTCCGGTCTGCCATCAGCCGGGATCAAAGTTTCGGGAGGAAGTAGAAAAAGCTGTAGGTCCGGAAGGAGAAGCCGGAGAAAAGGCAGATGCTCCGGCTGGGAGAGCAGCGGCCGTGGAATCCGATCTGAGCTATGATAAGACTTATTATCGTGTGGATGAATCCTGCCGTTATATGGAGGAGATCCATCAGATGGCAGTGAGCGGAAAGACGATCGGAGGGTCCATGGGGACAAAGATGCCGATGCCGAACTGGGATGATATTTTACTTCTCGGCGCCCAGCTGAATCCGCCTCCGCTGGATGACGATGCACCTGTTACGACCATGACGATCATCGGGAAGCATGCAAAACATCCGATGATCCTGGAAAATCCGGTATATATTTCACACATGTCTTTTGGCGCACTTTCAAAAGAAATCAAGGTAGCCCTCGCAAAGGGTTCTGCAATGGCAAAGACAGCGATGTGCAGTGGCGAGGGCGGCATTTTACCGGAGGAGCGGGAAGCTTCCTACAAATATATTTTTGAGTATATTCCGAATAAATATAGCGTGACGGATGAGAATCTGCGGTCAGCGGATGCGATCGAGATCAAGATCGGTCAGGGAACGAAGCCCGGCATGGGCGGACATCTGCCCGGAGAAAAAGTAACGCCGGAGATTGCGGCCTTGCGTGGGAAAAAGCCCGGTGAGGATGTACAGAGTCCCAGCAAATTTCCGGAGTTAAATTCCAAAGAGGATTTAAAAGATATGGTAACCATGCTTCGGAATCGTTCCGATGGAAGACCCATCGGTATTAAGATCGCAGCGGGGCGGATCGAGCGTGATCTGGAATTCTGTGTTTATGCGGAACCTGATTTTATCACGATCGACGGCAGAGGCGGTGCGACCGGTTCCAGTCCGCTGTTTTTGCGGGAGGCGACAACTGTTCCGACAGTGTATGCCTTGTATCGGGCCAGAAAGTACTTAGATTCGATCCATTCCGATATTTCTCTGGTCATCACCGGTGGTTTGCGCGTATCCGCCGATGTGGCAAAAGCGCTGGCGATGGGTGCGGACGCAGTGGCTGTGGCGAGTGCGGCATTGATCGCAGCGGCTTGTCAGCAGTACCGGATCTGCGGTTCCGGAAACTGTCCGGTTGGAATTGCTACGCAGGATCCGAAGCTGCGCGAGCGTCTAAAGGTAGATCAGTCTGCGCAGAGAGTGGCAAATTATCTGAATGTAACATTGGCAGAGCTTAAGAGCTTTGCGCGGATCACCGGACATTCTTCGGTACATGATCTAAGTGTGGATGATCTGGTGACGATTAATCGGGAGATTTCCGAATATACAAATATTCGTCATGCATAGTATGAAACATATCAGCGGAGTTTGCGTAAAAACGTGGACTCCGCTTTCATGTTTTTGGTTGTAGTAGATAGGAAGATGTGCTATATTGATAGTATCTGAAGCCAAATTTTGGCATAGGAGAAACAGGCACATGGAGGGTATTTATGGATAAGGAGTTGCAAAAGAAAAAAACAGAAAAGAAGGAAAAGGATCAATCATTAAATACGATCTTGTTTTCGTCTTTGGGAGTTGTACTATTATTATTAGTGGAATTATTTTTGATGATTGCAATGCCACAGATGCTTCCGGCCATCGCTGCGGTTGGCGTAGCCATCGTAGGATGTGCATTCCTTGATCTGTCCACGTGTCTGAAACGTATGGAAAAGAAAGAGAAGGATCAGGAGGAGCAGTACGCTAGTATCTTAAAATCTGAGAAAGCTTCTTATCTTTTGATCCGTAAATATTTTGATGAGATTGAAGAACAGCTGAGTCTGCTGGAGGATAAGTTTACGGAACCGTTTCAGGAAGTAGTGGCAGCCCAGAAGGCAACGGCGAAGGTTACGATCAATCGCAACAAAGAAAATACCGATGCGCTCATGAATTCTAATGATAAGCTGTTGGAACTGGTGTTCAATCTGGAGGGCAAGATTGAGGAAATGTCTGATTCTATTTCTGCCGGATTCGATGAGCGCGCAAAAGACCAAAATGCTGTACTTTTACAAAAGCAGACAGACCTGTCGAATCAGCTGCGTGAACTGGAGCTGAGTCTTAGAAATGAGATTCTTCAGGCAGTGAATAAACTATCTACCGTATCTCCCCAGGTTGTGATGGCACCCCCGCAGATGATGCAGATGCAGCAGCCGGTTGCCGCTCCTGCTTCCATGGAGCCGAAGCCGTTTGCATTTTCTGAACCTTCTGTCGGAGTCGAAGATCCGGATGGATCAGGAGATCTTGGCGGCTTGGATGATCTTGGTGGGCTGGGAGATCTTGGTGATCTTCCGGACTTTTTACCGATGGATGCGGCTGAGGAAACATTATCTGAACCTGCCTATGAGAAAGAAGAGCCGATGTTTTCGCCTATGGTGGAAGAAGTGTTACCTGAGCCGGAATTTGAACCTATTGCTGAGCCTGAACCTGTACCGGAACCTGAGCCTGAACCAGCGGTGGAAGAATTACCGCCGATGCCGGATCTGTCAGACCCGAATAAGATGATGAGTCCGGATGAGATTGCGGCATTGCTGGCAAATATGAATGCGGAGGCATCTGTGGTGGCTGAAGAGGTAGTGGAGGAGGAGCCGATTTCGGAACCCGAACCTTTACCGGAGCCTGTTTCGGAGGAGCTTCCTTCCATATCTGATATCGATCTTTCGGATCCGAACCGCATCATGAGCCCGGATGAGATTTCCGCGCTGCTGGCAAGCATGGCTGCCGATACGGAAAGTGCGGCTTCGTTACCGGATGTCGAGCTTGTGGAAGATGAACCAGAGCCTGAACCGGTGGAAGAGGAAAAACCGCCGATGCCGGATCTGTCAGATCCGAACCGACAGATGAGTCCTGACGAGATCGCGGCTTTGTTTGCAAATCTCGGCTAAAAGAGCTGTTTTTTGGAGTCGTATTTGATAGGAATTGTCTGAAAAACAAGAAAATAAAAAAAATTTGAAAAAAATAAAAAAAATGCTTGCATTTTTCTTTGGGACGAGGTATACTATGTCTTGCGTTGAGGAAAACGCAAGCACAAGCGCCTCTAGCTCAGCTGGCAGAGCACCTGACTCTTAATCAGGGTGTCCAGGGTTCGAACCCCTGGAGGCGCATTTCAGACTACAGAATTCGTTCTGTGGTCTTTTTTTTGCTTTCAAATATTTTGAAAAAATGGTATAGTAAAAATAACCGTATCGTGGGTCAGATCAATACGGAAATATATGAATTGGGAGGATTTTGATTATGAGATACCAGGTGATTGGAGATACGATGCCTGCAGTAGAGGTGACTTTTGATCAGGCCGGAGAGTCGATGTTTACGCAATCCGGCGGAATGTCATGGATGAGTGAGGGTGTATCCATGGATTCCAACATGCGCGGCGGTCTGGGAAAGAGTCTTGGAAGGATGTTTTCCGGTGAGTCCATTTTTATGGCGACTTATCGCGCAGAGCGTCCCGGTGCATCCATCGCTTTTGCATCTACCGTTGCAGGCGAGGTGCTTCCGGTAGATATCGGTGCCAGCGGCGGATTGATCGCACAGAAGGGTGCGTTTCTCTGCGCAGAACAATCGGTAGAGTTGAGTGTTGCATTTACAAAGAAGCTTTCTGCCGGATTTTTTGGCGGAGAAGGTTTTATCTTACAGGATATCCATGGAACCGGTATGGCGTTTTTGGAGATTGACGGAAATAAGGTTGAGAAGGTTCTGGCTCCGGGCGAAGTGCTAAAGGTTGATACCGGAAATGTAGTTGCATTCGAGAAGAGCGTTCATTATGAGATAGAGACCGTGAAGGGACTGAAAAATATCTTTTTTGGCGGCGAGGGACTGTTTCTTACCAAGCTGACCGGTCCGGGTCGTGTCATCTTACAGACGCAGAACTTTAACGAGTTTGCCGGGCGGATCATCAGCATGATTCCATCTAAGTAGGAATATGTCTCCCCGTTGCATGAAGTGGCGGGGAGATTTGATGAATAGAACAAGATAATTGGGTAATGAATGAAATAAGAATCATTAAAGGAGGTACTGACATGAATAACAAGGCAATGCATCGTTTAAGCTATGGTTTGTTTGTATTGACGGCTAAGGAAGGTGAAAAGGATAACGGTTGTATCGTAAATACCGTGATCCAGGTGACGACGGAGCCGAACTGTATTGCAGTGGCAGTGAACAAGAAGAATTATACACACGATATGATCGAGCGGACGGGAATGTTTAATGTTTCTGTTCTGACGGAGAAATCCAGCTTTGAGACTTATAAACACTGGGGCTTTCAGAGTGGAGCTGATGTGGATAAGACAGCTGAGATCACGTTTTCCCGTGCAAATAATGATATTATCTACCTGACTGAGGAGACCAATGCGTTTCTTTCCGCAAGGGTAAGAAGCTCCATCGATCTTGGTACTCATACCTTGTTTTTAGCTGAGGTGACGGACGCGGAAGTGCTTTCTGATGATCCTTCTGTAACGTACGCGTATTATCAGAGCAACATCAAGCAGGCACCGAAGGCAGATGCACCGAAAAAAGGCTTTATCTGTACGGTTTGCGGATATATTTATGAAGGAGATACACTTCCGGATGATTTTATCTGCCCGTGGTGCAAGCACCCGGCATCTGATTTCAAGCCGCTGTAAAAAATGAATACATGCTGCGTGAATATTAAAATGAAAGTATTGCTTGGATAAGGACTGTATCATGAATATCTTAACATTAGAGAACATTGAAAAAAATTACTCGGAGAGAAAACTGTTTGATAAAGCTTCTTTTTACTTACAGGAAGGTGAAAAGGTGGGTATCATCGGGATCAACGGCACCGGAAAGTCCACGTTGCTGCGCATGATGGCAGGCGAGGATGAACCGGATGCAGGGCGTGTGGTATATGCAAACCATGTGGTGGTACAGATGCTTTCCCAGCAGCCGGTGTTTGCAGCGGGTGCGACTGTGATACAGGCGGCGCTTGGTGTGCAGTCAGTACCGGGAAGTGTGTCACAGATATCGGCCGGGGATGTGATGCAGGCCTTGTCGGATATACACGGGAAGCATCTGGATACCGATCATTTTGCCAGAGAGGCGCAGGCGAAGCAGATGCTTGCGGAGCTGGGTATTACAGATTTTGATGTGCCTGTTGAGAAATTGTCCGGCGGTTTGAAAAAGCGTGTGGCGATCGTGGGCACACTCTTATCTGAGGCAGATATTTTGCTGATGGACGAGCCCACGAACCATTTGGACAGCCAGACTTCGCAGTGGCTGGAGAATTATTTGAAACAATACAGAGGAGCGGTCGTGCTTGTCACACACGACCGCTATTTTCTGGACAGCGTTGTGAATCGGATCGTTGAGATCGACAAGGGTCAGATGTACAGCTATGATGCCAATTATGCCGGTTTTTTAGAGCTGAAGGCAGCCAGAGAGGACATGGAGGATGCCAGTGAGCGAAAGCGCCAGTCGATCCTGCGCGTGGAGCTGGAGTGGGTGAAGCGCGGTGCCCGGGCCAGAACAACGAAGCAGAAAGCAAGGCTGGAGCGCTATGAGGAACTGAAAAGCCGTAGGGCGCCTGTTCGGGACGGAAGTGTGGAGTTGTCATCGGTTTCCAGCCGCATGGGACGCACAACGGTGGAGCTTCACCATGTGAGTAAGGGTTATGACAGGCAGTTGTTTACTGATTTTAACTATATTTTCCTGAAAGGTGACCGTATCGGCTTCGTGGGTGAGAACGGATGCGGAAAAACAACGATGATGAAGCTGATCGCCGGGATCCTTCAGCCGGATGAAGGTAAGGTTATTGTCGGTCAGACGGTGAAGATCGGTTATTATTCCCAGGAGTGGGAAAATGATCCGTCTGCCGGTATTGCCTACATGGATCCCCAGGCGCGGGTGATTGACTATATCCGTGATACGGCGGAGTATGTGCGCACGAAGGATGGCCTGGTTTCTGCTTCCTCCATGCTGGACAAGTTTTTGTTTCCACCGCAGGAGCAGTATGCACGCATCGAGAAGCTCTCCGGTGGGGAGAAAAAACGTTTGAATCTGCTTCGGGTGCTGATGGAAGCGCCGAATGTGCTTATTTTGGATGAGCCGACCAATGATCTGGATATTCAGACGTTAACGATCTTAGAGGATTATCTGGATTCCTTTGACGGAATTGTGATCGTCGTGTCCCATGACCGCTATTTTCTCGATCGTGTGACGAAGCGGTTGTTTGTATTTGAGCCGGGCGGTATCCGTCAGTTTGAGGGAAATTACAGTGATTATGCACTTGTGAGGGAGATGGAGGGCGCGATAGCGGCTATGGATGCAGACAACGTTGCCGGAAAGGCGACTGCCGGTAAAGAGACATCTTCCGGTGTGGCGGACGGATCTGCAGGCGATCCTGCACCGCTATCAAAAGCCGAGGAACGCGCCAGACAGGGGCGTACCCATGCCACGAAAGTGAAATTTACCTATAAAGAGCAGCAGGATTGGGACACGATCGAGGATCAGATCGCTGCTCTGGAGGAGAAAATCGAGTCTTTGGAGGGTCAGATTGCTGCCAATGCAAAGGATTTTGTGAAGCTGAACGAGCTGATGGCACAAAAAGAGCAGGCGGAGAGTGAGCTGGAGGAGCGCATGGAGCGTTGGATGTATCTGCAGGAGAAGTATGAGGAGATCATGGCTGCAAAGGAGTAAATGACAGCTCTTGTGCGGCGGACAAGATAAGAAGCTGTGTATGATCACTGGGAAAGGAATCGTAGAGGGGACAAATGAATGAGTGAATGGAAGGTGCTGTTTGAAGAAAATTTCTGGGGTAGTGCCAGAGAGGAGGATCCGGCCTTTGAGGCGAAAATGGAGATTGATCATCCGCTTCCCACAGTGGAGCATCCGGTGAATCAGACAGTTAGCTGGTGCGGCGAGACATGGAAGATCCTGTCTGTGTATACATGTGAAAAAGGTCTGGTGGTCGATTATTGTAAACAAACGGATCCGGCGGAGCTGGTAGCATTCATGGAGAAGTATCAGGCAGCACATCTGGAGGAGAATTTTGATGAAGAGCTGTTTGAGCGTCTGCAATTGGAAAATCCGTCAGCGCCGAATGTGCTGCTTCGCATGAGCCGGGGAGAGGTGAAATTGTCATGCAGGGGCAGCAGTGGATTGCATTATATGCCTGTGAACCTGAATAAACGCGAGACACCGGATATGCGTTTGACTGATGATACAGCTGTGAATGCGGATATGAACATAGAGTTCGATGAACAAAGTCGTGAAATAGAAGCTGACCCGATTGCACTGGCTTGTGTGGAGCATTATAGATTGGATGAAGCGTTCGCATACAGCATTTCCCGCGCGCATTTTCTGTGGGATAAGGGACATGTGGAAGACTTGTCCGGTCTGACCGTCACCTTTTATGAGCAGGATGTGCATGTGCCGGGTGCGCATTTTACGCTGACCGGAGAAAAACAGGAGATTCCGCTGGTGCATCCGGTCTCCGGAGAAAAATACATGCTGCATATCGACCGCATTGAGGAAAATGAGCTGCCCGCCGAGCATTTGGAACGGATGAACAGCATTCGGGCACATGATGAACCGGAGATGCTGTATCCCACGTATTTTGAGACAGTCTATTATGGAGTGGAACCGGAGACCGGTGCGGATCAGTTTTGCATAAAAGCATGTGCGAAAGGCGATTCTCCGATAGCGAAGGGCCATGGTGCGGTAGCTGCTTCCTCGGTGGCAGTGATCGGCAGCGCATGCGGACCGACTTCGATCTTTGTTGCGGGAAACATGAGGTCTGAGCTTCACATGAAAAGCATTTGTTCACCGCTCTTTTTTGAACCGACACCGGTGCGTGAGTGGTATGTGACTTACTTTATGAAGCGCCGGGAGGATCTGAGTGTAGAGCTTGTATGTTCATGTATGACAGGTGCACGTGGATGATGAAATATGGCACCGTATGATCCTGTGAAAAGTTAGACACAGTTCAGCAGTTTGATGATCTCCAAAAATGCGCGGTGGATACATTCACATCGTTCGTGTAATCTATTGCAGCGATTGATGCGCCGTCGGCAGGAATGAAAAAAATGATGTCGCATAGGCTTTTTATTTAGCTTATGCGACATTTTTGTTTTGGTTACCTGTATTTCAGTGAAAGCGGGTACAATTGTGTCGATGGTCGGTTGATTTATTTTCGTGCAGCGATCAGCTTGCAGATCGGATTGCCCTGGGATGAAAATTTTTCTTCATATTCGGTCATAATATTACCGTTGAACATTTCCGGCGTGTGATGCAGGTCAAAGGTGTGTGCGGTCACGTTCCAGATATCAGAGGCACCGATCTCCTCCAAAGAAAAGTCGAACAGTCCGCGGTTGTCGGTTTTGAATTCGATGGTTCCGTCAGGAACCAGGATCCGGTCATAGCGTGCCAGAAACTCGGAGGATGTCAGGCGTCTGCGGGCGTGACGGTCCTTCGGCCACGGATCGGAAAAGTTCAGATAGATCCGTGAAACCTCGTCCGGTGCAAATACTTCCGGAAGCTCTGCGGCATCCATACACACAAAGAGCAGATTTTTCGGCGGATGTTCCGTGTCGATCTTTTGGATCGCGCGAAGTAGTACACTTGTGTAGCGCTCGATCCCGATATAGTTGATATCCGGATGCGCAGCTGCCTGACCGAAGAGAAACTGTCCCTTTCCCATACCAACCTCGATATGAATGGGCTGTTCTTGTTCAAAACGTGTATTCCACTTGCCGCGCAGGGCAGCAGGTTCATCAATGACATAGGGGCAGGCTGCTACTGCAGCGTCTGCTCCGGGTATATTTCGAAGTCTCATGTCCTCTGGTTTTCTCCTTAAAAAAGTCTTGCGTAACATATTCACGGATATTATACTAAAATAGGAAAAAACTAAAATCAAGATAAAAATGAGGAAATTATGAAAAAAAGAAAAACAAAGCTCGCTTGTCTTTTGACAGCTTTTTTCTGTCTTATAAATTTTGTGATTCCTGTTCAGGCAAAGGAGGTGTGGCCTGAGATGCCGCAGGTGGAGGCGCCTTCGATGTGTGTGATCGAGGTTTCTACCGGTACGATCCTATACGAGCGGAATATGGATGAACAGAATTATCCGGCCAGTATTACAAAGATCATGACAGCATTGCTGGCGATCGAGAATTCTTCTCTTGATGAGATCGTTACATTCTCAGAGGAAGCTGTGTACGGCAATGAGGGTGATACCTCCCATATCAGTCGGGATATCGGCGAAGAGATGACCATGGAGGAGTGCCTTTATGGTATGATGCTGGAGTCAGCAAATGAGTGCGCATGGGCCATCGGTGAGCATATCGGTGGAACCATGAAGGAGTTTACGAAGATGATGAATGAGCGTGCGAAGGAGCTTGGCTGCACGAACACGCATTTTAATAATCCGAATGGACTTCCGGATGAGGAACACTGGACAAGCGCCCATGATATGGCTTTAATATCTGCGGAAGCATACAAGAATGAGACGTTTCGCGTGATCGCTGCTACCCAGTCCTACACCATTCCTCCGACAAATAAGCACTCAGATCCGACACTGCTTCACAATCATCATCTGATGATCTATCCCTTCCATGGAAATTATGAACATCTGTATGACTATGCAACAGGCGGAAAGACCGGATATACAGATGCGGCAGGAAGTACGCTGGTATCTTTTGCACAACAAGGCGACATGGCGCTGGTCTGTGTCGTGATGAGAGAAAAATCACCGGCTCATTATACCGATACGCGGAAAATGTTTGATTTCTGCTTTGAGAATTTTAAGCTGTTGCACGTAGCAGAGCATTTGCCGGAGGCTGCCAAGGATGAGGATACACCGGCATTTGCCGGCGTGGATGAAAATGCCACTGTTATTCTTCCGGTAGGAGTATCCTTTGAGGATCTGGCTTCAAAGGTTGTATATGACAGCAGTGATGACCATGTGCTTGGAACACTGGTTTATTCCTATGCAGACCGCGTGGTCGGGAAAGCAGATATTCAGATGAACGATATTGGATCGGAAAGCTTTACCTTCCATGAGCATGTAGGCGAAGGAGAAGAAGCGAAAGAAGAAGCCGAAGAGACTAAGCCGGAAGTCACGGAGGAAAAGCCAGAGGAGCCGCATAGTATTCACATTGAGATCAATGCAAAAACCATCGCATTTGCGGTGGCTGCACTGGCAGCGCTGGTGGTACTGATCCTGATCTTATACTGGCTGGCAACACATTCCTATATCATCCGTCAAAAAATCGCCGGCATGCGAAGCCGGCGAAGTGAACGAAGACGTTATCAGACGATCCATGACACGCGAAAGAGTCGCAGACGTGCCAAAAAGATTAAAAAGAGCAAAAAATTAAGGTTTTAATAAGGAAGACCTTTTGGTCAACCGAGAAGCATGAGACGCTGGAGCACCTGCTCCAGCTTCTTTTTTTCTCTGGTATAAATGATCAGACCGTTGTTTGTTTCCTGAATGGTCACATATTTATCGCGCAATGTGTCGGAATGGGAGATCCGATAGGTGATGTAATTGCGGTAATCCGGATCCAGCGCCAAAAAGATCCGTTCACAGTCATCCAGAGATTCCACCCGCGCTCCGGCATGCTCCAGAAGCGAATGAAGCTCTTTATCCTGAGCAACCTGCTCCGGCGTGCGGTCAATGATGAAAAAGCCGTCTTCGTCCTTTGGCATGTTCATGGCCTTTACTGCGCGCTGTACCTGCTTGGTCAGGCTGTCAGAAGGGGGATACAAGGCTTCGAAATAAGTGATAAAATCGGTTGCCATCCGGAAATGCTTATTTTTTCCGTTTTCTAATATCTCTGTGATAAGAATGCGTCGGATGGCTTTTTCACATTCCTTACGGGAAGGGTTTCTTCTGATCGTATCGTCCATAGGATTCTCCCAAATAATAAGTGCCGGTTTTCAAAGACCGGTTGCTTTTCAAAAGTTATATAGAGACATGAATGACATAATTCTTTGTCCTAAAATAATTATAGGACATCAAAACGGGAAATACAAGTACATATTTTGACAAATGATGACAGGATTGACAAAAGACAGACAGAATCGTATACTTAAAAAAGAACCAATAGGATATACGATAAGCGGAAAAAATCAGCATGTTTTGTGGTGTCCATGGAAAGCAGGCTGCAGGAATATTATGTATCGAAAGGATGGATGGTGAACAGATGACGAGAGAGGAAAAGTGGGAGAAGGATGAAACGGCGATCCGGGCTCTTGTGAGGGAGCATGATGGCGTGGTAAAAACGTCTGAATTATATACGCTGGGCATTGATCATCGCCGGATCCAGAGCTTTGTGGACTGGGGGGTGTTGCTCCGTGTGAAAAACGGCTATTATACGCTTCAGGAGCAGAAGCTGTCAGAGGATGAAATGGTGTTCCGCCTTTTTGGTGAGGACGGTATACTGACGATGGAAAGTGCACTTTATATTTACGGCTATCTTCCGGTAAAACCGTCGGAGTATCAGATCGCAGTGGATAAAAACACATCGAAGTCGCGTTTTCATCTGAATTATCCCTTTGTCCATCCCTATTACAGTGAGCCGAAGGTACTTTCTCTTGGCGTCACGCAGACGGAATTTGGCGGCGGTGTGATGAAGATCTATGACAGGGAGCGCCTCATGTGTGACTGTCTCAAATATGAGGATCACATGGACAGGGAAGATCTGAAACGGGCATTGCGCGGTTATCTGGCAGAACCCGTAAAGGACATCTCAAAGCTGCTGAGCTATGCAAAGGAGCGCAAGGTGCTGCATAAGGTACAAAACAGGATTGGAGTGTGGCTGTAATTGGGAAAGAGTCCAAAAAGAAATCTAGTTGGGAAGGCTGCGCTTGTTCAAAAGAGCACGGAGCTTGGGATCCCCATGGAGCGGCTGTTGGCGGGGTATGTGATGGAGCAGCTGGCGGTGATGCTTTCGGAGTCTGAGCGATCAAACCGCCTGCTTTTAAAAAATCCGGAGGTGCTGGGGCTGTCGGGACTTGCAAAAAATGACTGTCACCGACTGCATTACGTGTATGTAAAGCGACCCGGTGAGATGTTTTGTAAGTCGGATTTTGCAGCTTTTTTAAAGCAGACCATAAAATGGGAAACACAGACGAATATTGAATGGAGCTGGCGGTCCCGAACGGAGGGAGCAAGGCTTTTCGTAGAGCTTTCGACGGTGCTGGGTGAAATGCGTATGCCGGTGGAACTGGTCATCGATCCAATGGAAGCGGATCTGTCCGATGATCGGTTCGATGTTTATCCGGTGCGGCTGATCATGGAAAACAATAAGATCTGCAAGATCCATGTGTATGAAGGCCAGGCAGCGTTTTTTGATGATCTGGGCGAGATCCTGACAAAGCTGGAGCTAATCCCGGATATGGCGGTGTATGAACGGGTATATGAGGCGCTTGGCAGGCTTGCTTTTGAGGGCAGACAGTTTCAGAAGCGCCTGAACGGTTTCTGTAACGAGCACGGGATCCTGATGGACGAAGTCCGATACGCCCAGATGGAGCACTATCAGGATTATCCCTATATGAAAAAAAAGTGGAACGCGTATGTAAAGAAGAGAAGAAGCAAGGGTCCATCCTGGGAAGAAGTATTCCACAGATTCTGGAGTTTTCTGATGCCGCCATGGGAGGCAGAACTGCAGGGGTTTGTTTATCTGGGCAGCTGGATTCCTGATCTTGGGAGGTATTTGGATTAAATGTTACTGGAGCAATTGCAGGCGAATGACCGGTCGGATGCATATCCGTTTCATATGCCGGGTCATAAAAGAAGGATGGAGCTTGGGACAGACGCCTATCATTTAGATATTACAGAGATCGACGGGTTTGATAATCTGCATCACGCACAGGGGATCCTGAAGGAGGAGCAGGCGCGTTATGCAGATTATATTGGGGTAAACAGAAGCTTTTTTCTGGTCAATGGCAGCACCTGCGGGATTCTGGCGGCAATCTCAGCCGCAGTCCCGCGGGGTGGAAAGCTTCTGATGGCGCGGAATTCACACAAGGCAGCGTATCATGCGCTGTTTTTGCGCCAGCTTCGGGCACACTATCTGTATCCGTGCATCACCGGATTTGACATTCAGGGTGCAATCTCGCCGGATCAGGTGAAAAAGGCGCTGGAGGATGACCCGGAGATAGCAGCTGTATATGTCACAAGTCCAACCTATGACGGTGTGGTGTCGGATGTAAAAGCGATTGCGGATCTTGTGCATGAGCATGGAAAAACGCTGATCGTGGATGAGGCACATGGAGCACATTTTGGCTTTCACCCGGCGTTTCCGCCTTCGGCTGCCGGGTGCGGTGCGGATGTGGTGATCCAGAGTGTGCATAAGACGCTTCCCGCGTTTACACAGAGCGCCGTGATGCATCTTTGCTCGGATCGGATTTCTGCTGATGTGCTGGAGCAGTTTCTGGATATCTATGAAAGCAGCTCTCCGTCCTATGTATTAATGGCCGGGATCAGCCGTCTGGTACCGTTTTTGCAGTCTGAAGGAGCTGCCCGGTTTTCGGAATTGGCAAAGAATCTGGAGCAGTTTTATGAGAAGACGAAAAAACTCAGCTGCTTACATGTGATCCGGGAAGAGGATCTGAGCCGGTCGGAGGCTTTTCTGCGGGATCCGTCTAAGATACTGATCAGTACAAAAAATTGTAATATCAATGGCAGACAGTTGTACGAACGTCTGCTGGAGGAGTTTCATCTGCAGCTGGAGATGTATTCCGGTGAATATGTGACCGCACTTTGTTCCCTGATGGATCAGGCGGAAGGGTTTGAACGGCTGGCAGATGCGCTGATCGCCATCGATGCAGCGATTTACAGGCTGTCAAAGGAGGACCAGCCCTTTGTTGCCCGGATGTATCGGGAGAGAGAGCAGGTCTGTTCCATCGCGGATGCAATGGAACAAGAGACAGAAGCCCTTCCGTGGCAGAAGGCCGAGGGTAGGATCAGCGGTGAATATGTGTATCTGTATCCGCCGGGAATCCCAATCCTTGTACCCGGTGAGCGCATAGACGCGCGCGTGATCTGTGATATAGAGGAGATACGCGCCCGTGGAATGCTGCCGGAGGGACTTCGTGATATGCAGGCACGATCGATCCATGTAATATCATTTTATAATAATTGCATTGATTGAAAGATTAGAGTATACTAATGAAGTCAGAGTGGGTTTTGACAATTTTGTTAAGACCAAAGGATAAGATCCCGGAAAGGAAATTTGAAACAGGTGAGTTATATATTTTGTCTCATGGGAAAAAGCTCCTCCGGAAAGGATACGGTCTATCAGCGGCTGCTGGCAGAAAAAGAGCTGCAGCTGGATCGTCTGGTAACGGGGACGACACGTCCGATCCGGGAAGGTGAGCGTGACGGAGAGGAATACTATTTTTATACGGATGAACAGTTTCAGAAGCTGCGGGCAGACGGAAAGATCATCGAATGCCGCTCCTATGATACCATACATGGAATCTGGAACTATTTTACAGTGGCGTATGAAAAGCTGGATGTCGCTCATCACGACTATCTGACCATCAATACACTGGAGGCATATGTAAAGCTTCGGGATCATTTTGGAAAAGACCGTCTGGTGCCGGTCTATCTGGAGGTAGACGACGGCCTTCGGCTTCAGCGGGCACTTGACCGGGAGCGGGTGCAGCAAAAGCCCCGTTACAAAGAGCTTTGTAGGCGGTTTTTGGCGGATGAAGAGGATTTTTCACCGGAAAATCTGTCCCGTGCAAACATACAGCCCATTTTTGAGAATGTTGTGCTGGATGATACAGTGGCAAAGGTGGCTGCATATATCAAAAGCATACAAAACAGGTGAGATATGGATAATTTCAGAGTAAATGAGACAACACCGGTATCGTCCGTGAACCGGGCGGAAAACACGCAGCCGGTGGATGACAGCTTCCGCTTTACGCTGACCAGTGCCATTGCGGATGCGGATCTTCAGACAAAGATCAACAATATGTTAAACGATATCAATGTGCAGGGGAAGCTGATCGCCCGGCATATGGATATCCGGGAAATGAAACGATATCGGGGACTGATCAAGGATTTTTTGAATGAGGTCGTAAACCGGTCACATAAATTCTCCAGAGAGAATTTTCTGGATCATCGCGGAAGACATCGTGTGTATGGGATCATCCGCCTGATCGATGAGAATCTGGATGAGCTGGCCCAGGAGCTGGTGGAAGATGAAAAGAACCAGATCGATATTTTGAGTCGCATCGGTGAAATAGAAGGACTGCTTTTGGATATTTTAACGTAAGGAGGAGGCACACATGGCAGCTTTTTCGGATATTTTGGGAAACGAACAGATCATAGAACACTTGAAGAACGCGATCCGTATGGGGAAGGTGAGCCACGCCTATATTTTGAACGCGCCGGTGTCATCCGGAAAAATGATGATCGCGGAGGCATTCGCTGCGACACTCCAGTGTGAAAAGAAGGGAACAGAGCCCTGCATGGAATGCCATTCCTGTAAGCAGGCCGCCAGTCATAATCATCCGGACATCATTTATGTCCGGCATGAAAAGCCGAATACCATCGGCGTGGATGATATCCGTGTTCAGATCAATCAGGATATAGCAGTAAAGCCTTACAGCAGCCCGTATAAGATCTATATTGTGGATGAGGCGGAGAAAATGAACGTACAGGCACAGAATGCGCTGCTCAAAACCATCGAGGAGCCGCCGGCATACGGTGTGATCCTGCTTCTTACAACCAATGCAGATGCGTTTTTACCCACGATCCTGTCCCGCTGCATCCGTTTGGACTTAAAGCCGGTGGCGGATGATAAGATCAAGGATTTTCTTATGAAAACCTGCGGTGTGGTGGATTATCAGGCTGATATCTGTGTGGACTTTTCGCAGGGGATCGTCGGAAGAGCAGTGACGCTTGCATCTTCCGCTCATTTTAATGAGATTAAGGATGCTGCGCTTCAGCTGCTAAAGCGTGTGAAGGACATCGATCTGTCTGAGATGATCGGAGCAGTGAAGCAGATCAGCGAATATAAGCTGGATATCAACGACTTTTTTGATATCATGATGATCTGGTATCGGGATGTGTTGTTATATAAAGCAACCGCGGACGTGAACGGACTGGTCTTTAAGGATGAAGTCTATGAGATAAAGAAACAGGCAAATACAAGCTCTTATCATGGCATCGAGCTGATCCTGGAGGGATTGGAAAAAGCGAAGATGCGTCTGGATGCAAATGTGAACTTTGAGCTGGTGATCGAGCTTTTGCTGTTAACAATAAAGGAGAATTGAGATGATAAAAGTAGTAGGAATCCGTTTTCGAAATGCAGGAAAGATCTATTATTTTGATCCGAAGGATTTCGAGATGGAGGTTGGAAGTCACGCCATCGTGGAGACTGCCAGAGGAATTGAATACGGAACGGTTTTGATCGCTCCCAGAGAGGTGGCGGATGATCAGGTGATCCAGCCCTTAAAGCCGGTGATCCGTGTTGCCACTGAAGAGGATACAAAGACGGTGGAGCGGAACCGCGAACGGGAAAAAAGCGCTTATAAAACCTGTCAGGAGAAGATTGCAAAGCACGGCCTGGAGATGAAGCTGGTGCAGGCGGAGTACACGTTTGATAACAATAAGCTGCTGTTCTATTTCACGGCGGACGGTCGCATTGATTTCCGTGAGCTGGTAAAGGATCTGGCAAGTGTGTTCCGCACCCGTATCGAGCTGCGACAGATCGGTGTCAGGGATGAGACCAAGCTGCTGGGCGGAATCGGAATCTGCGGAAGAGAGCTTTGCTGCTGCTCTTACCTGTCGGATTTCGTTCCGGTATCTATCAAAATGGCAAAGGAGCAGAACCTTTCTTTAAATCCTACGAAGATCTCCGGTGTCTGCGGACGACTCATGTGTTGTCTGAAAAATGAGGAAGAAACCTATGAGTATTTAAACAGCCGGCTGCCGGGTGTGGGTGATTCCGTGACAACTGCAACCGGACAGGTCGGCGAGGTACAGAGTGTCAATGTGCTCAGGCAGAAGGTAAAGGTACTGATCGAGGTGGATGATGAGAAGGAGCTGCATGAGTATGATGTGGACGAGCTGAGATTCCGCCCCCGCAGAAAGAATGTAAAGCTTTCCGCGAAAGAACTGGAGGAGCTGGAGGGCCTGGCAGATGAAGAGCTTGCCGGGCCTGAGAAGCAGGCATCCGAAAAGCCGGAACAGGAAAAACGTGAGGGACGCCGCGAGAACCGTGACCAAAACCGCGAAGGTAAGGACCACGGTCAGCAGCGTGAACGCAGAGACCGCGGCAAAAACCGGGACCGCAAGGATGGCGGAAAAGATCGGGAAAAGACAGCGGAAGCCCGTTCTGAAAAAGACAACCGCGATCAGAACCGTGAAAGCAGGGATCAAAATCGCGACAATCGTGACCAGAATCGCGAGAACCGCGAACAGGGATCACGGAAAAACCATCATTACAGAAACCGGAACAAAAAGGATCGGGGAGAAAAAACAAATGCCGGAGAAGACAGACAGCCTTCAGAATCAAAGTCCTAACAGACAGTCTGAGATATTGCTAAAGCCCGGAGAGCGTCTGGATGATCTGGAGCGGAACGGTTACCGGATCATTCAGAGCGAGAAGCGTTTTTGCTTTGGCATGGATGCGGTGCTCTTATCCGGTTTTGCACAGGTAAAACCGCGAGAACAGGTGCTGGATCTGGGAACCGGTACCGGAATCATTCCCATTCTCCTGGAGGCAAAAACTCCCGGAAAGCATTTTACCGGCCTGGAGATCCAGACGGAAAGTGCAGATATGGCGGCGCGCAGTGTGCGGCTCAACGGACTGGAGGACAAAATAGAGATCGTAACCGGTGATATCAAGGATGCTTCGAACCTGTTTGGAGCATCTTCTTTTGATGTGATCACGACAAATCCGCCCTATATGATCGGGCAGCATGGTCTGCAGAATGCGGACGAGGCAAAGACCATCGCAAGGCATGAGATCCTCTGTACCCTGGAGGACGTGATCGCCCAAAGCGCAAAGCTGTTAAAGCCGCGGGGTCGCTTTTATATGGTTCACCGTCCGTTTCGCCTGGTGGAGATCTTCTGCCTGATGCATCAATATGGCATCGAGCCAAAGCGCATGCAGATGGTGCACCCCTTTGTGGACAAAGAGCCGAATATGGTGCTGATCGAAGGACTGCGCGGAGGAAATGCGAGATTGACGGTGGAAAAGCCGGTCATTGTATTTCGGGAACCCGGAATTTATACGGAGGAGATAACGGAAGTTTATGGATACTAAGGGAACCTTATACCTGTGTGCAACACCGATCGGAAATCTGGAGGATATTACCTATCGCGTGCTGCGCACGTTAAAGGAAGTGGATCTGATCGCGGCGGAGGACACAAGAAATTCCATAAAGCTGCTGAATCATTTTGAGATCCACACGCCGATGACAAGCTATCATGAATTCAACAAGATCGACAAGGCTTATCAGCTGGTGGAGCAGCTGCGGCAGGGAAAAAACATTGCACTGATCACAGATGCGGGAACGCCGGGTATTTCCGATCCGGGCGAGGATCTGGTGCGTATTGCGTTAGAGGCCGGTATCCACGTGACGTCACTGCCGGGAGCCGCTGCATGTATCACTGCCCTCACCATGTCCGGGCAGCCCACCAGGCGTTTTACATTCGAGGCTTTTTTGCCCCGCGATAAAAAAGAGCGGGCAAACATCCTGGAGGAATTAAAGACAGAAACCCGTACGATCATTCTCTATGAAGCGCCGCATCATCTGATCGCGACGCTGGAAGAGCTGCGGGAAGCATTGGGAGACCGTTCCATCTCCCTGTGCCGGGAGCTGACCAAGAAATATGAGGATATTCAGAAAACGACATTAGATGATGTCTTATTATACTTTAAGGACCATGAACCAAGGGGCGAATATGTCCTTGTCATATCCGGAAAGGATCGGAGGGAACTGGAGGAGCAGGCAAGAGAGGCATGGGAAAAATTATCATTTTCCGAACACATGGCAATCTATGAGGCTAAGGAGATCCCCCGTAAGGAGGCCATGAAGCTGGTGGCAAAGGACCGGGGGATCTCCAAGAGAGATGTCTATCAGGCGTTGCTTTCGGAAGAATCGTAATAGAGCGGAAAATATTTTTGAATGATGGAAAAAGGTGCCGGACCAATGGCCAGCAGTGCCTGGTGAAACGCTTTGTCGTTGTAATCAGAGCCATAGCGGTTCACGGCATCTTTTTTTAGTTCCAGAAATTCCAGGTACCCTACGTAATACTTCAGGTAGTTCGCGGGAGCTTCTACTACAAGCTCATAAATATGATCAGCCGCCTCTACGGATGAGATTCCGTGGTCGGACAAAAATTCCAGCACGATATCCCGATCCCAGCCTTCCTGATGGACACCGATGTCGATGGATGCATAGAGACTTAACGTGGCGGAGGCGTTTAACTGCAGGGCGTGAGCGAGCAAGGGATCCAGATCTGCGTAATCATAGGAGAGCATCTCCACATAGGTGGCCCAGCCCTCGGTGTAGCCGCCAAAATTAAGGATATGCCTAAGCGGAGAGAACTCCTGGTCGTAGGAGCTGACCGTTTCATAGAGATGTCCCGGATAGCCCTCATGTGCAAGAGTGGTAAAAAGCTCCATGTCTGTGTGGTTGTACGCGGGGTTAATATAAATATTATTTTCATCCGGATCATCCATCGGAGCCGTCAGGTAAAAGGCCGGGGAGAGATATTTCTGCATGGCGGGTTCCACAGTCTTTACCTCATAATGATTGTCGGAAGGCATGGGAAAATCCGCTTCCATACAGGTTTTCAGATGTTCCAGCATCTCCGTCGGTGTGTTCCAGGATAACTGAATGTCAGTCATTTGAGACAAAATATTTGGGTTATTTTTTATTATATTTCCTAATTCGGACATATCTTCTTGTCTTTTATTGGCGATCATTACATTTAGCTCAGGGACGCTTCTAACGCTTGCCGTTGTTTTTTTGACCAGATAGGAGTAATACTGCAAACCACCGGGAAGGCTGCACAGACCGCCTTCCTGCCGGGAAGTTTCCCGCAGGCGGGACAGTGCTGTGCGAAGGGCTTCATAGGCCGGTACCATACAATCATCAATGAGCTTTTGGTGTTCGCTTCTATAATCGGCCTGAAGTTCCTCTGAAAGGCCGGATATCTTCGACAGCTTTTCCGGAAAGGTTTCGATCAGGCAGGAAAAAGCCGGTGATGTCAGCATGGAGGATAGCTGCGCGATCACGGCGTCCGTGACAAAAGAGGGCATAAACAGTCCTTTGGATGATTTGCGTTCTTCGAAGCTTACGATCTGGGAAAAGTAGTCGGGAACGACGGACATCAGCGCCAGATAATCTTCCACATCCTTTGTATTTCGAAAGGTATATTCCGCCAGCAGTACCGGAAGCTCTGCCTGGATACCGTTGATGGGATTTAACGGTTCTTCATAGTAATAGTAATCACAGCCCTCCAGGTTTTGTTCCAGAGTGTAGGAAAGGATATCGTAGGTGAGCTGTTGATCTACCGGAAGCGAATCATAGTCGTAGCGCATGCAACCGGCACTGATGTTTTCACAGGCGAGCTGTGTGGCAAGGATGTTTTTCTCATCCAGTGAGCCCAGTGAGGCCTGATGCTCTGAAATTCCATAGTTTTCCGGGTGAGCCAGCATATAATGGAGACTGATCGTGTCGGAGGAGAGCTGTTCCTGAAAGAGCAGCTTGGTATAGGTTTGGAAATCCGGCTGTTTTTTCGCTTGTATAGAGGAAAAAGCAGACATGCTGCCGGTAAAAAGTATGGCAATGCATAGTCCCAGACCTGCCAGCCGGATACCAAGCCCTGTTTTTCGGTGAAAGAATTCTTTGATTGTCGTTGGATCGATCTTTTTTCCTGTCATTGCACTTTTTCCGGGACTATGCTAAAATAAAGCCCTAATTCAATGTCTATAGATTCTATGTTTTGGATCCCGATTGTATGACTACAAGGAGGGATTGAATGAGTAAACAAAAACCGGTGTATGCAGTGGGGCTTCGATGGATCCTGCTACTGCTGTTATCGGTATGTCTTTTCCGGCCGCTGTCTGTGACTGCGGATGAAACGGATTTCTATCATGAAGGTCTGAAATTTGATTCCAATGGAAACCTTTTAATGACGACAAGGGATAAAAAGGCGGGCAGCAGTGTACGCTATAAGACGATCGGCTGGATGGTAAAAAAAACGCCGCAGGCCACCGGAAGTACACAGACGATCCGGCTAAAGCTGGAACAAAACGGTGAATCCCGCCCCGATCCGAAAGATCCGAACTATATCTATACGTATTTTAAATGTGAAAAGGAGCTGATCTTTGCAAAGATCGGAGCTGCCTCTGTAGAATGGCAAAGAGAGCTGTATGTAAACGGCGGAACGGTCTATCTGGATGCCATCATGACGGTAGTGGAAAACGGCAAAGCGCTGGGTTCCATGGATGAGGCCGGTCTTCTGTACGGCGAAGTGTACACAACCGCCGCTGGGATCATGAACGCAAGAAACTGGGCGGATGCCCAGGCGCTTCGCACGCATTACAATAAGGCAGTTTCCTTTCCACCTCTGCCGGAGCTTATCATAACGGAAGGCGGCAGGGATGATGAGGAAGAGCTGCCCATCGCGTATGGGGAGGAAGCATGCAGGGAGAGTAATTCCGTCCGGATCCGGGCAGCTACAAAGGAGCAGCCGGCATTTGATGTGACAAAGGGGATCCCCACCGGGGAGGATCTCTATGCGACCGGAGAGCTTCAGAAGTTCTATTATGAAGGGGTGGTCCGTCATTGCTTTGGTACGGCGTCTGTTCCGGTTGAGCTTTCTGTGACATACACCTATCAGATTGCCACGGAAGAAGGGACGACGACCGGATCCTTCACAACAACGATGACTTACTACGTAGAGCGTCCGTATTCCTATTACCGGATGAAGACGTTAAAGCTATATGCATTAGATCAGATTGCTGTAGAAAATGAGGCACTGCCGGTGACGCCGCTCGTGCAGAAGAATCTTTATACACCGCAGGTTGTCTTGGTGCAGGACAGAGGCAGTTATTTGGAGATCCCCACATACGCAACCTCTGTATATGGCGGCGATCTGTCTGCCGGAACATGTATCAGCAGTGAGCAGCTGCAGCAGATCGCACAACAGACAGCCGGAGATGTGTGGGTGCGAAACGATGAGTTTTTGATCGATGGGGAAACGGTGCTGGATGGGGCGTATGTGAGAGCGTCTGCCCCGGAGCCTGTGCGGCTGTCCGGTGCCAGGCTGCAGTCATTTTGCAGTGAGGATCTGACCATTCCCCATACGAAGCGGAATGAGACGTATGACACGTATGCGGTGGCATCCTACCGGGAGGTGATAGGCGGTGGTGCGAAAAAGAAGGTGGTGAAGCGGACAAATCCGATCGTGGTCCACACACCGGTTGTATGCAAGGGAGGCATAACGGATGACAAAGCCCACAATCAACAGGTGATACCAACTAAAAATTTCAGCCTGGTGCTGGGAAGGAATTTTGCTGTGGGAATCTCTACGGTTGGAACTCATAAGGATCAGAAAGGTTATGGGACGGGGGATTACGAGAAATATACAGCTTTGCGACAGATCCGCTTTCCCTTTGAAGTGTATGACGGGTCTGTGCGTCATGAAAAGGATACGTGGATCAATCTGCCGGCGGAGCAGAAAAGCTTTTATCTTCCGATTGGCGTGCATGAGGGAGATTACCGGATCCGCTATCGTACCATCGCAAAAAATGCCGCTTCCATGCAGGGCGGCATGGACCGGAATGGCTATCTGGCAAACCTAAAGCTGTCGGAGTACGGGGCATATGATGAGCTGACGGTAACGGTGATCGGCCGTCTGTATGATCTGGCGATCACAGATATCGTGGACTATCCCCGCTGGCGCAGTGTCTTTTATGAGACAAGCGGAAGAAAACGGGAGTATGCCTTTTGGGTTGGAAAAAAGAATCTGGAAGGTGATGTGTTCCCGGAGCGTATGTCTTACGGTACGATACCGGTTTTGCCCGGAGACCATCCCTTTAACCGGTCTGCCCGGGCAGTGGGGCTTGGTTATCGGGTGAAATTACAGCTTAAGACCATCGGGGATCTGCGGGGCAGAGAAGATTTCATCGGATTCATTCCTACCTATTATTATTTGTCACGGGATGGAAGCAGGCGGCAGCAGGTGAACCTGTATCAAAAAAAGGATCTGACCAAGGTTTATGTACCGTTGGTGTTGACGGCTTCCTGCCGAAGCTTCGTTCCGGTCGAGCGGCGCAACGTGTCAGATCCGGTTTTGCGCGCGCAGTCTGTGCAGGTGTGGAACGGGGAATATCAGCTTTCACCGGATCTGTGCCTGGTGGATGCAGACATTGATCTGGACAGCTATATCCGGCAGCGGGGCGGACGGATCAGTCAGCGCGATCCGGTGTTTCTTCGTGACGGATATCTGCTGGTGCAGTTTGAGCTGCGCTCGTATCCGGCAGGTATGGCACATCTGAGTTATGCCAACACGCAGAACTATGCCCGAGGCTATTGCAACATGTGGCAGCTGCAGGGATTTTTGTATGATCGCAGGGACTGCTTCGGCAATCGTTTTGCCTTTGCGGACGGCGACTGCCTGTTGTTCGACACAAAGTATAGCCTTCATAGTGACTATGAAAGCTGGGGAACGCACTGATCGTCCGGCTTGCCGGAAAGGTGTTAGGAGGAACAATGAAATACAATGTATCGCTGATAGAAAAAGCCATTTTTGGAAATAAACAGAATATTCCTTGGAATGATGTAGAACAATATTTGAAACAATATATCGGACAAGATTTCATTGTAGAGGAATCACAGGATGTTATACATATTGCTAGCAACTTTCCAGACGAATATACAGAATCAAGGTATACGAAAAAACTTCGCGGTGCATTAGCAAAAGTCAAGGCAAATGCTGCACAAATTATTGGCTTAATGATACAAAATGCAGTCAATAGGCGATGGGTTGAAAACATGGATGATAAGCACAGAAAAGATGCTTCTGAAGGCTGGTATCGTTATGATACTTATTTTGGTATGATTGTCCAGGGAAGCGGGGAAAGGGAAAAGAGATTAAATCTTTATAGAGCTACTCTTGTAGTTCGAAAAACATCTCAAGGTTTATTTCTATATGATGTTATAAACATTAAAAAAGAAGCGAGTACGCCGCGTGAGTCAAAATGACTGTACGGTAGAAAACCGCTTCTTTCTTGATATCATACAAGGATATTATAAAAATGTCAAGCAATTATATAAAAACTGCTAGAAGTTTAGATCATCGCATACGCCAGTACAACGCTCATTATGACCCCGGCGAGGGTTGCGAGCAGCGCGCAGGGCAGCGTCCAGCGGGTTTTGCGGATCTTAACAGACATGAAGTAGACGGACATCGTATAAAAGACGGATTCCGTACAGCTGAGCATGATGGAGACACCGAGCCCCTGCAGAGAGTCAGTTCCGTATTCCTTAAAGATGTCCAGAGCCAGCCCGGTGGCGGCGGAGGAGGAAAACAGCTTGACAAAGGCGACAGACAACAGTTCTGCCGGAAAATGAACCAGCTCACACAGCGGTGCGAGCAGTTCGGCGAACCATCCCATGAAGCCGCTGGCGCGCAGAATACCGACTGCAACCATCAGCCCGATGAGTGTCGGGAGGATCTGCACAACGATCTTTAAACCGCGCACCGCACCGTGGATAAAGGTGTCGTAAATATTGCAGCCTGTTAATAATCCATAGCCAACGATCACAAAGATGAATAATGGAATGATTGCATCGGACAAAAAAAGTAAAAAGGACATATGCTGCTCCATAGGACTGCACTCTGTATTAGTATATGAACCATCACAGGTGAGGTGCATATACTAAAGAAAAATCGTAACTGCTGCAAACCGGAGAAAGCACTTGTTGAGGAGTTTCATTCGGAGAGTTGCGGGAGCAGACAGGGAGTATCTATGAACTATCTTTGGGGAATCATGATCGTGATCGGAGTGATCTTTGGCGCGTTTCATGGGGGATTTGGACAGATCACCGAGGCAGCAGTGGCTTCAGCTAAAGAGGCTGTCAGCCTGGCAATCGCAATGGCAGGTGTCATTGCCATGTGGACAGGGCTGATGGAGATCGCACAGGAGACGGGAATGCTCTCGGCCTGTACAAAAAGACTTCGTCCGCTGTTAAAATTTCTCTTTCCGGGACTACCGCAGGAGAGCCGTGCAAACGAATTGATCGCAACGAATTTCATCGCAAATATCTTTGGACTGGGCTGGGCAGCGACACCGGCGGGACTGGAGGCGATGCAGGAGCTGAAGCTGCTTTCCGGCGAAAAAAAAGAGACAGCCAGCCGGGAAATGTGCACATTCCTTGTGCTGAATATATCTTCCCTGCAGCTCATACCGGTAAATATGATCGCCTACCGCAGCCAGTACGGCAGTGTAAATCCGGCAGCGATCGTCGGCCCCGGGATCGTGGCGACACTTGTGAGCACGTTGACGGCGATCATATTATGCAAAGTGATGTGCGGCGGACAGCGATAAGCGTTTCTGATGAATGACGGAAATATGTGGTGTATTGTAACAAAAGTGCAGAGGTGTTCTGAAACCTGTTTCTTGCAAGATACGGGAAAATAGTCTATGATAAGGGCATATACAGTGTTACCGGAAATCGGCAGTTACGGCAAAGGAGGCAGGATGTATGTCAGAGGCAGTTGAACAATTTTTACAGATGGTAAAGGATTCGGACAATATCGTATTTTTCGGTGGGGCGGGCGTTAGCACGGAAAGCGGAATACCGGATTTTCGCAGTGTAGACGGATTGTATAACCAAAAGTATGACTATCCGCCGGAGACGATACTCAGTCATAGCTTTTATATGGCGAAAACAGATGAATTCTACCGTTTTTACAAGGATAAGATGCTTTGCCTTGATGTGAAGCCGAATGTGACCCATGAAAAGCTGGCGCAGCTGGAGGCAGTGGGCAAGCTGAAGGCGGTGGTTACCCAGAACATTGACGGACTTCATCAGGCAGCAGGTTCAAAACGCGTGCTGGAGCTGCATGGCAGTGTGCACCGTAATTACTGTCAACGATGTGGGAAGCTGTTTGATGCACGTTATATTTTAGAGTCACCTGATCCGGTGCCGGTCTGTGATGCGTGCGGTGGCAGGATCAAGCCGGATGTAGTGCTCTATGAGGAAGGCCTGGATGACCAGACCATGAGGGATGCTATTTATTACATCAGTCATGCGGACATGCTCATCATCGGAGGCACATCGCTGGCGGTGTATCCGGCAGCAGGTCTCATCGACTATTATCGCGGAAACAAGCTTGTGCTGATCAACAAATCTGCGACGCCGATGGACAGCCGTGCGGATCTGGTCATTCAGGAAGGGCTTGGGGCAGTTTTTAGTAAGGTTGAGGTGTAATCATGGAATATAACGTAGGAGATATCGTTACATTAAAAAAGGGACATCCATGCGGCAGCCATGACTGGAAGATCCTGCGCGTCGGCGCGGATTTTAGGCTGGAGTGCTTAGGCTGCGGACACCAGATCATGATCGCAAGGAAGCTGGTGGAGAAGAACACGAAGGGATTAAAAAGCGCTGAGTAGCAGTTGGTGTTACAGCCTTTCGAGCCAAAACTGTAAATGATATGATGGTGGATCAGTGTATTTGCAAATTTTTGTAGAAAATCCCTTGCAAAACCGGAAAAAACATGGTAAAATGCCATCTTGTGAACTATGTTTCCTTGCTCACTCCAAAATCGAGAGGTGAGTGGGCCAGAGACCAAAAGGAGGTAAAAACGATGCACAATTATGAATTAGCACTCATTGTGAATGCCAAGATCGAAGACGAAGTCAGAACCGCTACTGTGGAGAAGGCAAAAGAGTACATCACTCGCGCAGGCGGAACAATTACTGATGTTGAGGATTGGGGCAAGAAGAAGTTAGCTTATGACATCCAGAAGATGAGCGAAGGCTTCTATTACTTCATTCACTTTGATGCAGAGGCTACTGCTCCGGCAGAGATTGAAAGCAACGTCCGCATCATGGACAACGTTCTTCGTTTCTTGTGTGTTAGAACTGACGAGAAATAGAATAGGAGAACCGAATGAATAAGGTTATTTTGATGGGTCGTCTGACCCGTGATCCTGAGGTACGTTATTCTCAGGGCGAGAATGCAATGGCAGTTGCAAGATATACGTTAGCAGTAGACCGTCGCGTAAGCCGCAATAATCAGAACGGAGAGCCCACCGCTGATTTTATCCAGTGTGTAGCATTCGGCCGTTCCGGTGAATTTGCAGAGAAGTATTTCCGCAAGGGAATGAAGGTAGTTGTGACGGGCAGAATCCAGACAGGCTCTTATACCAACAAGGACGGACAGAAGGTATATACCACGGACGTTGTTGTGGAGGATCAGGAGTTTGCTGAGAGCAAGGCTGCCAGCCAGAATAATGGCGGTGGATTTGTTCCTGCTGACAGACCGTCACCCAGCGATGCAGGGGACGGCTTCATGAATATCCCTGATGGTATTGATGAAGAATTACCGTTTAACTAACAAAAGTTTCTTGAACTGTGGATGTTCAAGATGAATCAAAATAGGAGGTAGAGAGCTATGCCTTACAATAAGAGTGACAGAGACGGCGCTCCCGCAAAGAGACGCCCGATGCACAGAAGAAAAAAAGTATGTGTATTCTGTGGAAAAGATAATGTAATTGATTACAAGGATACCAACAAGTTAAAGAGATATATCTCTGAGAGAGGTAAGATCCTTCCCAGAAGAATTACCGGAAACTGTGCAAAGCATCAGCGTGCACTGACCGTTGCTATTAAGAGAGCACGTCACGTAGCATTGATGCCCTACGTTCAGGACTAAGATGAAGTTAAAAAAAGGACTTCTGCATATCGCAGAAGTCCTTTTTTCTCTGTTGATGAATGATTGTATCAGATGCGCGATCTTTTAAATTCCAAGAAGCTGTCGTTTTTTTGCGTTGAATTCTTCTTCCGAAAGGATGCCCTGATCCATCAGAGCCTTGTAGCGCTGGATCTCCTCCACGGCATCTACCGGAGCGGCAGCTGTGTTTGCGCCGGGAGCCGCGGACATTCCGCTACCACCGAAAGCATTATTTACAACCGTCTCAGGTGCGCCCGGGAAAGCGATCTTCATGAATGACCTTGCCAGATCGCCCATGACCTTTGCTTTTTCTTCGTAGCTGTTAAGGTAATCTTCTACATAGGGATTGCTGTTGTCAAAGGTAGGGCCGCCCATATCTGCCTGGAAGAAATCCCAGTAGGGATGCCCTTCAAGCTGAATCTCGATCACAAACTGTTTGAACGGCTCAGGGATGTCAAACATGATACCGGGATGATAACTGTCATCACCACGCTCCCGGCGCAGACGCTCACGTTCGCGTTCAAGCTCCAGCTGCATCCGGTAATGCTCCAGCTGAGGGCCAAGCTCTCTGGCTCTGTCCGGTGCAGTGCTGACATAACACCGCAGACCATTTGCATCACCTTCAAACAGAGGGAAGTCATCTTCTCTGATGACAAAAGATCTCACATACTTACCTTCAAAAATCGTCTTGTTCAGGTTTTTATCCATACAAAAGTACTGATTTTTATAATCAAATAAGAACTTGGTATCAAGCCAGCCGAAATCAATCTTCTTTGAAACCTCAAACTGTGCCTTCCGCTCGGCATTTTCCTCACGAAATGCCATATACTCGCGAAAATCCTCGATTGACATCCGATTTTCAACACCGTCCGGAAGATCTGTTACTCCGTGACAATCGTTACAGACAAGCTGACCGTCGATCTTCCAGGGAAAAATAGCCTTTACCTTGCCCCCGCATATTGCGCAGGGGTCTTTTTTTGTGAATAATCCCATGATTACCTCCTCCTAAAATAAAAACAATAATAATGAAATAAAAACTTATCTTATAATTGGCATATCCGTTTCATCTGTAGCTTCCAGATATTCTCTCTCTTGAAAGCCAAAGATACCGACAAGCAGCGATGTAGGGAATAGTCGAAGCTCACGGTTCAACCGGGTCACATGATCGTTGTAGATCAGTCGGCTGGTGCGTAGCATTTTTTCATAATTTTCTATTGCGTTCATGCACTTGGTATAGTTGCCGTTGGCTTTCAGCTCCGGATATTGTTCTGAAATCATGGAGATGCGTCCGAGAATTTCGGAAATCATTTTTTCCTGTGCTATAACATCTTCCGGAGTAGAAACAACAGAAATAACACTGCGGCGGGACTTGATCGTTTCGATTAAGATGTTACACTCATTGGCAGCGTATTCTTTTGTGAGATTAAGCAGTGCAGCCAACGCGTCAAAGAGCGAGGAGAGCTGGACACCGATCTGTTTCATGGCATGATTGACATTCTCATTCATTCCCACCAGTCGCCGGCGAACAGTAACGCCCCATAAGACAAGAACTGCGATGATTGTGAAACCGATGATCATATACAAAATCCCCCATTTATATACAAAAAGGCAGATGCTGAAGACCGCATCCGCCTCAGTTTCTTTGTAGAAGCAATGACTGCTCAGATATGTAACTGAATTAAATACCTAATTCGGCTTTGGCATCTGCAACCCACTCATCAACGGTGCCATACCATGCGATCATCTCATTGAGCTGTTCTTCATCAAGCTCTGTATCGCTTTCCAGCAGTTCCTTGTGCTGGTTTAATACGTTTGCCATTTCGATCATGGCGTCGATTACTTCCTGATCATATGCATCAGGATTTTCATTAATCACAGCAGCCACTTCGTTAAAGGCATTGCTGCTCTTGTTGAATGCATCGATAGCGGGCTGCTTATCCGGACCGCCGCAGGCAACTAAGGACATGCACATGATCAAAGCCAATAAAAGTGAAGTGATTTTTTTCATTTTTCGTTCCTCCTATGTTTTATTTAGTCGTTTGACCTGCACATATTGTAAACGCTCCCGTTATCAAACGGGAGCGTTTTGCACGAATCGAACCGAATATGTACTAAATCGACAGTTTTTATCTTCTTGGAGAAACAGTCGGCGCCGGGTGCGTTCTTGAAATTAAAGTGAAAGGCGCAGGATAAAATGATGATTCTGAACCAGAAACGTACACATACCGCCGTAGCGTTCTACAATGGCGCAGATGCTCTGCACGCCAATGCCGTGTCCCGGTTCATGAGATACCGGAATGCCGTTTTCAAATGGAATATGATCCCCACAGGGGTTTTCTATCTGCAAAAAGAGTCTGCCATCCCTGTTATAAAACTGCACATCAATGACACAGGTTTCCTTTGCGGCGGCGAGGGGCTGACAGGCGTGGAGCGCATTTTCCAGTGCATTCGAGAGCAGCACGCACAGATCGCTGTCTGAGATCAGGATAAAAGCGGGAAGAGATCCCTTTACCTTTATTTCAATGCCCTCTTTTCTCGCACGACCGGCAAAGGCGGAGAGAATAAGATTTGCAGCCTCGTTTTCGCAATAACGTTCCACTTTCTGTGCTTCGATCTCCTTACAGATTCCGCTGATATAGGCTTGTGCCTGTTCTTCCTGTCCGTTTTCGATGCAGGCTGATACATACTGCAGATGATGGCGCATGTCATGGCGATACTGGCTGGCAAGCATCTGGGACTCCCGCAGGGCATCGATCTCCCGGACAGCCTGATTGAGCTGGATACCAAGGCTCTTTTGTGCCTGCTTCAGTTGATTTTGTGTGCGTTCCTTGACGGAATTGTACAGCAAAAACACCAGATACGCAGCACAGCAAACGAAAGGCATAAATTCCACCACCACCGGATTACCGCTGGCAAGCAGATCCGTGTATACGCTGGTCACATAATCAAAAATGTAATAAACCACCGGAATCGCACCAAACTGACACTGGGTCTTGGCCGGATAACCGGATAGCTGGCGTACGAGAGGCGAGGAATAATGCAATAAAAAGAGCAGCAAAGGCAGGGTGAGGAGCAGTTCGAAAAAATCCTGCATCGGCTGCCCGCCGGATAATACTGCGACTGCAAAAAGTGCGATCCACCGTCTCAGCTGGCAGCACAGATAGGCGGTAAGAATAGAAAAAAGCGGCCACAGGAGTCTGCCGGTGAGGGCGTAGAGGAGTAGAAGAAGGGGGAAATGAACGACGAGAGGATAGATCTCCCGCATAAATTCAGACCCCCAACGAAAATATACCAGACCCTGAAGCAAGGGAAAGAGTAGCATACAGCATACAAAGATCCAGCGTTTTTTTCGAGTGTCCAGTGCATCGCAAAAGGATGCGGACAATATGCCTCCGAAGAAGCTTACCGAAACATTGTTTAAAAGAGAAATCCAGAAGCTCATGTTGTCACCTGTCTGTTAAAAACGCGTATTCTAAGAAGGCGTTTTTGATCTCATTATACTTTCCGCGGGGGATCGGGATCTCTGCCAGACATGACATGGTGATGGCACGGTAGGAGAGATTCTGTATGTACTCCAGATTCACCAGATAGGAGCGGTGAGGCCGCAGAAAGCTTCCGTAGGGGATCAGCTGTTTAGCCAGTTCATCCAGACTGCCGATACATTCCAGCACTTTTCCGCTGGTCAGATGGATGAACAGCGTCCGGTGGATCACCTCGCAGTATTCCAGCTGAGCCGGTTTGATCCGTGTGATACCGGTTTTACTGTGAAGGATCAGACTGTTTGCCTGCTCTATTTTGCATTGTGCGAGAACGGAATCCATCAAACGGAAAAAGTTCTCTGTGCAGACGGGCTTGAGCTGGTAATAAAAGGCATTCACCGTGTAAGACTGTACGGCAAACTCAGCGGAAGAAGTCAGAAAAATGATCTTCGCATTTTTGTCGTAGTTGCGGATCTCTGCTGCGGCATCGATTCCGTTTTCACCCGGCATCAGAACATCCAGAAACAGGATATCAAACCGGATGCCTTGTTCGATCTCTGCGATCAGATCCAGCGGACTTTGGAAGGAAGCATCGTCGATCTCTATATTCTTTTCCGCGCGATACAGGGCCAGCTGTCTGTGAAGATCACTGAGCACAGCGCTGTCATCATCGCAAAACGCTATTTTTATCATGCAAAACGGCCTCCTTTTCCACTGATCTTTATCTGGTATATGCATGTGATTTCATTGTACTGTATACTCAAAATTGCAGAAATCAATATTTTCGCGCAATAATTTTAATCTATTTCATCTTTCTGTTCAACAAAAATGACATAACTTGTAAAAAAACGACATAATTTGCAAAAATTTACTTCATCAAAAGCAAGCGTATTTTGGCAGAAAGGCATCCTTACACCTCCGCTGTAAAAATATACTCAAAATACGCTTTCTTCGCGCTTTGAAGATATGCTCTGGAGATCTTTACTGCTTTTCCACAGGTCAGATAGAACATATCGTCATCGATCCGGTCAATATGCTCGATATTGACAAGATAGCTCTTGTGGCAGCGGCAGAACCCGTACTTCAGCAGAAACGGTTCGAAATCCGTGAGTTTTCCGGCGATTTCTATTTCCTTGTTTTCAGATAATGTGAAAATGATCTTTCTCAGGCTGCTTTCCAGGCACTGAATATTCGATATAAGGATATCGATTTCCGTGCCTTCATAGGTGATCGTGATGGACTGCTTCTTCTTTGTTGTCTGAGAAAACAATCGTTTCATGCAGCCTTTCAATTGTTCCCGGTCAATGGGCTTCAACAGATAATCAAAGGCGAGAACACGATAGCTTTGCACGCCGAACTCCTCACTGGTAGAGAGAAAGATGAGGGGGGTTTTTGTGTCGTTTTTTCGCAGAGAAGCTGCTGTGTCAATGCCGTTCATTTCCGGCATCAGGATATCCAGAATGATCAGATCATACGGATGTTTTTCATGGCTTTCTAAAAGAGCGCTTCCGTTATCAAATTCATCCGTGGAAAAATGGTCGATGACCGAACCAAGGGCCTCGATCATATTTTGTCGTTCATTTTTTTGGTCGTCGCAGATCGCTATTCTCATAAAAAGTAACCTCAATAAAAATCATATGGTTATTATTACATACTCCGCCAAAAAATTCTAGATGGTAAAATATGGGGCGGCATTGCTTTTGTCGATTCAAGACATTTTTGGTACGATTCGGGCAGCAGCTCACTTTTTCCTGATTAATTTGTTTATGGTGTATATAAGCCAAGCGGCTATGTATGAATGAAGGAGGAAGATCTAATGAAAAAGAACCTGTTATCGTTGCTTTTGACCATGGCAATGTGCCTTTCCCTCGTCGCCTGCGGCGGTGAGGAGACTTTGGATGAAGCGGAAAATGCGTTTTCTGAGGCAGGGGATGACGTATCTTTTGATACTGACAAGTCCATGGCATCCAATAAACCGGGAGACGGCAGCTGGGCGGTGTACTGGTATCTTTGCGGCAGCGATCTGGAGAGCAACGGCGGCTTTGCTACCATCGACCTCGCTGAGATGATGGAAGTGGAGCTACCCGAAAATGTCAATGTGGTCATTCAGACCGGCGGCTCATCCGTCTGGCAGAACGAGTATATGGATCCTGACAAGCTGCAGCGCTGGCTGTACAACAGCGAAGGTCTGCAGCTGTTGGAGGAACAGGACACAGCCAATATGGGTGATGCCCAGACACTGTACGAGTTTCTGGCATATGCCAACGAAAATTACCCTGCAGACAAGGTGGCAGTCACCTTCTGGAACCACGGCGGCGGTTCCGTGAATGGGGCAGCCTTTGACGAGCTCCATGATCTGGATTCTTTGGATCTGGCTGAAATGTATGAGGCCTTTGACGCAGTCTGGCCGGCGGATACAGAACATCCTGCACTGGAATTGGTAGGTTTTGATACCTGTCTGATGGCAACGGTGGATGTGGCAGCTGTATTCCAGAACTTTGCAAAGTATCTGGTGGGCTCTGAGGAAGTGGAGCCGGGTAACGGCTGGTACTATACCGGCTGGCTGGGTGAGCTGGCAGAAGACCCGGACATGGATGGAGCCGGGCTGGGAAGGGCTATCTGTGATACCTATTACGAAGGGTGTGAGGCGGTCGGTACAGAGGATCAGACGACCTTGTCACTCACGGACCTGACGAAGCTGACTCCGCTGCTGGAGGCTTATGAGTCTTTTGGTGAGGAAGCCTTTGTAGCTGCTACAGAGGATCCCGGATTTTTTGCAGAGCTGGGCCGCGCAGCCGCCCAGAGTGAGAATTACGGTGGTAACACCCGTGAACAGGGCTACACCAACATGGTAGATCTGGGGCATCTTGCCCGCCAGACTGCCTGGATGCTGCCTTCCGCCCAGAGTGTCTGTGACGCGCTGGAGGAATGTGTGCTGTACAAGGTGAACGGTATGTACCGATCTGAGTCTACGGGCTTAAGCTGTTATTATTCCTACAATGGTGATATCGATGATTTTAACGGTTACATCGGGGTGGGAGCAGGCATGGCCTTTAAGCATCTGTTCGCCTATGGTCTCACCGGCGAATTGGCAGAGGGCGGCGAGGAATATCTGGATTCTCTGAATATTCAGGAACTGCCGGAGATCGTGAGCCTGCCGGATATGGGCTGGGACAACATGCCATTGGACATCAATGACGATGGCTTTACCGTCCTGGATCTTGGTCCGGATGCGTATGATGCGTTGGCCGGCATTGATTTCCTGCTCTACTATGTGGATGAGGAAAGTGATCAGATGATGCTATTGGGTTCCGATAACGACATGGAGGCAGATTGGGAAAACGGTGTGTTCAGTGACAATTTCCGGGGTGTCTGGGGCGCTATCGACGGACATCTGGTCTACATGGAGCTCTCCTGCGCGGACGAGGATTACAATCTGTATTCTGTCCCGATCCTGTTAAATGATGAGGAGTATAATCTGCAGGTGGCTTACGATTTTACTACGGAGGAATGGTCCATTCTGGGCGCTGCAAAGGGTCTGGATGAGTCCGGTATGGCAAGCAAGGAGCTGCGCCTGTTGGAGGAAGGCGATAAGATCACTACGATCTGGAAGCTGGCATCCTACAGCGGAGACGATGACTTTGAGATGTATACGGTAGACGACCTGACAGTGACTGCAGATACCTCCTTTGGAGAGATTGATCTGTACGATGGTAAGTACATCCTGATGTACGAGATGTGGGACGCTGCAGGAAACTATGTCTATTCCGATTCTGCTGACATCGACTGTCTGGATGGAGAGATGACAACGACGATCTAGAGTAAAGGTATAAATGCGACTGTCGATTGAGTACATATTTGGTACGATTCAGACAAAGCGCGCCCGTCCGGGGGCGGGAGCGTTTATAATAAATACACTTTAGAAGTTCATACAAAGCATAGAACGAAGAAAAGGAGTATGTATTATGGAAAACAGAAAAACAAGCTTTATGAAACGTGCAGCAATGTTTGTAATGGCACTGGCAGTAGTACTGACCACCGTGCTCGTCCCGGTTCCTGCAAAGGCAGCAGCTGCAGATGCGTTTGTCGTATCATCCTACACGATGGCAAAGGGTGAGAAGTGGAAGCTCAATGTTTACAACGCAGACAATGCAAAGGTATCTTACAAAACCAGCAAGAAATCCGTTGCAACCGTAAGCAAGAAGGGCGTTGTAACTGCAAAGAAGGCAGGAAGCGCAACGATCACTGTTACCGTTAAGGACAGCGAAGGTACCTATCAGGCAAAGACAAAGATTAAGGTTAAAAAACAGATTACATACGCTGAGGCAATCAAGCGTGTCAATGCAGAACTGAATCTTCTGTATGTCTGTGCTGCAGAACTGGCAGAGATGAATGGATGGCTGGAGAATGAAGAGGCGGTAACTTATTTGGCAGCGTGTGCTGATCTGGTCGATGAAGCAAACGCTATGGCAAAGAATCCCAATGCATATACTGTCGAAGAGATGGAAGATGAATTAAACGCGATCGCAATTATGGCAGAACAGATGGAGGGATTTTTACCTGTATTTGCAGAACCCTATGCATAATGAAGTAGAATAATACAACAAAAGGAGAAGCCGTCTTTGGCTTCTCTTTTTGTAATATAGAAAAGTGTGCGAAGCATTTTACGGGAAAGGAGCGATAGTTTTGGAAAGACGCTGAATATGAGCATGGTGGAGCAGTTTTTTTCTGTGGACTATGCGGATCGGGGGGATCTGTTTGAGGGCTTGTCTATTTGGGAAAATGAAAAGTACCGGAACATACAGGGAACCTATCCGGTGATCAGCCTGTCCTTTGCACGGGTGAAGGAAACCAACTATGCGGATACCCGTGAGACGATCTGTGCAATATTGAGAAATCTTTATATAAAGTTTTCTTTTCTGAGAGACAGTGAAGTGCTGACGGACGCAGGCAGAAGCGGACTACAATGATTTTATCAAGGCACTGTTACTGGGTGATGTCAAGGCAATGAATGCCTATATGAACCGTGTGTCGCTGGGGATCTTTAGCTATTTTGACACCGGGAACCGACCTTCCGGAGAGGAGCCGGAGCGCTTTTACCATGGGTCTGTACTGGGACTGATCGTAGATCTGCAGGGCAGATATGTGATCACCTCCAACAGGGAAAGTGGCTTTGGCAGATATGATGTGATGCTGGAGCCAAAGGATCCGAAAGAAGATGATGCGATCATTCTGGAATTCAAGGTACATGACCCGGAGGACGAGGCAACGCTGAAAGAAACCGTACAGTCTGCGTTGGCGCAGATTGAAGAAAAGCAGTATGCGGCGAAGCTGGTCAGCCGGGGTATCTCAAAGGAGCGAATTCGAAGTTATGGATTTGCCTTTGAAGGAAAAAAGGTGCAGCAATCTGCAGATATTGATGTAGTGGCCATTTCAGAAATTGATAAGTGCGCGGTAGTAGGTGAGTGCAAGTTCAAAAATGAAAAGATTGATAAAGGCATTTATGATACCCTGCTTCGAAGAGCAGGCTCAATCCTCGGAAAATACAGGGTGTCTAAATATATCTTCTTTTCCTTAAGCGGATATACAGACTGGTTTGATACGCTAAAAGACAAGCGCGTGGTGCTATTATCCCTAAGCGATCTGTATGAATAACTATGCGTTCAAGGAAGGCAAAGATACCTATCAGGCAAAGACAAAGATCAAGGTAAAAAAAGATATCAAGCAAAAAAGGTGTCAGACACCACCGACATGTATGCAGCATATAAATAAACAAGACGGCAGCTCAGAACGAGCTGCCGTTTCTTTCATTTCCTGATTGGTAGAATGACCCGAAGCGTGAACACTCCGTCCTGTGGCTCATAGCTGCACAGACCCTGATGATGCTCTGCAATGGAGCGGATACTCCTGCAACCGTAGCCATGTCCCTTCTGATGGGAGACGGGCAGACCATCCTGCATAATAATCCGGTCGGAATACGGATTCTTGATTTCAATGAGGAGCTTGTTGACGCGAATGCCACAGTATAGATCCACCCACTGCGCGGACTTCTCAAGAGAGGCCACGGCGTGGAGTGCGTTCTCCAGACCGTTGGACAAAAGTGAACACAGTTCCGTATCCGGAAGGGGGAGTGACTTTGGCAGTTTTGCATCCACAGTCAACCTGATTCCAGAAGCGTCTGCTTTTTTCGTAAAAGAGGAACAAAGCAGATTGACAAGTTCGTTCTCGCAGAAATGTTTTGGGGTGATGGCATCCACGTCACCCTGAACCTTCTTAATGTACGCCTGGGCCTGCTCCGGCTGATTGGCGGCAAGAAAGCCACTGATAGCCGTCATATGGTGGCGCATATCATGCTGATAGACCGCCACCTGCATCTCCATATTTCGAAGGCTCTCCACTTCCAGCTCCGCCTGCTTCAGCTCTGCCACCAGCATGGAACTATGCAGCTCGGCATCCGCCTTGATCTGCATCTGCTTGAAGTAGGCAGCGAGAAAAATCACATAGAAGATGATGAGTGCCGTGGGAAGAAACTCATTCACCGCATGGATTCCCACAGACAATGCGTCGGAGTATACCACAGTAGCGTAGTCAAAGAAGTAGTAAGCCACAGGCAGACTGCCAAAAAGCAGAAGTGACGGCGTGGAAACCGTCATGGCACTGTAGGCCGGACGTACAAAATACCGGCGCAAAAGCAGAAAAAAAGGCAGAATCACAAGCACATAGCCGATTTCCCCTGCCAGAGGGGAACGGGTGATTGCACTGACGGTCAAATCCACCCATCGGGGTAGCTGACAGCACAAATAGGCGGTACAGACGCTGACTAATGCGATGCCCACCGGTTTTTTTAATACAATGATTAATATGAGTATGAGCGGCAGATGTACAATCAGCGGATACAGCTGCTTGGTTGCGCTCTCACCTAATATGAGCCAACATGGAGTCTGAATCAGTAGAAACAGTGGGCACAAGATGATAATCAGCCGCTTCTGTGTGCGGTCTGCAAAGCCTCCTGCGATATGGGCGCTGAGGAAGAGACCGTAAATCAATACCAGTCCGTAATTAAGCACACCCAGCATGTCTAACAATGTCATAGATCTTCTCCCTTCTCCGCAAACATCAGTTGCATATAGTCCTTCTGGAGCTGCGGGTACAGAAGCCGCGACACCGGAAGCTGTTTTCCGGAGAACGTGCGAATGCCCGCAGAAGACAATTCCGCCACCTGCAGCATATTCACAATGTAAGACCGGTGTGGGCGCATGAACTCCGGACGCTCAAGGAGCAGAGGTTCAAAGTCCTTCAGTGTACCGTAAATCTCCCGCGCCGTACCGTCTGTCAGATTGAAGTAAAGGTGCTTTCCGATTACCTCCACATAGGCGAGTTGATGGAAGGGGATTCGGATGAAGGAAGCCCCGATTTTGAGCGTCAGTCCCTCCTGTGGCTTCTGCTCCTGTAAGTAGAGGCGGTCAAGGAGCGGAAAGAGAATCTCCGCACGAATGGGCTTCAGCAGATAATCCATGGCCCTTACACCGTAGCTTTCGTAAGCAAAGCCGGGTGACGAGGTGAGAAAGGCAATCTCCGCCACATCATCAAAACTTCGAATCTCCCGGGCCGCCGTCATTCCATCCGTGCCGGGCATCATCACATCCAGCAAATAGAGGGTGAAGCGTTCGTTTGGCGCCTCCGCCAGCAATTCCGCAGCGTTCCGGTATGACTTAAAGGGTATGGAAACCCGCTGTTCTTCCTGCCACCGGTACAGCAAATCTATCAGCAGCCGCAGTTCATCCGCCTGGTCGTCATAGATTGCAATATACATTCCAGAACCTCCTTTCTATCGATAAATTGATTCTATCATAGGTGCTTTCGACATGCCAGTTCTCCTTATGCATTTCATGGCGAAAAAGCATACATTTCATGTCGCAGATGCAAAAAAGCACACGAAATGTGGTATGTTTTGTGTAAATAGTACAAAGGGAAGGGGGAGCGTTATGGCATCCTGGCTCGCACCTCTGATTGCAATCTTAAGCACCGCTATCTGCCTGTTTCTTTGGTTTCGGGATGTGCGCCGTATTATGATGGAGCAGAAAAGCACTGTAGAGAGTGCCAAAGCCCAGCTCGTCACCTTTCGGGAAAAAGCACAAAAATCAAGGGACGACTCGAATGCTGCCGCAGTGCTGGCGCGAAGTGAGAGCATTTACAGACAGGCGGTGGAACACTACAATCGAACACTTCGCAGACCATGGATTTATCCTCCGGCTGCCCTGATGGGGTTTCGTACAATTCGGGAAGGAGGAGAACAGTCATGATTTATTGTTGTGAGGGCTGTGGATTTCTGTTTCGCCGAATCGGCGAGGTGAAAACCTGCCCGATTTGTGAGAGTTCTCGCTATCGTCTGGCGACGGAAGCGGAACGCTTGAAAACATTATTGAAACAAGAAAATATGAAAGGAATGGTTTAATATGATTAAGAAATTTTTTAGTTTGTTGCTGACGTTGTGTATGGTGTTGGCAATGATGCCTGTTGTGACGAAACCTGTTACGGTTCAGGCGGCTTCAACTCATGTAGAAACAGTTCGAATTGGAGGTCGCGTGTATGAGGGGGGTTCTACAGGGGTTGAATTAAATAGTACGAAAAAGTATTATCATAATGGAGAAGGTGGGGGATTAGGTACGGCAAATGATAATCCAACAGGAGCCGATGCAACATTTGATGCAGATACCGGTACATTGACTTTAAATGGGTTGAATATAAATACAAATGATGCGGGTATCTGGTGGAAATATAATGATTCTGGTGCCCATAATCTGAAGATTGTTCTTGAAGATGGTACTACAAATACAATAAATAATTCTTACGGAAGTGGCATATTAGGGGAGTATGGATATCGTAATGATGGTCCTTCGTTGACTATCCAAGGAGGAGGAACACTAAATGTTACCGGTTATACATCTGGAATCTGGGTTTGGCATAATATCACGATTCAGGGTGGTGCAACAGTAAATGCGACAGGTAAAATGAATATGGGTATCTGCAACAACGATTCAGAGGGAAAAATTACCATAAAGGATCAGGCAGTAGTTTCCGCTACCGGAGTCACCTATGGAACCTATGGAACCTATGGAATAGGATATGGTAATGAGGATAATAATTTTAATGTTCCAGTCATTCAAGGCGGAACGGTAACAATGACTGGTGCTACGGCTGCTGTGAGAGTGGAAGAAGGTTTTGTTGGCACTTCTCCAGATTTGAGTGGTTATATAGGTGGTTGCATAGTTACTGTAGGAGACGCTGCAGAGGGAAGCACAGAGTGGAATAATGAGAATTCTTTACAAAGTTATAAATATATTAAAATTACACCGGGAACGCATACGCACAACTGGAGTTCCTCTTGGAGCAGTGATGCAACACATCACTGGCATGAATGTGAAAAGCCTGGTTGTGATATAAATATAAACAGTGGTATACCGAGTTACGCAGAACATCAATATTCTAATGCCAATGACGTAGACTGCAATACCTGCGGGTATAATAGAATACTTTGCTCGCATTCATTAGCAACAAAAATAGACGGACAGGCGGCAGCCTGTACGTCGCCTGGTTGGAAAGAATATTATCAGTGTGCGACATGCAATAAATTCTTTAAAGAACAAACCTGCACCACTCTAATTGCAGATATTGGTGTTTGGCAGTCTGGGGAGGGAGCGATTTCTGCGCTCGGACATGATTGGACGTATTCTGCAGATGGCGCAACACTTACTGCTTCCTGCAGCAGAAAAACAACTTGTCATGTGGATGATAAGACATTAACGCTCACTGCTAATACAGTGGAGCATAACGGTAGTACATATGATGGTGCATCCATCCCCGACGCGAGTGCATGGACAACTGCTGAATTGACAACTCCAACTATCAAGTACGAAGGAACCGATGGTACGAATTATTCTTCTTCCGAGACCGCACCTACCGTTGCAGGTCGTTACAAAGCGACGATTACAGTCGGTGGTGCAACCGCAGCAGCGCCGTTTGCAATCACAGGAGATCCGCACACATTGAAGGTAGAAAGTGGCGAAAATGGTATTGCGGGTATAGAAACCACGGCAGTAACAGAATCATCCATCAGATGTTATGCAGATGTAACATTGGCAGTCACACCGGATACCGGTTATCGTCTCAAACGGTGGGTTGTATCTGGTCCTTCCATCACAATTACAAATAACAAATTCATTATGCCGGATTGTGATGTCACAGTAACGGCAGAGTTTGAAAAAACATCGGGAGAAAGTTCCGGCGGAGGTGTCTACATACCATCCCAAGAACCAAGTACGGACACTCAGCCAGAGAATACGAAAACTGATACCACCACATTGCCGGATGGAACCAAGGTTGAGACAAGCACAACAACCGATAAGACGACAGGCGCTACGATTGTAGAAGAGAAGAAGACGGCTTTGGATGGCACGGTCACAGAGTCGAAGACTACGACACAGAAGGACGGCTCATCTGAAACGACTTCAAAGGAGACGAGAACAGACGGCTCCACAACAGAAACGAACACCACCGTAGATTCGGAAGGAACGGAACAGAGTGTTGTCCGGGATAAAGATTTCCCTACGGGAGATCTCTTAACGATTCGTAAGACAGAGGAACAAAGTGGAGAGGTAAGTTATGTGCTGGCAACGCTGGTGACAGAGGAAGCAACGATTGTTAAGGCAAAAGTGGAGAGAGCCGAGGCTCTTGCCAACATGAAGAATATTCCTTATCGGGTAAAGGTGCTGGATGAGAATGGCAAACTGGCCTACAAGGTACGTGTGAATACAGGAGATGTCAAAGCGAATCAGACATTGTATGTTTACAAGTATGATTCCAAGACAAAGAGTTTTGGTCTGGTACAGGCAGACTATCAGAAAGTGAAAGCAGACGAAAAAGCAAACATTATCTGCGACTTCGAGAATCTGATTTCTACCCAGAGATATCAGCTTGTTACAAAGTCTAAGGCAGGACTTCTGGATAAGAAAATTCTTGCAACCGTAAAGGCGAAGATTGGGCAAAAGAGTCTTAAGGTGAATCAGTCGACTTCATTCAAACTGGATGAGAAACTGAATCTGGAAAATGTAAGCACGATAAAGTATTCCACCAGCGACAAGCAAGTAGTAAAGGTAAGCAAAGCCGGAAAGATTACAGGCAAAAATACTGGAACCGCTGACATCAAAGCAACCATTACACTGATTAATGGAAAAACGAAGACGGTCCGTATGAAAATCAAAGTGAAATAGGATCTCAAATTCATGAAAATCCGTTATACTAACAGCAAACAGTTAGTATGGCGGATTTTTTTGGAGGAGACACACGGCAAGAAATGTGGCAATCGGAATACAGCAATTTGATGAATTGATTGAAAAGAACCCCGAAGGAGCGTATTCGAAGCTATGAATTTGCCTTTGAAGGGAAAAAGGTGTTGATTATGAAATGACTTTTGTATCAGAGCAGAGAAGGTTGACATTTCAGGCTGTAAAAACAACATTTCAGGCAACAGATGACAAAAAAAGTATGAGGTATGGTACAATCTAAAAAATATGATCTGTGATTCGGAAAGGAGCTATGATTATCAGAAAACACAAACGATCTATCTTGCAGATAGCATGCACACCTGTGAAGGAATGTATGTCTATCGGGCCTACTATGAAGGAAGAGCATATACGATAGATAGTAAATATGTTACGGATATACAGGATGTGAAGACGAGATCTTCATGGATCTACAGCCCTGCTTATAGAGACAAAAATTTAAATGTCGACCCGAGTAAAGTGAAGGTGGAGAAGCGTACGGTGGCAGGAGATGTATTTGACTCTTGTCATTATTACTATATCTACGCGAAACCGTCTACAGAGCCTCAGTATGTTGTTGGTGCCATTTGTGCGGGAATGTCCGTGGACGTAGTCAAAGAAAAATATAATTCGAAATGGGCTATGGTGAAGAGTTCTATGGAGAATTCTACCATATACGGATATATGAAAAGAGCCGATCTCAATACGATGGATTCTATCTAGATATCCAGGGAGGAGAAGTTGTCAGCGGTGCAAAGCTGATCTTTGCACCAAAATCAGGCAAAAGCTCTCAGAATTTTGTATTTGACTATGTATGGTAGCGTATCCATCGAGGAAAGGAGGTATTATGAATGAAAACAGATTATTTCAGAAGGTTTTCGCGATTGTACTTGCTGTCGTAGTGGCAGTATCCGTGATTCCGGCCACAACAGTAGAAGCTGCTACATATACAGCAACTACAAAGAAAAAAATGAAAACGATTAAAAAGGTGGGAGAATACACAGTTGCTGTACCGGCAAATAATAAGAAGAATTATGTACAGTTTACGGCACCAAAAGCAGGAACCTATGGATTTTTATTTGATGGAATATTGTATGAAGGCTAAGTTGAGGATATTGTAAAGGATGATTATTTTCTTGAAGGAAAAAAAGCCTACAAGAGCAAAGTAGTTATTACACCGGTTGTAGGCAATCAGTCGAAAGAACCGATAACACTGCTAAGTTATCATTGGTTTTTATCCGCCCTGGCAGAACATAATGATTTGTACCTGCCAGATGCATTAATTGCAATTGCTATGAGAGACAATCGTCTTGATTACAATTTGGAGGACGGAGCGAAAATGATACATCTCTATCAGGTGAAACTGAAGAAAGGACAGAAAATTCAATTTGTTTTCCAGAATAAATCTCCGAATGGCAAAAAACTGGATGTATCTCTTAAAATCGGTGGTGCGAAATCTGATAGCACAGATTAAGAATGCTATTTCTGAATGGAGTGATCGGACTGAGGTCATGATGAAGTATACTATATGGTAGGAGGATTGCTATGAATCAAAAAAGAAGGAATAAACAACTGTTTTATATGCTTATAACGATCATTATGGTCTGTGCATCACTGTATATTCATCCGGTAGATGCCCTGGCTGCCACTGCGCCGGTGAAGATCAAGGTGACCTATGGACAGGCAGAGGCGCGCAGCATGCTTGCGAGCATCAATGCATTTCGTACATCAGAGACAGAAGCGTGGTGCTGGGATGAAAATGACAGCCAAAAAATAGCATCTCAGACAACCGAACTGCAATATGATTATGAGTTGGAACGTGTGGCTATGAAAAGAGCAGCGGAATTGGCACTTTCCTATGATCATACCAGGCCGAACGGAACAGAATGCTTTACGGCATATCCTTCGGGCTATTCCGCTTGTGGAGAGAATATTGCTGTCGGACAGATGAGTGCAGCAGAAGTGTTTACAGACTGGAAAGAAGAGAATCAGTCTTATGTCGGTCAGGGACACAGAAGAAACATGTTACATTCCGCTTATAAAGGAGTAGGAATCGGTCATGTTGTATATCAGGGAACTCATTATTGGGTGCAGGAATTCGGTGATAAAGTCATGGATCCGACACCTGCGGCAGGCAATGATGGTATGCAGATTGTAGATGTGGATGTGGCTGCTTCTTACATTACAGCTGTGAAGACCAATCTGAATGATGTGACTCTGGCGGTTGGTGAAAAAGCTACTGCAGTAGATTTTACGTTGGCACTCAATATCAAAAACCATTGGGGCTATCCGAGTGACTGTGTTGTGGAAAACACCTGTACTGCACGGATCGAAGATGAGACGATCGCAAGTTTTTCAGATGCTGCGGTAATTACCGGATTGAAAGAGGGAACAACCAAAATATGGGTTTCCCATCCTTTCGGAGAGGAGTTTTACCGTACGATCACTGTGACAAAAGGTGCGTCATCGGTTGACAATATCGTGATCAGTGCAATTCCGGATCAGACCTATACCGGTAAGGAGATCACTCCCGTTGTAACGGTAAAAGAAGGAACAAAGACCCTGACAAAGGATGTGGATTACACCGTTGCATACAGCAACAATATAAAGATCGGTACTGCAACCGTAACAATAACGGGAAAGGGCGATTATACCGGAACTACTACCCAGACGTTTCAGATTGTTGAGGAAACAAAAGTTTCGGTGGAACCAATCGCCGATCAGACCTATGCAGGATGTGCACTGATGCCGGTCGTGGTCGTAAAAGACGGTTCCAAAGTGCTGAAAAAGAATGTGGATTATACCGTTTTGTACAGCAATAATGTCAATGTAGGAACTGCGACCGTAAAAATATCCGGAAGAGGAGCATATGAGGGTTCTTATACGACTACTTTCAAGATCGTTCCGCGAGCGATCAGCAGCGTCACTGTTTCAAAAATTTCAGACAGGAGATATACAGGAAAGGCGATTGAACCGACATTCAGTATTTCCTACGGTGGAAAGTCTTTGAAAAAAGGCACCGACTATACAGTGGCATTTAAGGATAATATCAACATTGGTACGGCGACTGTGACACTTACCGGAAAGGGTAATTTTGAAGGGACGAAGGCCGTGACTTTTAGAATTTTGGGCGAGGCAGATGTCTCTGTTGATGCAATTGCTGATCAGACCTATACGGGCTCTGCATTGAAGCCGTCCGTAACTGTGAGAGATGGTTCGACTGTGCTGAAATACAATATGGATTATTCCGTTGTATACAGCAACAATGTAAATGCCGGAACAGCTACCGTAAAGATCACAGGAAAAGGAAGCTATGAGGGGTCTTATACAACGAGTTTTAAGATCCTGCCCTGTTCCATCACAAAGGCGACTGTTAGTAAGATCTCAGACAGGACTTATACCGGACGGGCAATTGTACCGACAGTTTCTGTAACCTATAAAACGAAGACCTTGAGAAAGGACACGGATTATACCGTAGCGTATGCGAATAATATTAATGCAGGAACGGCAACTATTACGATTACCGGAAAAGGTAATTTTTCGGGAACGAAAACAGTCACCTTTAACATTAAGGCAAAAGAGTCGATGAAGATTTTGCCGATTTCGGATCGCAGCTATACAGGAAAGGCAATTACACCTACTGTCACGGTGAAAGATGGAACGGCGTTGTTAAAACAGGATCGGGATTACATACTGTCCTATTCGAATAATATCAATGCCGGTACTGCAAAAGTCACGATCACCGGAATCGGAGCGTACCAGGGAACAGCTATCACTACATTCAAGATCACACCCCGTTTGATCAGGTATGTAACGGTTACAGCGATTCCTACACAGAAATATACCGGCAGCGAAGTAAAACCCGAACTGGAGATCACAGATAATGAAAAGACCTTGACATTAGTTGAAAATAAAGACTTTACAGTAACATATAGTAATAATGTGAATGCCGGAACCGCTAAGGCAACGATTAAGGGAATCGGCAATTATTACGGAGAAAGAACTGTAAGCTATACGATCAGCAAAACATCTCAGTCCGAAATTGAGGATCCTACACCGGAAGAGGATGAAGAAGAGGTTCACACCACAAAGATCAGGCTGAATAAGTCAAAAGTAACCTTAAAGGTGGGAAAGACTTTTCGCTTAAAGGCAACTGTGGATGAGGGAAGCGTCGATAAGATCACGTATAAGTCATCCAATAAAAAGATCGCAACCGTGTCTTCAACGGGAAAGATCAAGGCAAAAAAAGCGGGTAAAGTGACGATCACTGTAAAGAGTGGTAAAGTGACGAAAAAGTGTAAGATAACCGTAAAAAAGAATAATTAGAAATAAAAGCAGCACAGTCTCTTGCATGCACAAGGGCTGTGCTGCTTTTTTAACGTTCCATATTTGCAAACTTGGTGTATTCCGGCAGCCAGACCAGATTGACGGTTCCGATGGGGCCGTTTCTCTGCTTGGCGATGATGATCTCTGCAATACCTTTATCTTCGGTGTCCTTGTTATAGTAGTCATCGCGGTAGATGAACATCACGACATCCGCGTCCTGCTCGATGGCTCCGGACTCACGTAGGTCTGAGAGCATCGGACGGTGATCCGGGCGCTGCTCCACGGCACGGGACAGCTGGGAGAGGGCGATCACGGGAACGTGAAGCTCTCTGGCTAACGCCTTTAAGGAGCGGGAGATATCGGAGATCTCCTGCTGACGGGAGTCGGAGGATCGCTTGCCGCTGCCGCTCATGAGCTGTAAGTAGTCGATGATGATCAGCTTTAAGTCATGCTCCAGCTTATATTTTCTGCACTTGCTGCGCATCTCCGAAATGGAGATACCCGGCGTGTCATCGATGATCAGTTTGGACTGACCGATGGTGCCTGCGCCTTCAATGAGCTTTTCCCAGTCGGCATCCGACAGATTACCGGTACGGAGCTTTTGCGCATCCACTCTGGATTCCAGAGAGAACAGACGGTTTACCAGCTGTTCCTTTGACATCTCGAGACTGAAGATCGCGGTGCACAGATCGCTGTGGAATGCCACATACTGGGCGATATTTAAGACAAATGCCGTCTTTCCCATGGAAGGGCGGGCTGCCACCAGGATCAGATCCGAGGGCTGTAAGCCTGCGGTCTTGTAATCCAGGTCCAGAAAGCCTGTGGCAATTCCGGTAACCGTGCCCTGGGTCTTGGATGCCTTTTCGATCTTGTCTAATGCATTTAAAACCACCTGCTTGATGGGGACATAGTCTCCGCCGCCCCGGTTCTGCAGCAGGTCGAAGATTTTTTTCTCTGTCTGTTCCAGTAGAACCTCTGTGGATTCACTGCCCTGATAGCAGTCGTTTGTGATATCCTCCGTCGTGCGGATCATGTGCCTGAGCATGGATTTGTCCTTGACGATCTCTGCGTAATATTTTGCATTGGCAGAGGTGGGAACAGCGTTTACCAGGTCTCCCACATATTCCAGAGAGCTGATCTCAGGTGGAACATTCATTTCCTTTAGTTTGTTTTGAAGCGTGATCAGATCCACCGGTTCCCGGTTGTTAAACAGCTCCACCATCGCTTCAAACAGGATTCCGTATTGCTGATGATAAAAGTCTTCTTTTACCAAAAGTTCGGAGGCGATCATGATGGCATCCCGGTCCATGATCATGGAGCCGATCAGGGATTGTTCCGCCTCCAGCGAATTGGGCATGGTGCGTTTGATAAGGGTTTCTTCTGCCGGCATCGCATATTACTCCTCTGATACGTGTACAGTAAGGCTTCCGGTCACCTTCGGGTGCAGCTTGATCGGTACTTCGTAGGTGCCAAGCGCCTTGATGGGATCTTTTAAGACCATTTTTTTCTTGTCAAGCTCCATGTCGAGCTGTTTTTTTGCAGCCTCGGCAATTTCTTTTGTGGAGATGGAGCCGAAGGTTCTGCCGCCCTCACCGGACTTCATCTTTACTTCCACCTTTTTATCCTTTAAGCTTTCGGCAAGTGCCTGAGCTGCCTCCAGATTTTCCTGGGCAACCTTCTCGGCATGCTGGTTCTGAAGCTTGAGATCATTTAAGTTCTTACCTGTAGCTTCCACACCCAGCTTTTTCGGCAGGATCATGTTTCTTGCATAACCGTCGCTGACGGTCACGATCTCACCCTTTTTTCCTAATGACTTTACGTCTTCCAATAAAATGACTTTCATACTTTGATGTCTCCTTCCTCTATCATCTTATCAAGTGTCTTCTGAAGCATATTTTTTACCTCTGAGATGGAATAATGCTCCAGCTGTGCCCCGGCGATGGTCAGATGACCGCCGCCGCCCAGTGCCTCCATGATCAGCTGGACGTTGATCTCATCGATGGAGCGGGAACTGATATATACCTTTCCCCTGTAATCAGTCAGCACAAAGGATGCCTTGATGCCGGTAATATTTAACAGTTCATTGGCTGCCTGGGCGCCTACGATCGTAGGACTTTCAATATTTTCCGTGGGGCAGACGGAGATGGCAAATGCATCCCGGTAAACCTCTGCGTGGCGAACCACTTCTGCGCGGGCTTTATAATCGGACATGTCATTGCGCAGCATTTTACGCACACGGGTGACTTCTGCACCGCAGCGCTTCAGATAGGCAGCAGCCTCAAAGGTCCGGACACCGGTCTTTGCCATAAAGTTGTTTGTGTCAATCAAAATTCCGGCGTAAATACTGTCTGCCTCCTGGGGAGCCAGCTTGATACTTTCCGTAAAGTACTGCAATACCTCTGCGACCATCTCACAGGAGGAGGACGCGTAGGGCTCAATATAGGACAGAACCGGGTTTTCGATCACGTCGTTTGACTGTCTGTGATGGTCAAATACGACAATATTCTTTGTCATTTTTAGTATTTCCGGACATTCGGTATTTCCTGGACGATTGGTGTCCACCACCATAACAACGGTATTTGGCGTGCACACCTCAATGGCCTGTTCACGGGTCAGAAAGGTGTCTGGCGCATAGCCTTTTTCTTCCGTAAAGCATTCCCGGAAGGGGCGGAGCGTGGAGCTGACAGAGTTTAACACGATCTGAACCTTTTTATCCAGGGTGCGTGCCGCGCAGTAGATACCGATGGCGGCACCGAAGGAATCCATGTCGCTGATCTGGTGCCCCATGACGATGACGCGCTCTTTGCTCTCGATGATACTGCGCAGGGCGTGGGCTTTGACACGGGCCTTAACGCGGGTGTTTCGCTCCACCTGCTGTGCCTTGCCGCCGAAGTAGGTGACCTTTTCGCCTTCGCGAAGGACCACCTGATCGCCGCCTCGTCCAAGGGCGAGGTCGATGGCCATACGGGAATACTCGTTATTCTGGCTGTAGGTGGCAGCCGTGTCACCGATACCGATACTTAATGTGACGGCCATGGTGTTGCCTACCTTAACGGTCTTGACATCCTCGAGCACGCTGAATTTGTCTTCCTTCAGCGCCTTTAAATGCTCACGGCGGAAGACAACAAAATACTTATCCTTTTCTGTTTTGCGGACCAGAGCGTCCACCTTGGAAAAGTACGCATTTACCTTTCGATCAATCAGTGCCACCAACAGGGAGCGTTTTACATCCTCGATGCTCTCCAGCGCCTCATCGTAGTTGTCGATGTAGACCTGGGCAACCACCATCTTCTGGTCTTCGTTTTCCTGCATATAGCGGTGGAGCTCTGTCTCATCAAAGAAATAGACCGCGGTCAGATAGTTGGTGTCGCTGTCCGCTTCCACAACGCTTCCCTGACCGATGATGGCATCGAAATAGATGCGGCTCATGGAAATACGAAAATGCTGTTCACCCAGCGGGAGATGCAGCTCCAGCGTTTCCTCACTTTGCAAAAGCTCCTTTGAAATGGAAGGAAACAGCGAAGTGATGGATTTGTGATAGGTTTTGTCCTTACCGGTCATCTGCTCGAACTGCTTGTTGACCCACACCAGCCTGCCGTTGTAGTCCAGCAGGGCATATGCGATCTCGAATTCGTTGAGCAGCTTTTTTTGAACACTTCCGTACTGCGTGGCAAAATTCACCAGCTCGTTGACTAAAAGCGGCCGGTTTCGCAAGTAGGTTACGATCACGGTGATCGAATAGAGTCCTGTGAAGGCGCTCATGCAGATCCCTGCACGTTTATCTATCAAATAGAAAGGAATGTTAAACAGCACCAGGACACCGATCAGATACAAGGGCGAGCACAGATAGCTTCGCAGCCTGCCTTTAAATTTTATTGAACGATTACTCATGCATCCTCCTTAAGTATCGGAACGCGCAGCTGCGTTTGCCCTGATCGGATGGGTGATCATCGGCAGCAGCTACGCATAATTGTATCTATTATAGCATAAATGCCCTGTTTTGTAACCCGTTTGTCGAAATATGCGGCGAAAAAAGATTGTACCTCTTTTTACGGTTGACTATAATAAAGGCATAGCAAATAAAAAGGAGGTCGATCAGTTGGAACAGGTACGTTATATGATTTCCGATGCCGCAAACATTGTTGCAGTGGAATCGCATGTATTACGTTACTGGGAAGATGAATTGGAGCTTACGGTACCCCGCAACGAGATGGGGCATCGTTACTATACACAAGAGAATGTTGATCAGTTCCTGCGTATCAAACAGCTGAAGGAAGAGGGATACCAGTTGAAGGCGATCAAGCTACTGTTACAGCAGGAGAAACAAGGTGGTTTACATAAAGATACGCCTGCGGCGGAGCATATAACGAAATCGCGGCAGGTGTCACGGGAGCCGGTGGCTGTGGAAACGGTCGAACCAAAGGCCGCACATCTGCCGGAGAAAAGGCAGCCGGAGCCTGCACTGTCGCAGATGACGCCGCAGGAGCGGATGGAGCAGTTTCAAAACCTGATGACACAGATTGTCCGGAATGCTATGACGGAAAATAATAAGGATCTGAGCAAGGACATCGGAACGGAAGTCGGAGACCGGGTCCTCAAGGAAATGAATTACCTGATGCGGATGCAGGATGAGCAGGAGGAGGAGCGTTTTAAGAAATTAGATGAGGCGATCCGGAGCCACGGAAAGCGGCAGAAAAAAAGCATCCGACGAAAAAAGCAGACAAAACGGGCATTAAAGACGGCGCCCGGAATGGAAGTTTAACGTGAACAGCTTTGAAAAGGAGGCGAACATAAAAAAGAGACTGCAGATCGCAGTCTCTTTTTGTTTGTCACATATAGCAATTAGCCCTCGCTGATTGCACCGGTAGGACATACGCCTGCGCAGGTTCCGCAAGAAACACAGCTATCAGGGTTGATCTCATACTTTCCGTCGCCAGCAGCGATAGCGCCAACAGGGCACTCGCCTTCGCAAGTTCCACAAGATACGCAAGAATCATTAATAACGTAAGCCATTTGATTTATCCTCCTTATTTTTGCGTTGCTACAATAACTGTAGTTATATGACTATTTTATTACAGTTATTGTGGAAAAACAAGTATGTAGTTGAGGAAAATGTGTATAAAAATCTGTACTTTAAATTAGTTACGTATAACTTTTGAACCATTGATAGATACTAGACAAGTCTAAAAAAAATGTATATAATAAAACATTGTAAATAATACACATTTCAAAGGAGGAACGAAACGATGGCTGCAACAGTAACAAAAGACACCATGATTGGTGAATTACTTCAGATAGATGAAAGTATTGCTCCGGTATTACTCGGGATCGGAATGCACTGCCTCGGATGTCCGTCATCTCAGATGGAGACCATCGAACAGGCTGCAATGGTTCACGGAATCGAGCCGGACGCGCTGGTTGAGCAGATCAATACATTCTTAAAGCACTAATTCTTGCACAATATAAAATCCCATGCAAACAGCGCATGGGATTTTTTTTGACCTTGTTTTGACTTATAATGAAGCAAGCTGTTCTAAGGCACTGCTTTTGGCAATACAGGTAAAGTGTTCTTTAAAATAGGCTTCTGCGGATTCCACATATCGGTTCTGCAGCGCATATTCCGATAATATATTGCACACCTTGTTAAATTCACTGGGAGTGTGCCCGTCCTTGTGAAGGATCAGGTAGTAGACACGCTCTGCCGGATCAAAATACAGGGAATTGTCACCCCCGTAAAATCCGCTCAGCACATGGGAAAGCCGGAGCAGATGGCCTAAATCCCGGAACGAAAACAGCCGGACGATATCGGAGGGAACTTCTACCCCGGAAGGCTCTTTGGAGGTGATCGCCGGATCAAAAGCTTCTTCGTTTGAAGAAGAACCGGAGTTGGTATCCGCAGCCGGCATCTGACCCACTGCCCGCAAAGAAGCGGCTGCGGAGCTCAGCTTGCGGAAGAGATCCAAAATACCGTCAGCACCTTCCGCAGCGGGGGTATTCTCATGATCCGGCCGAAAGCTTTCTGCCGGATCGCCAAAGTCCGTAAAGTTGGAAAAACGACTGTCCAATTCCTCCGGATATTCTACCTTCGTGACATTCAGCATAATGGAACCTCCGGAGAGAGGGATGGCTTCGATCATGAGGGGAATATCATCCGCTTCAAATCCAACCTCATAGGAAGCCTGCTGGATCATCTCGTGAAACAGACGTTTTGCTTTGTCACTGCCGTAGGCCAGCTCGGAGAGCTTTAAATGCCGGTCGGCCAGATCTTCTCCGGTCAGCGTGCAGCGTATCTGGTTATCGTTGATTCGTTCTATTTTCATAATAATTAGTCCCTGCCTGAACAAAATATATTTAAAAGAGATAAAATTAATAATTCTTCCTAAAAGTACAAAAAGTATATAAAAATTTTTTCCGGCCGTCAAGATATATGTGCATGAAATATACATTTGAAATTCTTAAAAAAGTATAAACTTTTAAAAAAGCGGTTGTCAAAGGCTTTGCTCCTGTGGTATAAGGGAAATGAGGATGCTTTTCCCACCGAACAAAGCAACAGAAAGTGCGGTGAGAATTATGGAGCAGATTCTGCTTGGTAAATATATCCTGACCGGGCTCATCGGAGCCGGCGCCAACAGTCAGGTGTATCTTGCCAGACATCGGATCCTCGAACAGGATCGGGCGATCAAACGGATCTCTAAATCCGTGCCCGGTTGTGAAGGCTTCCTTTCGGAAGCGAATCTTTTGAAATCTTTGAAGCATCCCGGAATTCCCATGATCTATGACATTGAGGAAGACGATGCGTATTACTACATTGTAGAGGAATACGTCCGGGGTGAGTCATTAGAAGCCTATGTGCTTCATCAAAAAACTATTTCCCTGAAATTTGTTTTGCAGCTAGGCAGGCAGCTTTGCGAAATTATCGGGTATCTGCATGCATTGCCGGAACCGGTCATCTATCAGGATCTGAAGCCGGAACATATTATAGTATATGGCGATCAGATAAAAATAGTCGACTTTGGCATTGCATCAGTTATTTCCTTTGACGGAAATCCCTACCAGTCTTACGGAACTGCGCGGTATGCAGCACCGGAAAAACGGTCGGGATCGCCCTGCGATGAACGCACGGATATCTATGGCATTGGCGTGATCCTGCGGTTTTTGGAGGCACATCTGCCGCCGGAGGAGCACTCAGCACGTCTGCATGGGATCATAGACCGGGCGCTGTCGGAAGAAAAGGAGGCCCGTTATGAGACGGCTGCACAGCTTGAAAAACAGCTGGAAATGGAAAAAGAAACAGATAAGATTTCGGAAGGGAACAAGCATCCCGCAAAAAATATGGCAGTGATCGGCATGCGGGCCGGGATCGGAGCCACACATGTAGCAATTTCATATAACGTTTATCTGAACGCGGTGGGAACCGCCTGTCTGTATGTTGCACAGGACAATAAAGGTGATCTGTGGCAGATGGCAGCTTCGGACCGCATACGTTTAGATCCGAAAACAGGGTATGTTTCCTGCGGTGATTTCCTTGGAACTTCTTCTCAGGGAAATAGTAAGGAATGGAGCCGCAGAGGGCATTGCTGTCTGATCCGGGATCTTGGAACATATGGGTCAACGGACATTGAATTAGAGACTTGTGAAGGGATCGTATTAGTATTGGGCGGCAGAGACTGGGAGATGGAAGCAGCCTGTCAGCTGTATGAAAAGCTGCGGTTAAGAAAACATGTGGTACCGGTCGTAAATTACGGGAATGAGTGGGCGGCAAGGCAATACGCGAAACGTTGGCGCAGAAACGTGTACTGTTTTCCGCTGGATGGCGATCCAACAACACTTTCCCGCGAGAAACGGCAGTTTTTTGATACACTGCAGAAAAAAGAGAGGTGGTAGAAGTTATTTTTACAAGATTGGCAAAAAGGAACAAGGAGCGAAGGACGATCGGATTTTTTGGTGCAGATTCCGGTGTCGGAACCACGCATCTGGCCATTGCGGCGGCCCATTATGTGGTGAATGAATGGGGGATCACGGCCGCGGTGGCAGAAATGGGTGATCATCCCTGCCTGCAGGCTCTGAATGAGGATGAAGCAGGGACAGACCCCTTTGTGATGGATGGTGTGGGCTATTATCCCCATATGGAGCCTGCACAGATCCCGCAGCTGTTGAACAGTGCTTACCGGTATGTGATGATGGATATGGGCTGTTCAGACGGCTGCTGGCAGGAATTTCTGCGCTGTGATCTGAAGTACGTTGTTGCATCCTTAAGTCCCTGGCGTATGGGGCATGCGGAAAGCTTCATGCAGCAGCATGAAGAGGAACTGAAAAACAATTATTTTACCGCGTTGCTTACTTTATCGGGAAACGTATACGAAAAAAAGAAATTCCAGCGAACGTACCATGTGCCGGTGCGGACGATCCCTTTGATTGCCGATCCATTCTGGCTGGAAAAGGATCAGATGGCCTTTTTCCAGGAATTGTTATAGGAGGGAACAACGATCAAGCTGAGAGCCAGACACAAGAGGATCATAGGCGCGGTGACAGCAGGGGCGATCCTTGCAGGAATTCCGCTGACGGCTATGCTTTTGTATGAGCGTAAGAATGCCCAATTGACAAGACAGGATCTGAATTATTATGAAACACTTCAGGAGCAGTATGATTACACGAGTATGTTTGTGATGACAGAGGATGTAACAGCAGGGGAAGAACTGACTGCTGCCATGATCCGGGAACAGCGTGTGCAGTCAACGGAAGACTTATCTTTGGTACAACCGCTTACACAGGAGGATCTGGTCGGCAAACGGCTGAAAGTATCTCTCACGAAAGGTGCCGCGATCAGTGCAGATGTGGTGTATGAGGGCGCACCGGTCACGGATGATGAAAGGAGGATCGAGCTACGTGGGCTCGATCTGCCGCAGACGCTGCGGGAAAACGAGTTTGTGGATATCCGTATCACTTTTCCGAATGGTGAGGATTACCTCGTTGTAGGACACAAACGCGTATACCGCATCATCCATGACGATGAAGGAGAGGTGCTGGCCGTGCAGATGCGATTTCTGGAGGAAGAACTGCTGCGCTACCAGGCTGCCTGCGTAGATGTAAAGATATTTCGGGACACCAGACTGTATGCGGTGCAGTATACCGGAGAATTTCAGGCTGCGGGCCGGGTTTTCTATCCGGTCAACCGGGATGTCTTCCGTCTGATGCAGTGGGATCCCAATATCGTGGAACTGTTTCTGGTGGAAGAAGAACAGGAACAAAGATCTGTTCTGGAAGCGGGACTGGAACGTTTCTTATCGGAAGAAACGGAAGAAACGGAAGAAAACAGTGATCCGGAACAGTCCGCGGAGGAGAAATACCCTGAGGAGACAAAAGAGCCGTTGACGCTCTATACGGGCCTGCCGGAGGAAACGTAGTTCACACAACGCTCCTTTTGGGAAAATGTGAGGGAAATGGTATGCAAGAAAACAAAAAGCAATTATATGTAGAGCTGCAGACAATTGCAGATCAGGGCATTGTACTCTTTTTAGACGGCTGCCCAAGTACGCCGGAGTATGTTTCTCATGTGCTCTGTGCGGCTGAGGAGGCCTGCTATATGAGGGATTATGTGTATGACGAAATGGGGGGAAAATTAAAAGAATTACATTTTGATAAGGTAAATGAAACATAATAGAGTGGGAGTACGGTTTTTACCCACAAGATTTCAAACAAGATTTCAAACAAGATTCAATGTAGAGTAAATCGGCCAAAAGGCCGGTAAGACACTCAAGCGTAAGATTTAAGCAACAATACATTTCAGGAGGCAGGAGCCTTTGTTATGTAAACAGGAAATTTTATAAAAGAATAATAAGGAACAAAAACAGGGTGTTGGCGCGCCCTGTTTTTGATGTATCCGCGCGGCATGCGTCAATTCTGGAAAAGGAAAAACATTTGCGTAGTGTAAAAGGTATGCTATAATTGATACAAACGTCTCGGATACAGACCATTGAGGAGGTACTTACGATGAGAAAAAAGGCAGGACCCGTGATCGCGGCATTATTGCTGATCGTGGTGATCGGACTGATATTAGTGATCGGAAAGAAGATCGAAAATTATATTCCCTCGGAGGAGGTACAGGATCTGGAGGAATATTTTGGAATAGAGGAGCCGGATGACGTGGCCATCATCCGGGATCAGGAACTGACGGAGCTCAAAGGAAAGTGTATGGATGGAAAGATCTACCTGGACTTTGATATCGTGCATGATGAATTTAACAGCCGGTTTTACTGGGATCAAAACGAACAGCTGCTGCGTTATACTACAGCGGAGGATCTGGTGACAGCATATGCCGGGCGCAAAGAATACTTTGTGGGCAACGACGTGACACGGGAGGACTATGAGATCGTAAAGCTCCGGGATGACACGGTCTATGTGGCGCTGGATTTCGTAAAAAAATATACAGATCTGGGGTATGAGCTTTACACAGATCCGTACCGTATCATGCTTACCACTGTATGGAAGGGGCTTTGCGGAACAACAACCGTTTCCAGGGATACGGAGCTTCGCGTAAAGGGCGGTATCAAGAGCCCGATCCTGACAGAACTGGAAAAAGGCACAGAGGTCATCGTCTTAGAATCCATGGAAGAGTGGTGTAAGGTGTCCACGGTTGACGGGCTGATCGGATACGTAAAAAATAAAAAGCTGACCGGCGAAGGGAAGCAGGCAGAATTCAGTGAAGCGCAGCTGCCGCCCCACAGCTATGAGGGAGAGACCTTCACACACAATCTGATGGAGGAACCGGTAAATCTGCTCTGGCATCAGACCATGAATGCGGATGCGAATGCAAGGATCGCTACCGTTCTTGCCAATTCAAAAAACGTGAACGTCATTTCTCCTACCTGGTTTTATCTGAATGATAATGAGGGTAATCTGTCAGACGCGGGAAGTAAGGATTATGTAAACTATTGTCATGAACAGGGCGTGAAGGTCTGGGGTCTGGTTTCAAACCTGGAGAATTCCGAGGTGGATTCCACCTATGTACTGACGCACACTTCTGTGAGAGAGAATCTGGTCAATCAGATCATTGCCAAGGCGCTGAACTACAATCTGGACGGCATCAATATAGATTTTGAAGCCCTCAGCGGTGATGTGGGGGACGGATTTATCCAGTTTATCCGGGAGCTTTCGTTGAAATGCGATGATAATGGACTGGTGCTGTCGGTAGACAATTATGTGCCGAGTGCGTATACACAGTTTTACAATCGTGCAGAGCAGGCGAATTTCGCAGATTATGTGATCGTTATGGCATATGATGAGCACTATTCCGGAACCGACGAGGGCAGTGTGGCATCCATCGGATTTGTGCGGGAGGGTGCGCAGAACACGCTTGCACAGGGCGTTCCGGCAGAGCAGCTGATCCTTGGCATGCCGTTTTATACCCGTATCTGGGCAGAGACTCCGAAAGAAGAGGATGGCGATTCCGCAGAGGCAGCATCGGATGACTATGTGGGTTATGAGCTGTCCTGTGAAACGGCCAGCATGGCGGAGGCGCGCAGCCGCATAGATGTGAACGGCGCGCAGATCACGTGGCTGGAGGACTGCGGTCAGAACTATGCCCAGTATGAAGCGGACGGCATTACCTATAAGATCTGGCTGGAGGACGCAAGATCCCTGGATGTGAAGCTGCAGGTCATGAAGGATCTGAAGCTGGCAGGAGCGGCATTCTGGAAGGCAGGCATGGAGACCGCCGATGTCTGGGATACGATCTCTTCCTATTTAGAATAGCAAAGGGCTCACATATACCCCGTACAAAGCTCATATAATAAAGCAAGTTTATGAGTCTTGTACGGGGTTTTTATGAGAAAAAAAATAGAATTATGTATGGCGGTATTGATCCTGCTGGCGGCAGGGATACTGGGAAGGCAGGGCGCAAAGCTGGTGAGCACGGTAAAACAGGAGCCGCAGGACGACCGCTTTCAGGTGGTGATCGATGTAGGTCATGGAGGCGTGGACAGTGGAAAGGTGTCTGCTGATGGGATATTGGAAAAGGACGTCAACCTGGTGATCGCGAAAAAGCTGAAGGTTCTGCTGGAGCAGGAGGATGTGCGCGTGACAATGACCAGGGATTCCGATACCGGTCTGTACCGGGAAGGAGACAGCAATAAAAAGGTGGCGGATCTGCAAAACCGCTGTGCACTCATTGAAACGATCGACCCTGACTGTACGGTGAGCATTCATCAGAACAGTTTTTCTTCGCCGGAGGTGAAGGGAGCGCAGGTTTTCTACTACGGGCAGTCTGAGGGAGGGAAGCAGCTGGCAAAGCTGATCCAGGCCAGCCTGATCCGGCGTGTGGATCCGCAAAATCACAGACAGGCCAAAGCGAATGAGAGTTATTATCTCTTGAAACGGACGGTGTCGCCCACCGTGATCGTAGAGTGCGGTTTTTTGAGCCATCCGGCGGAGGCGGCACTTTTAACCTCGGATGCCTATCAGGATCGTCTGGTGTGGGCAATCCACATGGGTGTGATGGAATTTTTGAACGGAGCATCTGCTGAAACGCCTTCAGAGAAGACATCGGGTGAGAAGCAATGATTTTTTTTGTAAAATAGATAGAACTGTGTTATACTGTTCAGTATGGATAGAAAAACAGAACTTATTAGAATCAACCCGCAGGCGATGGACATGGATGCGATCGCGCGGGCAGGAGAAATCATAAAAAAAGGCGGTCTGGTGGCTTTCCCGACGGAAACAGTCTATGGACTTGGCGGCGATGCGACAAATCCGGATGCGTCTCATAGGATCTACCAGGCAAAGGGACGTCCCTCGGACAATCCGCTGATCGTGCATATTACAAATATGAAGGCTTTAGAAGAAATGGTACAGGAGGTACCACAGACAGCCCGACTATTGGCGGAGCGTTTCTGGCCCGGCCCGCTCACCATGATCTTTCGCAAAAATGAAAAGATCCCTTACGAGACAACGGGCGGCATGGATACAGTGGCGGTGCGAATGCCTTCCGATCCCATCGCACGGGCGTTGATCGATGCGTCTACCGGATATATCGCAGCACCCAGTGCCAATACCTCCGGGCGGCCAAGCCCCACAGAGGCAGAGCATGTGGCGCAGGATCTGAGCGGAAGGATCGACATGATCATAGACGGCGGACCGGTGAATATCGGGCTGGAGTCCACCATCGTGGATCTGACGGAAGAGATCCCCATGATCTTAAGACCCGGATATATTACATTGGAAATGATGCGCGAGGTGCTGGGTGAAGTGGAGGTAGATCCGGGGCTGATCGCGGCGGATTCTGACCGGAACCCAAAGGCGCCGGGCATGAAATATC
>JAQYOU010000023.1 GCA_028727105.1 bacterium
CTGTCGGGGCATGGAAACATGCATCGGAACTCCCGGCAAAAGGACTTGCAAAGGTGATTTCCCTTTCCTTTACGAGTACAGAATTGTAAATGTGGTAATTTTGTATGAATAAGGAGCAGACTGAATTGGAGAGAAAGGTAATAGATTTTTATTGTAAGAAGTGTAAAAAGAGTTTGGGGATTCGGTACGAACTTACAGGAGATAAGGATGCAAAGATTTTATCCGGGATCACAATTAAATGTCGTACCAATAAGTGTAGCAGAGTAGTGATATTTAAGAATGTGACAGAGGGCACATTAATTTCGATGGCAGGTAAGACCGGAAAGGTCTATATCTAAAAAATCGTTTTCATCAGAGATGGCAGCTGTGGTAGTCATCTGACAAGGACAATTAAATGAAGGCCTCATGATATGGGAGCTTGTTGAAATATGGCAGGGCTGATGCCTGCCAAAGCATGACTCACCGCGGACGCATGGGAAAGAGATTTAGCTTCGGCTAAATTCTTTCCTGTGCGTCTTTTTTTAAATAAAAATTTTTACATCGTAACAGAACGACAAGATTTTTACGTAGTTTGTAGTAAGATGTCGAAAAGAGGCAAAAGGTGTAGTGTGCCGGGAAATCGTTACATAGTGGATATAGAGATGTAAGTCACCCCTCTGGGGAGATGGGCAGGGAGACTTAGGGAAAGGAATGGTATCAGACAAAAAAGCGTCCTGCAAAATAAAGAAGGACCTGTGAAGATCACAGATCCTTGGGTGCTAGTCGGATAATATATCGGAAAAATCAGCTTCAATAGCAGCTTTAATATTTTCGTAAATAGCTGACATTTCTGGAGTCATTGGCTCAGAAAGAAAAACTTCACGATCATCCATGATAAGATATTCATTTTCCATAAAATACAGCCTCCTTATATCAAATAGGCTTCATTAGTAGAACTAAACGTTTTGTCTGCGCACCCATATTATAGCAGAAAAAAGCATATGTCTATAGATGCGCAAGGCGCTGACTTTAAAGAAAAGAAAAATTTCCATATAGAAAAAGGAAGATAGATTGATCAAGCAAACGAGAAGGGAGGTGGTCACATGGAAAAGAATCCAAGAGCAGAGGTAATGGATTTCGAAAAAATCGGAAGTAGATTAAGGAATCTTAGAAAGCAGAAGGGGATAACACAGCAGCAGATAGCAGATGTTTTGGATATTGGAAGAAATCAATATCAGAAATACGAAAAAGGAATAACCCTTGTACCATCAGATAAAGTGGATATGCTGGTGAAATATTATGATGTGACCGCCGATTACATTCTTTATGGAGACGAGTCATATAAATTTCTGAAATTACTCGATACCCTTTCTCCGATGCAGAAAAGAAAAATATTGCCAGCAATAGAAAGTATGATATTAGCAGTTAGTACATAAAAGAAGACCGGAGCAAGATGTCCGATCTTCTTTTTTTAATCATTTTTCCACCCTAAAAATATGCGCAATCCGGCAAATGTATCCTCAGAGGATACATCTCCAAGCAAAATATATCCTCAGAGGATGCCAAAGAATATAGGAGTTGCGTTACCATATAATCGTGCCAAGGGCACAGGCGATCGTAAAAGCAGCGCTGCATAATTCCATTTTCTAAAGGAGAATACACATTATGCAAAATCAGAAAACAAATAAAGCAATGAAAATCGGCATCATTTTTATGAAGTCGAGAAAAAGTGAACGCAAGATCAAATGGCTGGCAGCTGACATGATAGCAGCGGCACAGGAAGCGGGCATTCATATCGTGGAAGTCTTTGCGGATCGGACAGAAGATTTCGACTTCGACAGGGAGCAGCTGGACCCGATCATGAAGCGAATGGAAAACGGAGAAGTTCAGACTGTTATTGTAAAGTCCATTTATGATATCAGCAGATGTAAGGATGACATCCAGACATTTTTGCAATGGGCGGCGGAGAAAGATGTGGAGATCATTTCTTATCTGGGGGATATGGCTACTGCCAATATGACCAGAGAAGAAGCAGACAACAAGGGCTGTGACTAGGAGGTGCGACCATGACATACGAGGGATATCGGGTAGGACCGGCGCTCCGGAGCCTGAGAAAGAAAAAGAAGATCAGTGTTTTTGAGGCAAGTGAGATGACCGGACTAAGTACAAACACGATTAATAAGATCGAGCAGGGGAGCCGAAGGATGAGTATGAGTACATTGTACCTTTTTATGACGGCGTATGAGGCAGACGCGAATACACTGCTTGATCTTTCCGGCGGTGCCGGTGGAGTAGCGGAAGGAATTGACCGAAAGCTGTCATTGCTTCCGATGCACACGCAGGACTATTTGCGGACAACCTTTGAGGTGATGATCGCACAGGCGCAGAAACTTGGCGCATAGGGGAGGAGTACAATGGGAAGAAGGAAAAAAGAGAGAAAACGATTCTGCATCGCGTACCTGTGTGCGACCGGAGAGCTGAATCAGATTCAGCGAAAAGAAGACAAGCAGGAACGGTACATCCGGGAATACGCAGCTGCACATAATATAGAAATCGTGAGGGTTCTGCGCAAGGATGTCCTTGGAATGTCAATGGTGAGTGAGCATTTTGGAATGATGGCATATTTTATTCAGAAGGGCAGAGCGGATGGTGTCATTGTTTCGAATATGGAAGAAGTGTCTACCAGCCTTTCCGATGCCTATGAAAAGATCGGTGTCATTCGTGAAGCTGGTGGAGAGATCATATCTGTAGATCAGAGAAATCTTGCAATGGAAGAATTGGAGGCGCATTATGAGCAGAAAACGAGAATATAAAAGTTACAAAAGAGGCGATGTTGTATATGTCGATCTGGGGAATTATTCCCCGGGAGCGGAAAGGGGCTTCCGACCGTGTATTGTGGTCAGCAGAAATGCTGGGAATCATGAGCGAACCCCGCAGGTTACGGTAGTACCGCTGACAACCACTCATAAGGAGATTCCGGTTCATGTAGAGGTAAAACCGTTGGAAGTGACCGGATACCATTTAAAGGAAACATCTATGGCACTTGCCGAGAGCATTCAGTCGGTGCATAAGTCCAGGATCCGGGGCAAGATTGGTCGTGTGGATGCTGACAGTGGAGTGATGGACAAGTTGGATGCAGCGGTTAAGTTACATTTGGGCTTGTCTGAGCCTGTGTGTTAACTGTCCGTTTATAAGAAGGGAGGTATATATTTGAATGAGAAATTATTGCTATCAATCAAAGAGGCGTCTGAGTTGTTTGGAATAGGAGAACATAGGCTGCGGGAAATCGTGCGTGATGATTATGCATGTCAATATCATCTGATGATCGGTCGGGTGATACGGATTAAGCGTCATGCATTCGAAGAATTCATTAATCAGGTTGAGCAAATATAAAATATCGACAAGGTGCCTCGGGTGTGATATGATTAGCATATATGCATTCGAGGCACTTTTTTATGGAGGGCTGAGAATATGGCAAATAAAAAGACAACAAATAAAAACAAACCTGCAAGAAAAACATTACGTCTGAACGAATACTACAATCCTAAGACGAAACGATATGAATATCGTTATAAAGATGCATTAGGGAAGGATCGGGTAATCAGTTCTTACAGGCTTGAACCAACAGACCAGACACCGAAGGGTAAACGGTCCGGAAAGAGTTTGCGTGAGAAGGAGGCAGAGCTAAACGCACAGCTGGATAACAACATTGATATTGATGGTGCCAAGCTTACATTATTAGAAGTAGTAGATCAGTATTTGGAAAGTCTATATAATAGGAAAGAGTTGAGTCCAAATACAAAAACCGGGTATCAGGTCACAGTAAACTGCTTAAAAGAGTACCGGCTGGGACATATGGAAATCGGAAAGATAAAGCCGGAGCATTGTGAAGCTTGGTTAGCCGATATGAAAAAGAAATATCGTGGTTCATCCATTCAGACACAAATTAGTCTGATTAAAAGAACATTTGAATATGCAGTTGATTATGACTATATTGTGAAAAACCCATTTAGGCGGATAACTACAGACAGAAGTGACAGTAAGCCCATGGAAGCATTATCTATATCTGATATGAATCGCTTTTTAGAGTTCTGCTCTAACGATGGTCACTGTAAACATTGTTATGACATGATCAATATTCTATTTTGGACCGGACTTCGAATTTCCGAGTTATGTGGATTGACTATTGACGACATAGACCTTGACAAGCGGTTGATAAGGGTGGAAAAACAGCTAATGAGTTTGAACCATAAACATGTTGTACGAAAACCCAAGACATCAAATGGCATTCGATATGTTCCCATGGTCGATACGGTATATGAGAGTTTTCAGAGGGTTTTAGCGAATCGTTATTTGAAAGGCGATATTGAACCGGTGTGTTACGATGAACGCGGAAACGCGTATGAAGGTTTTGTGTTCTTGGCAACGAGAAGCAGGAAGACAATCGTACGTGCTCATGCGGAAGAGTATTTGAGGAATTGTATCAAGAGATTTAATGAGGCAAATCCGAATGAGCCGATCCGTAAATTTGAGCCACATATCTGCAGACATACCTTTGCTACAAATATGCAATCGTTATCACCGAAGACATTACAATACATCTTGGGTCATGGCAATATAAGTACAACTATGAACCATTATGTGGATGCCAAGCCGAGTGAGCAGCAATTAGTTGAGATCAATGCGTTGGCAAATGCGATATCTGCTTAATTCGTAAAACTTTTTTCGTACGAATTATTTACGAATTATTTGCAGTAATGAGAAGTAATATCATGCAATGAAAAGCAATGAAATGGAATGACTCCAAAGCCTGAAAATGGCTGAATTACTGGAAAAAATACGACAAAAACTGGAGATGAAGAAATATGATAGCAATTATCGATTATGACGCGGGCAACCTGAAAAGCGTGGAAAAGGCGCTGGCCCTGCTGGGACAGGAAAGTGTGATCACAAGGGATCGTGGTGAGATCCTTCGCGCGGACAAGGTGATCCTTCCCGGCGTGGGAGCTTTTGGAGATGCCATGAACCAGTTGAAAAAGTATGAGCTGGACAAGGTGATCCATGAGGTGGCGGAAAAGAACACGCCGCTCCTTGGCATCTGTTTGGGACTGCAGCTGTTTTTCGAGGGAAGCGAGGAGAGCAGCGGTGTGGAAGGACTGGGGCTTTTAAAGGGAAACGTTGTTCGTTTTTCAGATGAGCATGGGCTGAAGATCCCGCATATCGGATGGAATTCCCTGGAGCTGATGAATGACGGACGTTTATTCAAGGATATACCGAACGGATCCTACGTGTATTTTGTACATTCCTATTATTTGAAGGCAACGGATGAAACGATCGTCAAGGCAATGACTACATACGGGGATCTGGTGCATGCCTCCGTGGAGCAGGACAATATCTTTGCCTGTCAGTTCCATCCGGAAAAGAGCAGCAGCGTCGGACTTACGATCCTGAACAATTTTGCACATTTAGGGGAGGAAAACTAGGATGTTTACAAAGCGGATCATTCCCTGTCTGGATGTGAATAACGGCAGGGTTGTAAAAGGTGTGAATTTTGTGAATTTAAGAGACGCGGGTGATCCCGTGGAGATCGCAGCGGCTTATGATAAGGCAGGAGCCGATGAGGTCGTTTTTTTAGATATCACAGCTTCTTCTGATGGCAGAGAAACGGTTGTGGATATGGTGCGAAAGGTGGCAGAGAAGGTGTTTATCCCCTTCACGGTCGGCGGAGGTATCCGTACCGTGGATGATTTTCGGGCCCTTCTTCGCGAGGGCGCGGATAAGATTTCCATCAATTCCTCAGCCATCAACCGGCCGGAGCTGATCAGTGAGGCGGCGGATAAGTTTGGCAGCCAGTGTGTGGTTGTGGCGATCGATGCAAGAAGACGTGCGGATGGCAGCGGATGGAACATTTACAAAAACGGTGGACGTGTGGATGTGGGCATCGATGCGGTGGAATGGGCTATGAAAGCGGATCGCATGGGTGCGGGAGAGATCCTGCTCACAAGCATGGACTGTGATGGCACGAAGGCCGGCTATGATATCGAACTGACCAGGCAGATCGCAGAGAATGTTTCCATTCCGGTCATTGCTTCCGGCGGTGCGGGAACAATGGATCATTTTTACGATGCGCTGACTGAGGGAAAGGCTGATGCTGCACTGGCAGCGTCCCTGTTCCATTACAAAGAGATGGAGATCATGGATCTGAAAAATTATCTGGCAGATCGTGGCGTATCGGTGCGCAGATAGGAGATAACAAAAGATGGCAATGATCAGTAACGACTGGCTTCCGGTGCTGGCGCCGGAGTTTAAAAAGCCATATTATGCAAAATTGTATCAGTTTGTCCGGGAGGAGTATCACAATCATGTGATCTATCCGCCCTCAGAGGACATTTTTAATGCGTTTCATTTTACGCCATTAAAGGATGTAAAAGTGCTTATCTTAGGGCAGGATCCTTATCATGAGGAGCATCAGGCGCAGGGCATGTGTTTTTCCGTGGAGCAGCATCAGGAGATCCCGCCTTCGCTCGTGAATATCTACAAGGAACTGCAGGATGATCTTGGCTGTTACATACCGAATAACGGTTATCTGAAAAAGTGGGCGGATCAGGGCGTACTGCTTCTGAACACAGTGCTCACCGTGCGTGCTCATCAGGCGAATTCCCATCAGGGCAGAGGCTGGGAGCAGTTCACGGACGCCGTGATCCGTGCGGTCAATGAACAGGACCGGCCGATCGTCTATCTTTTGTGGGGCAGACCGGCCCAGAGTAAGATCCCGATGCTGAACAATCCCAGGCATCTGGTGCTGACAGCGCCGCATCCCAGCCCGCTGTCTGCGTACCGCGGATTTTTCGGATGCAGGCATTTCAGCAAAACGAATGATTTTTTGTCTGCAAACGGGATCGCCCCCATCGACTGGCAGATTGAAGACGTCTAAGCCTATATAACAGATCAAAGCGGAACCGAGCAGTCATGATGCATCATCATCGGTGGCAGATCCAGACTTTCGCCGTTGGCGGGAATGCGGATCTCCACCTCGGTTTCATATCCGGGTTTGCTCCGGTAGCGAAGGCCATATTCGCTTCCGTAGCAGAGCCGGATTCTTTTATGTGTGTTGGAAATGGCAATATTGCTGCCTTTGCTGCTGGCCCCGTTTCCGGAGAGAATGGTCTCAAGCTTCTCGGGCGGGATGCCGACACCATCATCAGAGATCACAAAGACAAGTGTCTCATCTTCCATCCATCCCATGATCACAATATTCCCCTCCTTGACCGGCTTTTCTAAAATACCGTGCAGGATGGAATTTTCTACAATGGGCTGGAAAATCAGCTTGGGTATCGTGTAATCCAGCATTTCGTCCGGAACATCAATAAAAAAATGAATTTTATCGTTGAAACGCATATTCTGCAGCTGAACATAGAGCGTTACATGCTCCAGCTCCTCGCGGACTGTGATGATGGAGCTGCCGCGGCTTAAGGTGATCCGGTAAAAGCGGGAGAGGAGATTTACGGCCTCCGATACGTGTGCGGTTTCACCGGACTGGGCCATCCAGTTGATCATGTCCAGTGTATTATACAGAAAATGCGGATTGATCTGTGCCTGCAGAGCCCGGAATTCCGAATGGCGAAGCTCGTTTGCGGTTTCCTGCTGTTTGGTGACCAGACGGTTGATCTCGTCCGACATATAGTTGTAGGAGTCGATGAGAGAACTGATCTCATCAGAGCCAACGGGATCGTCCATCCGGCTTGGAAGCTTGCTTTGGCGCACCTGCTGCATGTTTTCCACCACCTTCGAAACCCGTCCGGTGATAGAGCGGCTCAGCCCCTGGCTGATGAGGATACAGACGATGACAACCAATGCATATACAAACAGAAAGTTCAGCACCAGCCGGCTTCCCTCCGAAGTCAGATTGGATTCCGGAACAGCAGAAACCATGATCCAGTCCGTGCCGGGAATGATCTTGCAGCCGCAGTATACGTTCTCACCGGCAAACTGCAGCTTTTCCTGACGGGAGGTGGAGGGGATCTGCTGGGTGATCTCATTATAGGGAATGTAATAGGTTCCTGAAAGCATGGTATTTGTGGATGCCACGATCTCATTTCTGGAGTTTGTGATATAGATCACACTGTTATTGTAAGGGAGATCCTGCAACAGGATCGGCTGGATGGTGGACTGGTTAAAATAGATCACCACATAGCATTCGCTCTGAACGCTCCGAATCCGCCGGATGACCGCGTGGGTACCCAGCGTATCGATCTCTGTGGGAGACAGATACATGGGAGGGCAGAGCAGCTCGTTGTTGTTCGTGCTGCTGAAGATGCCGTGCCAGTAGGTTCCACGGGCAGGATGCAGCGTTTCAAAGATGGGGTTCTTCGTTCTTTTCCGGAGCTCCCGGTAATGGGAATCGTCCATATAGATACGCACATTGGAGACAATAGAGCTGTTTTCATAGGAAGCCAGCAGATTTTCCAATGTATGAAGCCCACCCTCCAGATCGAAGATATGATCGTATTGTTCCGGAAGGGAAGTGTATATATAGGAAGAAAAAAACTCATCACCGCACACACTGTCCGCCATGGTACTGAGCTGTTCAACAGTTGTGGCAATGTTCGCACGGGTCTGATCAGCCAGTGTATTCAGGGAGCGCAGCGTGGTGTTGGTTGTGACCGTTATCATCTGGTTATAGGCAAAGTTCGTGATGAGCATTGCAGGGATCAAGGCCAGGATCAGATGTGTGATCAGCATCTTTGCCCGCAGCGGGAGCTGATACTGATAAAAATGGTAAAGCTTTTTTATCATAAGGATTCCTTTTCACGGTACTCGGACGGGGAAAGCCCGACCACCTTTTTGAATGTTTTGCCGAAGTAATTGCAGTCGCTGTAGCCTACCTGGGCAGCGATCTCGTTGATCTTATTTCTGGGATCCGAAAGCAGCTGCTTTGCCTTCTCAATCCGAAAATTGGTCAGATACTGGTTCAGTGTCTGACCGGTCTCCGTCTTAAATACGGTACAGAGATAAGAGGAAGAAAGATGCACATGCTCGCTGATGTCCTTGATGGAAAGATTGCCATCACTGTAATTACTGCTGATGTAATCCTTGATCAAAAACAGGGTGGAGCTGTCCTCGGCCGCTGCTTCCAGCGCCTCAAAATACCGGTCGATCAAATTGCACAAAAGCTGATGTAATTCCTCAAAGGAGGCACAGGCCGTGATGCGCTCAAGCGGGCTTTGCTCCGGATTGTCCGGGGCAGAACTGATCTTTGCTTCGTACTGAAGCTGGGAGAGCGCCATGAGCAGCTTGTAATACAGGTCTCTGGCCTGGTTGGGCAAAAGATTCCGGTTGCCGCAAAGCGTCTGCTTTAATGTTTCGCAGATCTCATTGGCTGAATCGCGGTCTTTGGCGGCCAGTGTCTGGGAAAACTGATCCGGAAACTGATGCAGCCAGGAAGTCGGAACAGAGTGGCCTTCCTCATAAGGCGTACAGATGCTTCCCTGTGGCGTGAAAAAAGAGCTCTGCAAAAGAAACACCGCATTATTATAGGAACGGTACGCGTTTTCGAAACCGCGGACCGTATCTCCGAGAACTATGGAGAAGGGATTCATATCACCATCCTGCAAAAACGCGCGGATCTGGCGGCAGATGGAAAGGAGTGTTTTGCTTTCCGGTTTTTTTGCGCCATACAGATGGAGGATGATATTGGATGCATGCTTCATGGTGTGCAGCTCTTCCATATGATAGGAAGAAAGACAGGTGTCAAGCCGTGTGAAAAACTCCTGCAGCTTTGTCTCGGAGAACTGAAAATAACGTTCGTCTGCGCGGATGATCAGTGTAGAAACATACTGATTGGATGCTATGGACTCCAACAACTCACTGACCGAGGCCTCCAGATTCCCGATGGCTCCGGGCTGTGTCAGGGAAAGGGCGAGCTTTGAGCTGGTTTCCTGTAAAAAGAACTGGTCGGATTCCGTTTGTCTGCGTTGTTTTTGTACAAGCGTGACTGCCTCTGATAAAGCCTCGGTGATCTCAGCCGTGACAAAGGGCTTTTCCACATAGCTGACCGCCTTCAGGTTGATGGCAGCCTTTAAATATTCCTTGTCTGAAAAACCGCTCATAAAGATGACAGGACAATCCGGATCCTGTTCGCGGAGCCGTTTTGCCAGCTCGATCCCGTCCATTCGTGGCATACGCACATCCGTCAGCAAAATGTCCGGCTGTGCGCGCTTGGCGCATTCCAGCGCGTGAATACCATCATCCGCATGGTCAATGTCCGAGATGCCAAGTGTTTCCCAGTCAACGCTTGATATGATACCTTTTCGTGTCAGTTCCTCATCATCTGCAATCAGAATCCGCATGATCTCCTCCTAAGAATTGGCAATGTATCGATTCAAAACCGGTGTTGATTACCCCGGTTCTGAACAGATACATTGTAACATTTTTTTCAGGATCTGTCAGTCCCGGCGAAAAAAAACGAAAAAAAATACCCGCAATCAAAAAATTTTACGATAGGTTTTTTTTTCGTGCAATGATACGATAGTTTTAGGTTAAGAGAGAACTGTTTTGACGAACGAAGAGGGAGGAGAACGATCAATGGCTTCAGAATATGTTCTGGAATTGAAAGAGATCACAAAAATCTTTCCCGGTGTAAAAGCTTTGGATAAGGTAAGCTTTCAGCTGAAGGCTGGCGAGATCCACGCGCTGATGGGAGAGAACGGAGCCGGAAAATCGACCTTTATCAAGGTTATTACCGGTGTACATAAGGCAGATGGCGGCGAGATGTATCTGAATGGCGAGAAGGTCGATTTTAGGGGACCCAACGACAGCCAGGCAGCCGGTATTGCTGCGATTTACCAGCATGTTACCGCTTATCCGCATTTGAGCGTTGCGGAAAACATCTTTATGGGCCATGAGAAGGTTAAGCACGGCATGATCCAGTGGAAGGAGATGTACGAGGAGGCAGACAAGCTTTTAGCACAGCTCAATGCAGATTTCAAATCCACTGCAGAGATGGGCGCACTGTCCGTTGCACAGCAGCAGATGGTAGAGATCGCAAAGGCATTATCTTCCAACGCAAAGATCATCATCATGGATGAGCCCACTGCATCACTGACAAAGAATGAATCGGAAAACCTGTACAGGATCTCAGAAAAGCTGCGTGACGAGGGAGCATCCATCATCTTCATCTCACACAGATTTGAGGATATGTACCGTCTGGCAACCAGAGTAACGGTCTTCCGTGATTCCAAATATGTAGGAACCTACAATGTAGATGAGATCTCAAACGCAGATCTGATCACCGCAATGGTAGGACGTGAGATCACAGATATGTTTCCGAAGCCGGACGTAACGTTAGGCGAGGAAGTTCTCCGGGTAGAAAAGCTTTCCAGAGAGGGATTTTTCAAGGATGTATCCTTCAGCGTGAGAAAGGGCGAGATCCTTGGCCTGACCGGATTGGTCGGTGCACGAAGAACCGAAGTGATCCAGACCATCTACGGCGTAGAAAAGCTTGACAGCGGAAAGATCTTTTTGGATGGCAAAGAGGTTCAGATCAAGAGCCCCCGGGATGCCATCAAAAACGGAATCGGACTGTTGACCGAGGATCGTTCCAATTTAGGACTGATCTTAGACTGGGGCATCGGAAGAAACATCACCCTGACCGAGATTGAAAAATACGGAAACAAGATCTTTACCAACGATAAGGCAGAGCGCGCAGCAGCGAAAGAGCTGGCCGAAGAAGTTGACACAAAGGCAGTTTCCCTGTTTGATAAAGTAAGCACACTTTCCGGCGGTAATCAGCAGAAGGTTGCCGTTTCCAAGATCCTTGCATCGGACCTGAAGGTACTCATCATGGATGAGCCTACAAAGGGTATCGATGTCGGTGCGAAGGCTGAGATCTACGACATCATGGGACAGCTGGCACAGAGAGGATACGCGATCATCATGATCTCCTCCGAGATGCCTGAGGTGCTCAATATGAGTGACCGGATCATTGTCATGTGCGAAGGAAAGATCACCGGTGAGTTAAGCCGTGAGGAAGCAACGCAGGAAGGTATTCTCCAGTTTGCAATGGCAAAATCATTAAAGAATACCGAAGGAAATTAAGGAGAGGTGAGTGGAAATTATGGAAAATAAATCTATGTTGAAAAAGATCACCGGCTCCCGTGAAGCGATCCTTCTGCTGATCGTAGCGATCCTGGCGGTCTTCATCGAGATCAAATCCGGCGGTGTGTTCTTCCAGCTGGATAACTTAAACGGAATGTTTAAAAACTACGCGGTTGACTTTGTCATCGCCATCGGAATGATGCTTGTTATGCTGACGGGCGGTATTGACATCAGCGTCGGCTCCACACTGGCACTTTCCGGTATGTGTGCATCCCTGATCTTCAGAGACAATCAGGGACTTCCGATCATCGCAGTATTTGCGATCGCAGTCGTAGTCGGACTTTGCTGCGGATTGTTGATCGGACTTGTGATCTCTTACGGAAAGGTTCCTCCGATCATCGCGACGATGGGTTGTATGAACGCCTTCCGTGGTGCTACTTATCTGGTGGCACACAATGAGTGGGTCGCAGCGATGGATTTCACGGAGAATTATAAGAATTTTGCACAGAAGAGCTACCTTGGCTTTGGAATCATCAATAACCTGCTGGTCATCGTGATCATCTTATATGTGATCTTCTACATCATTTTGAAATGGACACCGGCAGGACGTAAGATCTACGCAGTAGGATCGAACGCAGAGGCAGCAGCTGTATCCGGTATCAATGTCCGTAAGGTAAAGACACTTTGCTACGTGATCCTCGGTGGACTGACCGGTCTGGCAGGCGGAATGTTTACATCACTGTATGCATCTGCACAGGGTAACATGGGTGAAGGTCTTGAGATGGACTGTATCGCAGCCTGCGTGGTAGGTGGTGTGAGCATGACCGGTGGAAAAGGAAACATCGTTGGTGTATTCCTCGGTGCACTGGTGATCGCCATCATCGGAAAGGGACTGCCGCTCATCGGAGTGTCCCAGTTCTGGCAGAAGGCGATCAAGGGTGTCATCATCCTGGTATTCGTAATCTTAAACGTTTTGGTACAGCGTTCTGTAGATAAGGCAGCATTAAAGAGAAGGGAGATTTAATCATGGCAGGAAAATCAGGCAGAGAGATTAGAGCAGAACAGCCCTTCTCCTTGAAGCATTTGCTTCTTCGCTGGGAGTCCATGCTGATTTTGCTTCTGGTAGCAGTAAATATCATGAACATTGCGATCTCCGATAAATATTGGAGCGTGACCGGTTTATTCCGTGCAACGAATTCCTTTTTGAATATCGCATTCATGGTGCTGCCCATGTGTTTTGTGTTAGTGCTTGGAGATATCGATATTTCCGTAGGATCTATCTTAGCCTTCAGCGCAACCATGTTAGGAGTTACCTACAATGCAGGAGCACCGATGATCGTGGCAGTGCTCGTGGCATTACTGACCGGTACTGTATGCGGATGCATCAACGGTGCCATCGCAACACAGTTTACCGAGTTAAACCCGATGATCATCACCTTTGGTACGCAGGTTGTTTACCGCGGACTGTGTGAGATCATCTTAGGAGACCAGTCCACAGGCGGTCTGAACAACGTGATGTGGTTCTCAAACCTGTACTGGGGTAAGATCGGCGGAGTCGTGCCTTACATGTTTGTCGTATTTGTACTTTGTGCCATCGTATTCGGCATTGTACAGCACAAAACCACCTTCGGACGCAGAATGTATGCGATCGGTGCAAACCGTGAGGCAGCAAGATACTCTGGAATCAACGTGCAGGGAACAAGATTTGTGGTTTATGTTGTTACCGGTTTATTCGCCGGTGTGGCAGCAATCTTCACCGCAGCTTCCATGGGAAGTATCAACAATGCGGTAGGTAAGGGAACTGAGATGGATGCCATCGGTATCTGCGTATTAGGCGGTATCCTGACTGACGGTGGTAAAGGAAACTTCATCGGAGCAATGATTTCTGTATTCCTTTTAGGCTTACTGGAGTACGGACTTGGACTGGTAAACGTATCATCCAACGTGATGTTAGTGATCAAGGGAGCACTCCTTGTGATCTCCGTTATGATCCCGAACTTAAAGATTAATGTAAAGAAGAAAAAATTTGCGTAAGAAAAAGGAAACTATTTCCGACAGCAGACCAATGAAGGATCTGCTACAATTTCACAAGGGCTACGGACGAATGCAAGACCATTCGTTTGAGCATAAAAAACAAAATCTTATGGGAGGTAAGAAAAACATGAAGAAAAAAGTTCTTAGCGCATTATTATGCGTATCCATGGCAGCTACGATGTTAGTTGGCTGTGGAAGCAAGGATGCAGCAGCAGATGCACCGGCAGCAGAGGCACCGGCAGCAGAGGACAAGGCTGAGGAGCCTGCAGCAGACGATGCAGCAGAGGCGCCCGCAGCAGAGGACGCCGCAGCAGGGACAGGAGATCTTACAACAGATAAGACCTACTGCCTGATCGTTAAGAGTGCAGGAAATCCTTACAATCAGAAAGAGGCTGAGGGATTCAAGGAGGCCATTGAGGCACAGGGTGGTACATTCGTACTTCAGGAGCCCGCAGCAGCAGATGCTGAGAGCCAGATCACCTGTATCAACAACGCAATTTCTCAGGGCGTAGATGCGATCGCTATCGCAGCAAACGATGCAGACGCTTTACAGCCTGCATTAACCGAGGCAAAGAATTCCGGTATCCACGTACTTGCACTTGACTCTGCAACAAACGCAGCTTCTCGTGAAGTATTCTGTAACCAGGCAGGTATCACTCAGGTTGGTGAGACCTTAATGGAGGCAGTAAAAGACATCTCCGGCGGCGAAGGCAAGTGGGCAATCCTTTCTGCAGCTTCTACCGCTACCAACCAGAATGCATGGATCGATTCCATGAAGTCTGTAATGGAAGGTTCTGACTATGCAGGACTTGAGTTAGTAGGCGTTTACTACGGTGATGATGAGTATCAGAAGTCCGTTGACCAGACAGATGCGATCTTAGCAGAGAATCCTGACGTTAAGGTTATCTGTGCTCCTACTACTGTAGGTATCATGGCAGCAGCTAAGGTTGTTGAGGATAAGGGTCTTGCAGGATCTGTAAAGGTTACCGGTCTTGGATTACCTTCAGAGATGGCTGACTACATCGGATCTACTGACGCAGACGCATGTCCTTACATGTTCCTGTGGAACCCTATCGACTTAGGTAGATTAGCTGGTTACACCGCAATCGCACTTGTAAACGGTGTGATCACCGGTGCTGAGGGAGACAGCTACACTGCTCCTGACGGAACTACATACGAAGTAACTGCAGCAAGCGATGGCGGTACCGAGATCATCCTTGGACCTCCGTTCGGATTCAATCCTGAGAACATCGAGGAGTGGAAGACAGTTTACTAAGATCGTCTATCCAAAGGGACTGCTTCGGCAGTCCCTTTTTCTGTCGAATAGGAAACTTGACGAAACAGAGACATCGTTTTACATTAAAATAAAAAGTAAAAACAGGAGGGTATTACAATGATCAAAGCATTTACCATGAAATTATACGAGGGACAGGCTGACGAATATGAAAAGCGTCACAATCAGCTGTGGCCGGAGATGAAGGACATGATCCATGAGCACGGCGGAAAGAACTATTCCATCTTTTTAGATGAGAAGACAAATATCCTTTACGGCTATATTGAGATCGAGGACGAGGAGCTCTGGGCAAAGGGCGCAGACACTGTCATCAACCGTAAATGGTGGGATTTCATGGCAGACATCATGGAGACAAACCCGGACAACAGCCCGGTCTGCATCGATTTAAGACCGGTGTTCCATCTGGATTAATTTATTTTGGATCACTCGCCGGAGCTTCGGCGTGTTCGATCTGATTACCCGTCCACTTGCGGCGGAACTGATTGGGAGTCATGGACTCCCTTTCTTTAAAGATACGGATCAAATAGCTGGACTGGCTGATACCGATCCGGTCAGCGATCTCATTCACAGACAGCTTCGAAAAACGAAGCAGCTCTTTTGCGTAGGAAAGCCTTGCACAGATGATATATTCATTGACAGGCATTCCTACGTATTTTTTAAATTCGTGGGCCAGATGAAATTTGCTGATATGCTGCAGATCGGCAAGCGTATCCAGAGAAAGTGACTCACGGAAATGCCGGTCAATATACCGTTTGGTCTCAAGAACACTTTCGGGCAGCACGAAGGCAGACTGCGAGTAGGTGCAGGTGTCCGTCAGAAATTCAGTAAGGATATTTGTGATGAGCTGGGAGGAGATCAGCTCTGTGGTCGCATCTGTTTTTTTGTGAATTGCAATGAGGCGCCGGAGTGTGCTTTCCATGAAAAAGGTATCCTGGCAGGACAACAGGTGAAAACCATTCTTTACAAACTCTTCATAATAGCCAAGTGCGTTGGCTCCGTTAAAATGCATCCAAAGAAATTCCCAATGACAATTTTGTGCACACTGATAAAAGTGGCGTTCGTTGCAGTTGATCAGACAGGCAAAGCCGGGTGTCAGATCATAGACCTCTCCCTGATATCGCAGGATCCCGTTTCCGGAAAGTGTAAAAATAACTAAAAAGCTGTTCAGGTTTGCCCGCTTGGTGTAGTAGGAATCGTCGGTTCGAAAATAACCGCATTCCTGAATATAGAAAAATAACCGCTTGGCAGTTTCGCTGGCGGTAGGCATCAGACGGATCGAATCGCGGCTCCATCCGGCAGAATAATCTTCAAAAAAATCGGTATTCATAGGCATCCCTTTCTGACAGCAAGATCGTACTATTTTTGAACAATATTATCGAATGACAATCCATAAAAAGACTGATATAGTAATCATATCACAAGAAAAACCAAAAAGAAACGAACAAAGCAAAAATGTATTATTTATACGCAAAAACGTCTTTTGCCGGTAGGAACGGCTACGAGCAGACAAAAATCATGAAAAGGAGAATGTGGATATGGAGAAATTAAAACCTGTAAAAAAAGCAAAAATCGGAGTTTACACCATGGGTCTCAAGGCGTACTGGAATCAGTTTGCCGGGCTTCGTGAGCGCATGATCGAGTATGGTCAGTTTATCGCAGATAAGATCGGTCAGATGGAGGAGGCAGAGGTATACTTCTACGGATTGGTTGACTGTCCGGAGGAAGGAAAAAAGGCGGGCGAATATTTCAATGCAAATAATGTAGACCTGATCTTTGCCCATGCCGGAACCTATGTCACCAGTGATTCCGTGCTTCCGGTGCACCAGATCTGTCAGGCATTCACCGTAATCTTAAATCTGCAGCCCACAGCGCGTATCAATTATGCCGTGACAACCACCGGAGAGTGGCTGGCCCACTGCGGCGCATGCCCGGTACCGGAGCTTTCCAACGCCTTTCATCGTGCAGGCATCTCCTGCAAGATCGTAAACGGTCTGCTGGGGCTGGACTACACACCGGAAATTTCCATGACAGATGAGAATACGGCAGAGCGCCCGGAGGCAAAACGCGCATGGAAGCAGATCGGAGAGTGGGTAAAGGCGGCAGCTGTAAAGGCCGGACTTCGCGGCTGCAGATTCGGTTTCCTTGGTGGCTATTATTGCGGTATGCTGGACATGTACAGTGACTTTGCTATGTTTCAGGGTCAGACCGGCGCCCATGTGGAGGTGCTGGAAATGTGTGATCTGAACCGTCAGATGGAGACAGTGACGGACGAGGAGATCGCAGAGAAGCGGCGAGAGATCGAAGAATTCTTTATCATCACTGATGATAAGGCGGCAGATCCGCTGGCACAAAAGCCCACCGAGGAACAGCTGAACTGGTCTGCCCGGGTGGCTGTGGCACAGGAAAAGATGGTCAAAGAGTACGATCTGGATGCACTGTGCTATTATTATCACGGCGCACCGGGCGGTGAATACGAAAAACTGCAGAGCGGTTTTATCGTAGGACATTCTCTGCTGACGGCAAAGGGTATTCCCTGCGCAGGCGAGGCGGATCTCAAGACCTGTCTGGCCATGAAGATCTGTGATATGGTGGGCGTTGGCGGCAGCTTCTGTGAGATCGTAGTCACTGACTATGAAGACGGAACGATCCTTTTGGGACATGACGGCCCCTTCCACCTGGCGATTGCAAAGGGAAAACCGTTCCTGCGGGGAATGGGATTGTATCATGGAAAGCAGGGCAGCGGCGTTTCTGTGGAGGCAAAGGTACGTCCCGGTGCCATCACCAATCTGGGCTGTACCCAGACGGTGGATGGCAAGCTGAAGCTGACCATCACAGAGGCAGAGGCAACCGACGGAACGATCATGACTATCGGAAATACCCAGACACCGGTGAAGTTCAAAAAGGATCCGGACTCCTATATGGACGAGTGGTTTGCTGAGGCCGTGACCCATCACTTTGCGATGAGTGTCGGGCACAATGCATCAATGTTTGAAAAGATCGGTCAGATGCTGAACATCCCGTATGTGGTGCTGGATAAATAGGAGCCAGCCTTCCCATTGAATGGGCGGGAAAACAAAGTTTTCGGTCTATAAAAAGATAATCCCTCAAATCGAAATATTTTACGGTGCACGGAATATGTAAAAGATGGTATGATAGAACCGGACATATGAAGAAGAGAGGGATGACCATGAGAAAACAGATGAAATACAAAATCGGTTTGCTGGTTCTGGCGCTTGGAATGACGGCTCTTGCCGGCTGCGGATCCACAGACCTGCAAAAAGCAGACAGCAGGGTTGTGATCGAGGCTGCGGACAGCTATCTGGCTCCGGCTTGTATCAACGGAAAATACGGGTACATCGATGCCAACGGGGAGACGGCTATCCAGTTTAAGTATGCAGATGCGCAGGTGTTCTCGGAGGATGACGGGCTGGCAGCTGTAAAATTCGGTGACGGGTATGGCTATTTGAACGCTGCCGGAGAAAAAGTGATCGATTACAGCTACGACTACGCGGGCGTTTTTCATAACGGATACGCGGCTGTCTGTAGGGATGGGATGTACGGAGTGATCGATACAGACGGAAACGAAGTGGTAGCCTGTACCTATGATACCGTGGGCAATGTGGCGGCAAACGGTCTGACTGTGGTTGGATCCGGTGATAAGTACGGTTATGTTGACATGAACGGAACGGTTGTTGCTGATCTGATCTACGAGGACGCGTCAGAATTCACGGACAACGGGCTGGCACTGGTAAAGAAGGATGGCAAGTACGGCTTTATAGACAGCACCGGAGCGGTCGTGATCCCCATTGAATATGAGTATGCGGAAAGCTTCAAAAACGGCTATGCAGTAGCTGTTAAAGATAAAAAGAACGGCTTTTTGGATACAAAGGGCGAAGCGATCCACTTTGACTACGAAACAGCATTCGGATTTGCAGAAAACGGACTGGCTGCGGTACAGATCGGCGACAAATGGGGCTATATCAACACTGCGGGCGAGACGGTCATCGAGCCGGTTTATGCAACTGCATACAGCTTTTCCGATGCAGGGATCGCAATGGTAACGGAGGACGGCAAATACGGATACATTGACGAAACCGGAAGCTATGTGGTAAAGCCGGAATTAGCCTTCGCCCAAAGCTTCGCCGGAGGTTACGGAGCGGTGCAGGATGGAGAAAGCGGCCTGTGGGGATTCGTGGATCCTTCCGGAAAACAGCTGATCAAACCGGTATTTCAGGCAGTCAACGGATTTGCGGATGATGGTCTTTGTATCGTCCAGATGGAAGGCGGCAAATGCGGTTTCCTGGCAACGGACGGAAAACTGAAGGTGGAAGCAAAATATACGGCGCTGGGAAATTTTGTGAAGGTGAAGTAGCGCAGGTCAACATTTTTAGAGATTTAAGAAGAGGATTTTTGTCCTCTTCTTTTTTTGCCATAAACTACCGGTTTATTTTTTGGCGGACGGTTTTCGGGTAAGATAGCATCAGAACAAAGAAAATGAACGCACGAAGAAAGGGGACGAAGCGGATGAGTCATATTTGGATACCTACCATAGAAGTGGAAGGGGTGAATGGAACAAGAGAAGTATCGTTGTACACCAGACATCTGACAAATCGAAATATTTTTTTGAACGGCGAGATCAATGCAGACATGGCAAACTTTTTTGTGACGCAGCTTTTGTATCTGGAGGAGACGCCCGATGAACCGGTCAACATTTACATCAACAGTCCCGGCGGAGAAGTAAACGCGGGTCTGATGATCTATGATGCGATCCAGGGAAGCAAGCTGGAGATCAACATGATCTGTACCGGACTGGCAGCCAGCATGGCAGCTGTCCTGTTAGCCGGAGGACAGCGGGGCAGCAGATATATCTTAAGACACAGCAAGGTGATGATCCACGAACCGCTGCTGGCAAACGGTGTGGGTGGTTCTGCCACATCCATCCGGAAGATCTCGGAGTCCATTATAGAAACCAGAGAGCTGGTCAACGGGATCCTGGCAAAGCACACCGGAAAGACCGTCGAGGAGATCAACGAGGCAACAAGCTTTGACAATTACATGAGCGCAGAAGAGGCCATCGCCTTCGGGCTGTGTGACCGGATCACAGACAGCGTGAAGATCGCTTAGGAGAAAACAACAAGGAGGTATACGAGATGATCCAAAAGGGAGACCTGATACTTGCAGACGGCAAGTATTACGACATGGACTGTTACCGCACAAAATTAAACAACAACGTGCTGGTCGTCGGGACCTCGGGCTCCGGAAAGACCCGGAGCATCGTTTCGCCAAATATCATGCAGGCCACCGGCAGCTATATCATATCAGACCCGAAGGGTAATCTTTACGGGAAGTACAAGGCCTATCTGGAGGAGCGGGGCTATGAAGTAAAAAAACTGGATTTTACAGACCCCGTGCATTCGATCCACTATAACTTTTTTTCCTATATCCGGGATGAGTTAGACGTCATGAAGCTGGCTTCGATTCTGGTCGATGACGTAAAGGGCGTGCAAAACGATGCGTTTTGGACGGATTCCTCCAGACTGCTGCTGCAGGCAGTGATCGGCTATATCATGGAATGCATGGATGAGGACGGCCAAAACCTGAAGGAACTGCTGAAGCTCATCTCCCGCTTTCAAATCGATGAAAACAGATCCGGGAATGACACACTGGGAGATCTGCTGTTCCACCAGCTGGAACGGGAGGATCCGGACAGCTATGCGGTAAGACAGTACAAAAAATTCCGGATCGCTACGGGAAAAACCTTAAAATCGATCCTGATCACGGTAGAGTCCCAGAGGGGCCTGTTCGACACCCGCGAGCTGCGCGAAATGCTGTCCTATGATGAGACAAACATTCAGGACATCGGAAAAAAGAAAACGGCACTGTTTGTGGTGGTAAGTGATATGGACCGGTCCTTTGATAAGCTGGCAAACATTTTTTTCACCCAGGCAATGGCCGAGCTTTGCAGAGTCGCAGACCAGGAATGTGAGGATCAGCGGCTGCCGCTCCCGGTTCGTTTCATTCTGGATGATTTCGCCACAAACTGTAAGATCGAACAGTTTCCCCGCATGATCTCATCAATCCGTTCCCGCGGCATCTCCACGATGCTGATGATCCAGTCGGAGTCGCAGCTGAGAACATCCTATGCAACCGACGACAAGACCATCATCAGCAACTGCGACACCTACGTCTATTTAGGCGGAAACGATGTGGAAACCGCACAGGCAGTGGCGCACCGGTGCGATCAGCCGCTCCGCAAGATCTTAGAGATGCCGGTGGGAACCTGCTGGATCTTTCGCAGGGGAGAAAAAGCGTACAACGGCAAGATCTTTGACCTGGATCAATATCAACAGTTGTGTCTGCAGACCGAAGGGAGGGAAAAAGAAGATGAACAGATATCATTCAATTGACGAAGCACTTGCCAACCGCAATGCAGGGAATGAAGCGGTGGATGTGTTATGGGAGCCGGAATATAGCAATGATGGAACCTGCCCGGCCTGTATGGAATCATTTCGGTATCCGAGTATCATGGACGACAAGAAATGTCCAAGCTGTGGGCAGAGATTTAGAGTTGAGATATATATTACGTAAAGCAGTATAAAAAAGTGGGTCAACCGGGGCAGAAAAACGAAATCTTTCTCACATGTCCCAGGAAGCTCATAAAATGGGCATTTCTGAAATGGTGATAAAAATAGGTTGACCCACTTTTTTGGAAAATTTTTGACACTTGTGAGAGTTGCTCTCACAGGTGTTTTCTCATTTTTACTGGATGACTAAACTCTTGGTTTAGTTACACGGTAAAGTTGAAGTGGTATGATTTGATCAGCAACAGAAGTTCAGTCACTCCAAGGAGGATACGACGATGGAAAAGATGAATTTCACTGATAATCAGACCGCATTCGAGTACGCGATTTACATGATCGTAGGTAGCTATTTCAAAAAGTCCGGCTGTGCCAGCTCCTTGCAGGAGAGAAGCATGAGACTTCAGTACTGTGAGCAGAAACAGGAGAGCCAGTACCGCATGGAAGATGTGTGTATCAGCTATGTAGAACAGGAACTTTTACCAAAACTCCCGGAAAGCTTCTGGAATAGGGAGATGCAGGTGCATTTTGTAAGGGGATGCGGCGGAGGAATCTCCGAGATACGCTTCTCTAGTGACACTTGTATCCTTCGCATCAGAGGGGTATACAAGGGGAAGCATACAGAGCTCTTCCACGCGGTTCTGGTGAAGAATAGGAAATGCAAAAATACAAGCAGCTTGAAACAGGCTGCTTGATTTTTGCAATATATTGTCTAAACCACAAGTTCAATGACAATTCTTTTTTGAAGAGGTATACTATGTACATGGCGAGGGTGATTTAATACATTGAAAGGTGGAACAAACATGGGAAAAACAGAAAATGTAATGGTATTTGAAGATACAGAAAATTTGTGTAAGGATCATCAACGGATCAGGGACTCCGTGAAACAATCAACGGATGGCCAGAAACTGATCCTGGAAAATGATGAATTATCGGAAACCGATAAAAACCGCTATGAATCTCCGGCAAAGGTTGTCGTTTCCAAAAAGAGAACCTTTGAAGCGGCAGCAGCATATAAGGGCACGAAAACAGCAGTTCATAATTTTGCATCTGCATCCAACCCCGGCGGCGGAGTTGTAAATGGTGCCAATGCGCAGGAGGAGTGTCTGTGCAGATGCTCCGGGTTGTATTTCTGTCTGAATACGAAACAAATGTGGGATGGGTTTTATGAGCCGCATCGGAAAACGCACGATCCGCTTCATAATGATGATGTGATCTTCACACCGGAAGTAACGGTGTTCAAGACAGACACGGCGCAACCGAAGCTTATGAACGAGAAGGATTGGTATGATGTGGACGTGATCACATGTGCTGCACCCAATCTGCGCAGCAGGCCAAGTAACGGATACAATTCCGGAGACGGAAATCAGGCGGTGAAGATCAAGGACAAGGATCTGCTGGCATTGCATGAAAAACGGCTGAGAAGGATCCTTAATGTGGCAGTTCTGGAAGAGGACGAGACCGTAATACTGGGGGCATTCGGGTGCGGTGCCTTCATGAACAATCCGCAGGTTGTTGCACTGGCAGCAAAAAATGTGATCAAAGAGTATTTGCATGCATTCAAAAATATTGAGTTCGCGGTTTACTGTTCGCCTAAAGATGATCAGAATTACAGGATCTTCGAGAGAGTGCTGAAAGGTTATTGCGAATAGCGGGAAATTTTTATAAATATATGATAAAAAGAGGTTTACAGATAGCTGGTCTATATGTTATTATATGATACTGACAAAGAGATACAGCCTTGCATCCCCCGGATGATAGAGGTATCAGATGTGAGAACACAGAGGATGCTGTAAGAAAAGAATACTTGTTCCATGGAACCCGTACACTTACACAGAGGAGGCTAAAGATATGTCATATACCAGTTATCCGGTCATCGACCCGGTTGCAACAGGCGCGCGGATCAAGGAGCTGCGGATGCAGCACCACATGAAGGTGGGAGACATTGCCCGGTTCATGGGCTTTGAATCCGAGCAGGCTGTCTACAAATGGCAGCGGGGAGAAAGCCTGCCAACAGTCGATAACCTGTATGCGCTGAGCATGCTGTTTGAGACAACAATGGACGCAATCATATGCGGAGACAGAGAAGAGGACGAAAGTCCTCTTCTTCCATTTTATAGATACATGAGAGGCTATCAGTTCATATTGAAACCTGCATTTATTATCAAAAAGTATGGCAGAGGGGGAGTAGAGGACATTGACGGATATTTTACAGGGCTTAAATGAAAAACAGAAAGAAGCAGTAACAACCACAGAGGGTTATATCCGCGTGGTTGCCGGTGCCGGTTCGGGAAAGACAAAGGCGCTGACACATCGCTATGCGTTTCTCGTGGACATGCTTGGAGTGGCAACAGACAATATTCTCTGTGTGACCTTTACCAATAAAGCTGCGGGCGAGATGAAGTCCAGGATCCGAACGCTGATCGGTGATCATGACACGGGCTATATCTGTACCTTTCACGGATTTTGTGTCAGGGAATTGCGGGAAGATATCCACCTGATGCATTACCCGAAAAACTTTACGATCATAGATGATCAGGATCAGAACACGATCTTTCACACGGTCTATGAAGACCGTTCCATCGATCCCAGACGTTATCCCTATTCGCTGGCAAGAGATGTGGTTTCCGCACAAAAGGAATTATTACAATACATTCCGCTGATCAACCAGACAGACAATGAAAAACTGAGCAGACTGTACGAGTCAGCGAGAAAGCCGGAAGAGATCATTTTTTATGGCTATTTGCTGGAGCAGAAAAAGAACTATGCGCTGGATTACGATGATCTGATCAACTTTACATATCACATTTTGACGACCTATCAGGATGTATGCAGTCATTGGCAAAAGAAGCTGCAGTATATCATGGTAGATGAGTTTCAGGATGTGAGCCACAGACAGTATCAGCTGGCAAATATTTTGAGCGGCTATCACAAAAATCTGTTTATCGTGGGTGATCCGGATCAGACGATCTACTCCTGGCGCGGCGCGGATGTGAAGATTTTTTTGCAGTTTCCAATGACACATCCGGACACGAAGACGATCATCATGGATAATAATTACCGGTCGAATGCACCGATCATCATGGGATCGAACTCCATGATCGAGAAGAATAGCCAGCGTATTGAAAAAAAGCTGGTGCCGGTGAAAACAGGCGGAAGTGAGATCGTCTATTTTCACGGAAAGAATGTGCAGGAGGAATCAGGCTGGATCGCAGATACGATCGGTGCATTATTAAAGCGAGGATACAACTATGAGGACATTGCTGTTTTGTATCGTGCGCATCATGTATCAAGACCGGTGGAAGAGACGTTTCTGAAGGCGAAGATCCCATATGTGATCTACAGCGGAGTCGAGTTTTACGGCCGCAAGGAGATCAAAGATGTGTTGTCCTATCTGAAAATGCTGCTGAATCAGGATGATGTTTCTTTCCTTCGGACGGTCAATGAGCCAAGGCGCAATTTTGGCAAAAAACGTCTGGAACTGATCCGCGCCTATGCAAAGGCGCATGACTGCAGCCTGTATGAATCCCTGAAGGCGAATATGGATCAGGAGCTGATCCAAAAAAGCAAAGCGAACGAGTATGTCAGCCTGATCGAAACCTATAAAGAGACTTATCAGGAATTGCGCATCACAGAGCTGTTGGAGCGCATCCTGGCGGAAACCGGATATGAAGCAGGGTTAAAATCAGCCGGTGAGGATGAGCGGCTGGAAAACCTGGCGGAACTGAAGCAGTCCATCTATGATTACGAAAAGACAGCCAATGAGTCCACTTCTCTGGAAGAGTATCTTCAGAATATCGCGCTTTTTACCAACATGGACAAGGAGCAGAGGAAAAAGAGTGTCAAGCTCATGACGATCCATGCTTCGAAGGGTCTGGAGTTTCCCATCGTATTTGTGTGCGGACTCAGTGAGGGGATCTTTCCCAACAGCAGGATCACCGGATATGACGACATGGAAGAGGAACGGCGCCTGGCTTATGTCGCATTTACAAGGGCTGAGGACCAGCTGTTTTTGAGTGATGCAGAGGGTTATACGTTCCAGGGCGAGAGCAGATGCCCATCCCGGTTTGTATTCAACGTGGATGAGCGATATCTCAAATACATTGTCCCGATCGAACCGGAACGGAAGGAACTGTTTCTGAAGCGGATCGAGGGCAGCGAACATTTCATGCAGGAAGAAAAGGAACCTACGATCAGGACAGGGACGAGGATCCGGCATCCTTACCTTGGCGAGGGTACGGTTCAGCTTGTGGACCATGAGCACAAATGCTATGAGATCCTGTTCGATAAGATCGGAACACCTAGAAGCATCATGATGACGATGGAGTTGGAGATTATTGACATTCACAAAGGCGAATAAATGGGAGAGAATAGACCAGTAAAAGATCTTCATTTTACGGTTTACAACATCATTTGTGAGTGATAAACTATTATAAATCGACAAATTGATGACAGGAGATTGACAATGAAGGAGAAAATAGCAACATCGCAGGATTTCGGGACAGAGAATGGTCAGAGCCATATTCAGCCACCTGACGTATATAAGGGAAAAGAAAAATATATCTTTGTTTCTTATTCGCATAAGGATTACAAGGAAGTATGGTCTATTATATCCCAATTGAATTCGGACGGATATAGAGTCTGGTATGATGATGGGATCGTGCCGGGGATCGAGTGGGACGAGGATATAGCGGACCATATCAAAAAGAGTTTTCTTTTTATTGCGATGATGTCAGAAAACTATTTACAATCCTCAAATTGTAAGGATGAACTGAAGTTTGCCAATGATTTAAAACGAAACAGGCTGATCATATATTTGACTGATGTTGAACTGCCCGCTGCGATCCAGATGCGTGCAGGTAGAATACAGGCAATTTACAAGTCAAAGTATCCGAATGGTTTTTTCGAGAAATTATATCAAACACCTGTCATAAGTGAATGCAGGGGAGAAAAGCCAGAGAATGACAAAGGATTGAGTGTCTTTCCTGAAACAAGGAACAACAGCGAAAAGCTTACTCCCATGCTGAGTATATCTTCCGATGGGAGAGAGGCTACTGTGCTTTGCGGTGATGCCAAGGTAACTATATCAGAGCGACATGGCTCCATTCGTCAGGAGCATGTTGATGAGTGTTTAGAGTACATAAAACTGGAAGATTATTACAACAAACAGATGGAGCCGGGGCATTTATTTAAAGTGCGTTGGATGTTTTATGATAATATTGATCCATGTAATGCTGTCGGTGTTGAGTATTTGTATGACCAGGGGCAGGAACCAAAATATAGCAAAGATGATGTGCGGGCAATGTTCCATGACGAATGGGAATTTCAATCCGGGGTTTTCTGGAATGTTCAGGTTACAATTACAAAAGTAGATATGAAATCTGATTATTTCTTTGAAAATGATTGAAAATAATCCGGAGTTTTATGGCTAGTGAAAGGAATCGAAAAAACCTTGCAACTTCTGGCAAATGCATTTACAATAGAGTTAACAGAACGGCAGAATCAGCCGATAAAACGAGTAAGAGACACGGATGTCTGAATCTTTTCACCGAAATCTGGCAGGGATTTCGCGTATGATCAAAGGAGTGATACGAATATGAATTTCAATTACAATGTCAGAAGTTTATTTGCCAGCCTGAATTCCGGCAGCACATCGGGTACTTCAGGACTGGGCAGTATGTTATCTGATTACAGTGCGATCCGCAACGGTTCTTATGGCAAACTGTTGAAGGCTTATTACAATAACGTAGACAACGGTGCCGTAAAGTCAACCTACAACAACGCGGTGAAGAATTCTAACACCTCCACGGCGGCGGACAGCAGCGCCACCATCAAGGAGCTGCAGAGCACGACGGATGATCTGACCTCATCGGCAAAGGATCTGTATACCACCGGTTCCAAGTCCGTATTTAATAAGAAATCAGTGACAGACGAGAATGGAAATACGACGCAGCAGTACGATACAGATGCCATCTACAAGAGCGTGAAAAGCTTTGTGGACGATTACAACAGTGTGCTTGAGGCGGCAGATAAGTCTGCGGATTCCAAGGTGCAGAACAGCGTGATCGGCATGATCAACTACACAAAGATGGAGTCCAACATGCTTGGCAAGCTGGGCATCACCATCGGTTCTGATTATCAGATGTCCATCGATGAGGACACGTTTAAAAAGTCGGATATGAGCGTAGCAAAGAGCCTGTTTAACGGCACCGGATCTTATGCGTATACCATCGGCAGCAAATCTGCGATGACGAATTCCTACGCGGACATGGAGGCTGCCCGGGCGAACACCTACAATAAGTACGGAAGCTATGGAAGCACCTATAACTCCGGGTCTATTTACAATTCTTATTTTTAGACAGAAAAGGATCATAACGAGATGCATTTGACCTCGATAAGATGCAAATGTATCTCGTTTTTGTGTTTTTACTTGAAAAATCAAGGCTTTCATGTATAATGATAGTCGATGCGTAAAAATTCAGTATAAATAATGAGGTCAAATCATGATTAGTGCAAATAATGTCAGCTTACGTCTCGGAAAGAAAGCTCTTTTTGAGGACGTCAATATCAAATTTACCGAGGGAAACTGTTACGGACTGATCGGTGCCAACGGTGCCGGAAAGTCTACGTTTTTAAAGATCCTGACCGGCGAGCTGGAACCCACCAGCGGTGATGTGGTCATCACCCCCGGACAGCGCCTCTCCTTCTTGAAGCAGGATCACTTCCAATATGATGAATTTCCCGTACTTGATACGGTTATTATGGGAAATCAGAGACTGTACGATGTGTCCAAGGAAAAGGACGCTATTTATATGAAAGAGGATTTTACCGATGAGGATGGTATCCGTGCCAGCGAGCTGGAAGCGGAGTTCGCCGAGATGGACGGCTGGAATGCAGAGAGTGACGCAGCAACGCTGTTGAACGGACTTGGCATCCCCACCGAGGAACATTACACACTGATGAAGGATCTGCCCGGTGCGCTGAAGGTCAAGGTGCTGCTGGCGCAGGCATTGTTCGGAAATCCGGACATTCTGCTCCTTGACGAGCCCACGAACCATTTGGATCTGGATGCGATCTCCTGGTTGGAGGAGTTTTTGATCAACTTTAACAACACTGTCATCGTCGTATCCCATGACCGTTATTTCTTAAATAAGGTATGTACGCATACGGCAGACATCGACTACGGCAAGATCCAGCTCTATGCCGGAAACTATGATTTCTGGTATGAGTCCAGCCAGCTGCTCATCAAGCAGATGAAAGAAGCAAACAAGAAAAAAGAAGAAAAGATCAAGGAGCTGCAGGAGTTCATCTCCCGTTTTTCTGCGAACGCTTCCAAATCCAAGCAGGCGACTTCCCGTAAGCGTGCTTTGGAGAAGATACAGCTGGATGAGATGAAGCCCTCCAGCCGTAAGTACCCCTACATCGACTTCCGTCCGAACCGCGAGATCGGAAATGAGGTGCTTGAGGTGCACAACATCAGCAAGACCATCGATGGTGTGAAGGTATTAAACGATGTGTCCTTTATCATGGGACATGATGACAAAATCGCTTTTGTGGGCAGCAACGAGCTGGCAAAGACCACACTGTTCAAGATCCTTGCCGGTGAGATGGAGCCGGATGAGGGAAACTACAAGTGGGGCGTGACCACCAGCCAGTCCTACTTCCCGAAGGATAATTCTTCTATATTTAATGACAACGATCTGGCCATCACCGACTGGCTGACCCAGTTTTCGGAGATCAAGGATGCCACCTATGTCCGCGGCTTCCTGGGACGTATGCTCTTTGCAGGAGAGGACGGCATGAAGCGCATGAAGGTTCTTTCCGGAGGAGAGAAGGTGCGCGTGCTTTTGTCCCGTATGATGATCGAGGGCTCCAACGTGCTCATCCTCGACGAGCCTACGGACCATTTGGACATGGAGAGTATTACCGCGTTAAATAACGGTATGATCAAATTCCCGGGCGTGATGCTGTTTGCTTCCCGTGACCATCAGGTGGTACAGACCACAGCAAACCGTATCATCGAGTTTATGCCGGATGGCAGTATCATCGACAAGATCACGACTTACGACGAATACCTTGAGAGCGATGAGATGGCAAGAAAGAGAGCTGTCTATTCGATGTCAGAGAGTGATTCTGAGGATAACTAAAAAGAACAGACAAAAAGATGTCCTTTATGGGCATCTTTTCTTTTGGACAGGTATATAACGAAGGTGGAAAGATGAAGAAATATTTTGCACTCGAATTCGTACAGTTTCGAACCTTTACAAGCGAAAAAATAAATGTTAGAATAAACACTAGGTCGATATGACAAAGAATGTGTCACTTTTTGGCGCAGAAAATAAAGGAGGATAATACCAATGCCCAGAGCAAAACAGTCAATGGATGGTAATACCGCTGCCGCTCATGTAGCTTATGCCTACACCGAAGTAGCAGGTATCTATCCCATCACACCTTCTTCACCGATGGCTGATACTGTTGATCAGTGGTCAGCAGCAGGACAGAAGAACATTTTCGGAAACACCGTTAAGGTTGTAGAGATGGAGTCTGAGGCCGGCGCAGCAGGTACCGTACACGGTTCCCTTGCAGCAGGTGCTTTAACCACCACCTTTACCGCTTCACAGGGATTATTACTGATGATCCCCAACATGTATAAGATTGCAGGTGAGAATTTACCTTCTGTATTCCATGTATCTGCACGTACCGTATCTTCACACGCACTGAACATCTTCGGTGATCACAGTGACGTATACGCTTGCCGTCAGACCGGTTTCGCTATGTTAGCAGAGACCAACCCTCAGGAGGTTATGGACTTAAGCCCCGTTGCACACTGTGCAGCATTAGAGGGACAGGTTCCTTTTGTAAACTTCTTCGATGGATTCCGTACCTCTCATGAGATCCAGAAGATCGAGAAGTGGGACTATGAGGATCTGAAGGATATGTGCCCGATGGATGCAGTAAAGGCATTCCGCGATCACGCACTAAATCCTGAGCATCCCGCAGCTCGTGGTTCTCACGAGAACGGAGATATCTTCTTCCAGCACAGAGAGGCTTGCAACGGCTTCTATGATGCACTTCCCGCAGTTGTTGAGAAGTATATGAAGAAAGTAAACGAGAAGTTAGGTACCAACTACGATCTGTTCAACTACTACGGAGCAGAGGACGCTGACCGCGTGATCATCGCTATGGGTTCTATCTGTGACGTTGCAGAGGAAGTTATTGACTACTTAACTGCAAAGGGAGAGAAGGTCGGCCTGATCAAGGTTCGTCTGTATCGCCCCTGGTCTTCACAGGCTATCTTAAAGGTACTGCCTAAGACTGTTAAGAAGATCGCTGTATTAGACAGAACAAAGGAGCCCGGTTCTTTAGGAGAGCCGTTATTCCTGGATGTAGCTACCACACTTCGTGAGGCTGGCTTAAATGACATCATCCTGACCGGCGGACGTTACGGTTTAGGATCAAAGGATACTCCTCCTTCATCTGTATTCGCTGTATACAAAGAGCTGGAGAAGGACGAGCCTAAGGCACGTTTCACCATCGGTATCGTTGATGATGTAACAAACTTAAGCTTACCTGAGGTGAAGCCCGCTCCCATCACTTCTGCACCGGGAACCAAGGAGTGCAAGTTCTGGGGTCTCGGCGGAGATGGTACTGTAGGTGCGAACAAGAACTCTACAAAGATCATCGGTGACCACACAGACAAGTATATCCAGGCATACTTCCAGAATGACTCTAAGAAGACCGGTGGTATCACCATTTCTCACTTACGTTTTGGTGACAACCCGATCAAGAGCCCTTACTACATCAACCAGGCAGACTTCGTAGCTTGCCACAACCCTGCATATGTTACTCAGGGCATGAAGATGGTTCAGGATGTAAAGCCGGGCGGAGTATTCATGATCAACTGCCAGTGGTCAGATGAAGAGTTAGATCACCATCTGAACGCAGAGGCTAAGAAATATATCGCTGATAACAACATTCAGTTATACACCATCAACGCCATCGACAAGGCGATCGAGATCGGTATGGGCAAGAGAACCAACACCATCTTACAGTCTGCATTCTTCAAATTAGCAGACGTTATGCCTATCGACGAGGCTGTTGAGTTTATGAAGCAGGCTGCTAAGAAGTCTTACTCTAAGAAGGGTGACGCTGTCGTAGAGATGAACTACAAGGCAATTGATGCCGGTGTAGACGCTGTACACAAGGTAGAAGTTCCTGAATCATGGAAGAATCCGGCTCCCGATGCTCCGAAGGCTGAGAAGACCGGTCGTCCTGAGGTTGTTGCTATGGTTAACAGCCTGTTAGATCCCATCTCTAAGATGGATGGAGACAGTCTCCCTGTATCTGCATTCAAGGGTATCGAGGATGGTCAGTTTGAGACCGGTGCATCTGCATACGAGAAGCGCGGTACTGCTGTAACCGTTCCTGAGTGGGATGCTGAAAAGTGTATCCAGTGTAACAACTGTGCATTTGTCTGCTCACATGCTACCATCCGTCCGTTCTTACTGAGCGATGACGAAGTAAAGGCAGCTCCTTCTAACATCAAGTTAGCAGACATGAAGCCGAAGGCTGGCGAGTACAAGTACACCATGAGCGTATCACCGTTAGACTGTATGGGATGCGGTGAGTGTATCACCGTCTGCCCGACCAAGGCGATCGCTATGGTTCCTCAGGAGTCACAGGCAGCAGAGCAGCCCGTATTTGATTATTTAGTAGCGAACGTAGGAAAGAAGGATATCGGTCTTTCTGATATCACCCCTAAGGGCTCACAGTTCAATCAGCCCTTACTTGAGTTCTCAGGCTCTTGTGCAGGATGTGCTGAGACCTCTTATGCAAGACTTATTACCCAGTTATTCGGTGAGCAGATGTACATCTCTAACGCAACAGGATGTTCTTCTATCTGGGGTAACCCGGCTGCAACCTCACCTTATACTGTAAACAAGGATTCCAAGAAGGGACCTGCATGGTCTAACTCACTGTTCGAGGACAATGCTGAGCATGGTCTTGGTATGGAAGTTGGACAGAAGTATCTGCGTGACATGGCCATCGAGTCTGCAAAGGCTTGCGCTACCTCTGACAAGGCTCCGGCTGAGTTAAAGGCTGCTTTCGACAAGTTCATGGAGACTAAGGATAACACCAAGGCAAACGTTGAGCCGACCAAGGCCCTGATCGCTGAGTTAGAGAAGGCTGCTGCAGCAGGATGTCCTGACGCACAGGCTGCCATCGAGAAGAAGGATTACCTTGGAAAGAAATCTGTATGGATCTTCGGTGGTGACGGATGGGCATACGATATCGGATTCGGCGGACTGGATCACGTACTTGCTTCCGGCGAGAACGTAAACGTTATGGTATTCGATACCGAGATGTACTCTAACACCGGTGGACAGGCTTCTAAGGCTTCCAACATCGGTGAGGTTTGCCAGTTCGCTGCAGCTGGTAAGGAGATCGGCAAGAAGTCTCTGTCAGAGATCGCTATGAGCTATGGTTACGTTTACGTAGCACAGATCGCTCTGGGTGCGAACCCTGCACAGGCTGTAAAGGCTATCGCTGAGGCTGAGGCATACAACGGACCTTCCCTGATCATCGGATACGCTCCTTGTGAGTTACACGGTATCGCTAAGGGTGGTATGAACCACTGCCAGGATGAGATGAAGAAGGCAGTAGCTTCCGGTTACTGGAACCTGTTCTCATTCAACCCTGCATTAAAGGCAGAGGGCAAGAACCCGTTCACCTTAACATCTAAGGCCGGAGACGGCACTTACCAGGATTTCCTGAACAACGAGGCACGTTATACTCGTCTGATCAAGCCTTTCCCTGAGAGAGCTGAGAGACTGTTCAAGGAGTCTGAGGAAGCTGCAAAGGCTCGTTTCGAGCACTTACAGAGACTGGTTGAGTTATACAAATAATTCACCCAGATGAAATGAACTTTTATCCCCCGTGGGCAATGCCTGCGGGGGATTTTTTGTTGTATAGGATACTTCGTCTCCTATACAACAAAAAGCCTCCGGCAGGATGCGCACCTCGCGGAGATGAAGTATATGCTTCGCATACCGCTCGGGCGCGAAGAATGCGCAAAGCGCATTCTTTTTTACTAAATACAAAAGAAAAATGCGTAATCGTATATTTCCCTGCTGAAAAAATATGTTATAATGAACGTAATAGTGAGCGAGTCAACATGCAAATATGATTGATGAGGGGGTACATCATTTATGGGAAAAAATACATCGTATGGAGATTTTGATGTCTATCATTCACCAACTGAGGAGCGTCAGAAGGATTTTGTGGATGTTCTAAATGCTTTTGATAAACAGACTGCAACGGCTAAGACAGATGACGAGTTAGATAGGGCTTTGAACGCAAAACAGGAGCGTGCACGAGTCGCCGGTAAATCCCTCAGTTTATTTGGAGCATTGTTTAGAAAAAGACATACGAAAATCGGAAGATTTGGACAAAAAACGATTTCCAAGGAAGATGATGCAGAGAATGTTTTTGGCGATCTGGATCAGAAGAATGCTTCTGTAAAATACTTTGATCCATTCCAAAAAATGGAGAATAAGCGCGAGACGAATGAAGGTGGGGATGACCGGACGGGGGATCTGAAAAACAGTTTCAGGCAGCGCACCAGGAAAAATGAGCAGCTGGTTTCTGAAAGTGATTTTGAGCGGTCCCAACTGACAGACGATGCAAAGATGTTTGCCTATGTGGCCTGGGCTGCAAAAAACGCAAAATCGAATTTTCTAGGAGCTGACAATAAAGTCAAGTTTGGAGTGGCGGAGCAGTTTACCGCTCTGTTTGATAATTCAAAAGAATTTGAACCTGATTATATGAGAGTCGATGAGAAGGCGGAGCCGAACCAGTTCGAGGTTGTCGTAGCCGTGCAGCCACCAACGGATGTTTATCTTGATTATAATAAACAGGTGACAAAGGAAACAAATTATGTCTTTAAGAGCTTGAAGCCGGATTACAGAAAAATATTAGATGAGAATGTAAAAAAAAGCGCTTCATACGCGGAGCTTGTGGCGAAGGGAAAAGAAGAGGCGGCAGCAGTGAACGCAACCTATGATCCGGATATGGATCCCAATATCGCTATGCTCCGGGCGCAGGTGATCGAAAACATTGAGCACGGAGAGGGCCACAGCTTTGTCCGGATGGTTGCAAAGGAAGATGGTAAGAACTACAGTAGTTATAGCTTTGGATTCTGGCCGCTTATTGCAACACCCGGAATAGGCGGCGTGACAGTGGGTGTTGTGAAAAATCCCGATCCTGAAGCATCGCACAGATCGATCATAGAGCACGCATTTCCGGTAGAATATGTGGATTATCTGCGCGCTGCAGCTAAGATACGTGGTGTGGTAGGTTCTCAGCGATCGTATTCATTTTTAGGCTACAATTGTACATCCTTTGCAGCGGACATTGCAAAGGAAGCCGGTGTGGATATTAAGGATGATGATTCGTCAGAAAAAATAAGAACCTTTAAATATAAGTCTGCGAGAGTTGATTCCCCCTACTCACTGGCGAAATTCATCCGTCAGAAAAACGAAGAGCAGGCTGAAGAGCAGGCTAAAAAACAGGCTGAAGAGCAGGGTGAAGAGAAGAGTGCAACAAAAGATGGCGAAAAGAAACCGTCAAAGAGGAAAGTGGCGGAAGTAAAAGAAAAGGTTAAAGACATGAGTTTTCATGAACAGACAGACGAGCAGATGCTTGCAACTATCGTAGAATTGGCAGGCTCCAAAACGAAAGACGGGAAATTGACATTGCAAGCAGACTATGATAAAAAAGGTCGCATTGAAAGGAGAGATCTCACAAAGGCGAATAATTTTGATGTGCATCAGTCGCTGATGAATCGACTGAAAACAAATCCGTTGTTTTGTGAATTACAAAAGAAGTTTGCTCCGGAAAAGACAGAGGATCAATATGCATTGCAGCTGTTTCGGACGATTCTGGATTCAACGGTGGAGTCATTGAATAAGATCAATGAAAGGGTAAATATCGAGATCAGAGATGATGATTCGGAAGAATATATTGCTGATATGGCCAAATCGTATGATCTGTCGGGATTGGACAGGCAGGCGTCTATCCGCAAACTAAGAATTGCAAAAAAACGCGAATGGATGAAGAAAACCTTTGGGTATGTTACCACAACAGAGTATTTGTCAGCGGTGGTGAAAAAACCGGAAATACTGGCAAAAGCGATTATGAGACTGAAAGAATATCCTGTAGCCAAAGAAAGTGACCTGAATCTGGGAGATGACAGAATCTTCCAATTCCTGAAAGGAGACCTGGATAGTGCAGTGCGTCAAGATGTTCCGAGTAGAGATACACTGCGTAGAATGATTTCCCAGAATTCATTTTTTCAAAACCATCCATGGTCAGATATGATGATGAATCAGTTTGGAATGTCGCCGATAGAACTGGTGCTGGAAGCAATTTTAGAGATGAGCCAACAATATTCTGTAAAAAAACAGTTTGCTACGGAAGAAGACTACGATCAGTTATCTGATCAAGAAAAGGTCGAGGCTATGATCTCTCATCAGGGCGAAACGGCAGTAGAGTTCATTTGGTCCGCCTGCAAAGATGGAAAAAAACTGGAGACGCTGATCGAGGAAGGCCTGTTAACGTATAGGGGATTTTGTGTTAGAGACTTGCTTAATGAATGAGAAACGAGGATATTGGGATGTTGCTTGATCTTGAACAGTATTATGACGGGAGTATACATCAGCTGCCATATGATTCGGGCCTTGAGGAAACGTATGACTATCTGACATGGATCGACATGTTTCTGGATATTTATGCGCGATCTGACGAGCAGTTGAAGGAAGAAAGTAATGCAGAGAAGAAGTTTTTTTTACTTCGGGGAATGGAATTTTTAAAGTCCAGAAGAAATGCCTCTGTTGGCAGGGCATTTGATCCGGAGCAAGGGATGAGTCTGACCTACATTGCTTCTGGGTTTGGACTTTCGGGCTTTTCCTTCTTCTGTTTGTTGCTGGCGGTTGCTCCGCAAATGGAAATGAAATATGTCTATCAATACAGGGAACTACAAGCGCAAATGGGCGAAGTCAGATATGTGACCTTTGAGCTGGCGTCAAGCCTGTATGCGCTTTTGGCCGATGAGGAGGAGCTTCTCGCCATGCCCGCGGGACAGGGAGCGGTGCGAAGGTGTCCGCTTTTTGTGATTCATGAGGAGCATGAGTCAGAATCGGAATTACTTGTTGGTTTTTCACTGCTTCCTCAGGTGAGTGCACTATTGCGGGGGGATCTTGGGATCCCGAGGAGCTTGCAGCAGTTTTGCGTGGAGACAGACAGATCAGAAGCACCTGCTATGATCGTTGGAACGGAACATTTGGAAAAGCTGAGAAACTACCTGAACGGAAATCCCCGCGGATTGATACAGATCGCCGGCAAGCACTTGTGCGGAAAAAAATCATTAATTGCAAACAGCGTCATTGGAAGACCTGTTTTATTCGTGGATTTTGAAAAGCTGATGGCATTATCTGATCGGGATAAAGGAAAAAAGATCAACGATCTTTTGACGAGATGTGTGCTTTTGGATGAACAGCTTGTATTGGTACATGTGAATCTCAGTGAGGAATACCAGCGGCTGACGATCGTGCTTTTAGATCTGTGTTTTCTGTATGTAGATCGTGTTTTGATCACAACCGTGGATACCACGGGGGCGACGGACCTGGCCATGACCTATCCGTTTTTTCTTATGCAGATCCCTGCCTTGAGCGTACAGGAAGCGCAGACGGCGTGGCACTATTACGGAGACCGGTATGCCCTGGAAGAGCTTATTGATCTGGATAATTATGCAGACCAGTATGGCCTCAGCGTCGGGCAGATCGCGTGCGCATTTGATCTGGCGGAAAAGAGCAGGATGTATAGCGGACAGGATAAAATAACGCACAAAGGACTGCAGGAAGCCATCAGACAGCTGATGCCCAAGGAGATCGCGAAGCTTGCAACGAAGATCAAGGTGCAGTATGAGTGGGACGATCTGAAGATCGGTGTGGAAGAAAAGAAGACGCTGCAGCTCGCCTGTGCGAGGATGAAATACAGAAACCGTGTCAACGAGGAATGGGGCTTTGGGCAGAAGGTACTCTATGGCCGTGGCGTGAGTGTGCTATTGTACGGACCTCCGGGAACCGGAAAAACCATGGCAGCACAGGTGATGGCGCAGGAGCTTGGCATGGATCTGTACCGCATAGATCTCTCACAGATGGTGGATAAATATATCGGAGAGACGGAAAAAAATATCGGTAAGGTGTTTGATTATGCGGCTGATAGTAATTGTATCCTGTTTTTTGATGAGGCGGATGCGATCTTTTCAAAGAGAACGGATGTGTCAAACTCCAATGACAGGCATGCAAACAATGAGATCGCCTATCTGCTGCAGAAATTAGAGCAGTTTGAAGGCTTTGTCATTTTGGCCACAAATATCTTTAACAATTTTGATAATGCATTTATCCGAAGGATCACATACATTGTAAAAATGCAGCTCCCTTCTGTTGAAACGAGGATCAGTATGGCACAGGGAATGCTGCCCGCGGAGGCACCGGTGGATCCGTCCTTTGACATTGAGCGTCTTGCGAGAAATTTCGAGCTTGGCGGTGCGGAATTAAAATCGGTCTTGTACGGGGCTGCCTTTATCGCAATGGAGGAAAAAGAGCGGATGTCAGAGTCACATCTGATCCGTTCCTTAAAATACGAGCTTTCGAAAAAGGAACTGGTATTGACAGATGCAGAGGTGTATATGCGCTACCGCCAGGAGTAGTCGTCGGTCTGTTACTGGAATGAGGTACGAGTGAACAGTAACGTTCGGTCTTCGCATTCGTCATTTACAAAAGACGTTTTCGGTGTTAGAATGTAGTTTAGATTAGCTATACTGGGAGGAAGACTATGCTTCAGATAGAGGAGTGGTTTCGCAGACCCTTGCGCAGACCGGAACGGAAGGCAGCTCCGGTGACAAGAGCGGCGGCAGCTGCGGTACATAGATCAGCGGATGTACGTGAAAAGGATGCATGTGTACAGGCACCGGAAACGGATGAGCTTTCATCCCTGTCAGATGCCGTGGAGGAAATGTTTGAGCCGGAGGATATCATGAAAAGTGAGTCCGTGCCGGAACCGGAAACAGAAGATACAAAAGAACCGGAACAGACCCCGGCTGCAGAGGAAGACGAGGGATCCGTACAGACACAGGAGGAGTCCGTACAGGCGCAGGAGGATGTGGTATTACAGGACTCTGTCGCTGAGACGGAGGAACTGGAGCATATTTCAGAGCAGATAGGGCAGGATGTAACAGATATGATCGATATGAAAAAAGAAGACTTTTTACTACAGCAGATCGATGAATTTCGTGAGAAGGCAAAGCAGCTGCAGCAGCTGATGAAGAACCGTGAGACAAAGGCAAAGGAATTGCAGGAGACCGTGGACGCAAGAGAGGCGAAGGCAAGCGAGCTGGACAGCCTGATCCATGTGCGAAAAGGCGAGGCGGACAAGATCATGAAAAACGTTTCCGTCCGCATTGATTCCATGTCTGCCGGTGTGAGAACAGAGATGTCCGGCCTTTCCGATTCCCTCAGCAAAGAGGTGAACGGTCTCACAAGGAACCTGACGCACGAATTGAACCAGTCTACCGAAAAGACCCGTCAGGTGGTGGAGGCTGCCACACAGACGATGATCGATCAGAATACGCGCAGTCTGGAGGGCTTAAAAGAGCAGCTGGAGCAGCTGGGACATAAGGAGCAGATCAACGAGCTGTCCACGGAGATGAACAGCCGGATCACAACGCTTAAGACAGATATCGCGGACAAGATCCATGCGGAGGATGTGAAGTGCTATCGTAACATTCAGGCATCCATGGACGAGCAGAGTAAGCTGCTGTCCGAGGGAGACGAGAAGACCCGCCAGCATATCAAAGAGCAGGTGGACAGCTTAAGCCTGCAGATGCGGGGTCAAGCGAAGCTGTTGAAGGCGGCGCTTACGTTTTCTGTGCTGAACTTTTTAGGGATCATTGGAATCTTAGTTCTTTTATTTCTGTTTTGATCTTTCAGTAAATGATGAAAAACAGGGCATGTATCACAAATGCATGCCCTGTAAATATATGATAAAATATCAGAGGTGTTTATGAGTTATAGTGAAACAAACAGTATCTGGGTTGTTGGACACAAGAATCCGGATACTGATTCTATTTGCGCAGCGATCGCATACGCTGCATTAAAAAATAAAACAGAACGCGAGCATTATGAGCCGAAGCGGGCAGGTGCGATGAACGGTGAGACGACGTATGTGCTGGATTACTTTGGTGTGGAAGCGCCGGAGCAGATCCATGATGTGGGTGCCCAGGTGAAGGATATCAATATCCGCCGTACAGCCGGAGTGCGCCCCGGTATCACACTGAAAAAAGCATGGGAGCTCATGCAGACGGAGCGGGTGGTAACGCTTCCGATCGTAAACGAGAATCGCAAATTAGTGGGACTCATTTCCAACAATGACATTGCGATGTGTTACATGGAGGTGTCTAATCAGGAAAGCCTTTCCCAGGCGCGTCCGCAGTATAAAAATATTCTGGAAACATTGAACGGAACGCTTTTGACCGGCAATGAGCATGGGATCTTCATGCATGGAAAGGTGGAAGTGGCTGCCGGAAATAAGGAGCGCGTGGAAGAATATATTGATAAAGATGATCTGGTCATTTTGGGAGACCGTGAGGAAATGCAGCGTCGTTCACTGGAACTGGACGTGAGCTGCATGGTCATCTGCGGTGGTTCTCAGGTGTCTACGGAAATGCTGGAAATGGCAAAGCGCAGAGACTGTGTGCTGATCTCTACCCCTTATGATACCTTTACCACGGCTCGTCTGATCAACCAGAGTATGCCCATCAAGTCGATCATGACAAAAACGGGCTTGGTGACCTTTGAACTGGAGGATTACGTAGACTATATCCGGGATGTGATGTCAAAGGAGCGCCATCGTGATTTCCCGGTATTAGACGAAAATGGCGATTATGTGGGCATGATCTCCCGCAGAAATCTGATGAATATGCAAAAAAAGCGTGTGATCCTTGTGGATCATAACGAGAAGACACAGGCGGTTGATGGTATTTCCGGCGCAGAGATCTTAGAGATCATCGATCATCACAGACTGGGTAGTCTGGAGACCATGTCACCGGTATTTTTCCGCAATCAGCCTCTGGGCTCTACCTCTTCGATCATTTGGAAAATGTATCAGGAGAAGGGCGTGGAGATCGATGAGAAGACCGCAGGTCTTCTGTGTGCAGCAATCATTTCCGATACACTGATGTTTCGTTCACCTACCTGTACGGCCTATGATAAAGAAGCGGCAGAAGAATTGGCAAAGATCGCCGGTATTGATATTGAGACCTTTGCCAGCAACATGTTCCGTGCGGGCAGTGATTTCAGTAAAAAGAGCATCGAGGAGATCTGTTACCTTGATTTTAAGACATTTACCGCAGAAAAGATCAACTTTGGTGTCAGCCAGATCAGTGCCATGAGTGCATTGGATCTTGCCGATGTGAAGGAGCGCGTGCAGGATTATCTGGATACCATGCTGTTGGAGCGCAAGCTGGATATGGTATTTGTCATGCTGACCAATATCGTGATGGAGCAGTCGGAGCTCCTGTGTGCCGGAGACGGCGCGCGCAGAATGCTCTCTTTGGCATTCCGTGATGCCGCAGAGGACAAGGAAGAAGTACTTCTGCGGGGCGTTGTTTCCCGTAAAAAGCAGTTTATCCCGGAGCTGATCCGTGCGATGCAGGAGCAGTAGGATGAGTAGAAAAAGTCCAAAGCAAAAGATACAACAGGATAGGGGTTCTCGTAGCACAGATCAGAAAACGGGAGATATGAAAAAACAGACCTGGCGCCCGGGCAACATGCTGTATCCGGTTCCGGCGGTTATGGTGAGTGTGGCACGTCCGGATGAAAAGCCGAATATCATTACCGTGGCGTGGGCGGGTACGATCAACTCTGACCCGGCGATGCTCTCTATTTCCGTACGGAAGGAACGCTATTCCCATGCGATCCTGTGTGATACGAAGGAATTTGTGGTGAACCTGGTGCATGAGCCGCTGGTTCGTGCCTGTGATTACTGCGGGGTGCGTTCCGGAAGAGATGTGGACAAATTTGCAGAGATGAAGCTGACTCCGGCAGCTGTGGAGGGCGTGACTGCTCCGGCGATCGCCGAGAGCCCGGTCAATCTCGCCTGCAAGGTGACACAGATCATTCCGCTCGGAACCCATGATATGTTTTTGGCCAAGATCGTCAGTGTAACGGTGGACGAGCGCTACATGGACGAAAAAGGAACCTTCCATCTGAATGATGCAGGACTGGTTGCTTATTCCCACGGCACATATTTCAAGCTGGGCAAGGAGCTTGGTACCTTCGGATACAGTGTGCGCAAGAAAAATAAACCAAAGAAATAAAACCATTTACGTTATTTTCACGGTCATGCGAGCACATGTATGGCAGGCACGCTCTCGCTGCTTGTCGCTGGCAGTGGTACATAAGTGACCAAAATACGGTCACTAAGTACCAGCCGCTCCAAAGCAACTGCCTGATACATTGTGCCCCGCATTCCCTGTATACGTTATGGAGGAGTTTCGCAATTGCTTGTGAACAAGAAAAAATGCCTGGTAATTCCTGCGACTTTGCGCGTATGAAGATAGAAGTAGAGCAAAAAAGGGGCAGTAATTCCTGCGACTTTGCGCGTCAGGCGTGGAGCAGGGGAAGAAACATGTAAAAATGACTGGCAATTTCTGCGACTTTGCACGTATGAAGATAGAAGTAGAGCAAAAAAGGGGCAGTAATCCCTGCGACTTTGCACGTAAGGTGCGGAGCAGGGATACTGTCCCTTTTTATATAATTTATAACTTCAGGCCTGCGAGAAGGCTTCCGAGACTGGTGGTCGCCTGCTCATCCGAGGTATACTCGATCGCTTCGGCATTTTCTGCCTCCGTGTCCACCATCTCCTCCTGAAGCACCTTCATGGAGAGACTGATCTTGTTATCATTGGTATTTAAGATCTTTGCCTGTACCTTTTCACCCTCTTTTAATACTTCGCCGGGGTGCTTGATGCGCTTCTGGCAGATCTGGGAGATGTGTACGAGACCACTTAAGCCATCGCCAAGATTGATGAATGCGCCGTAAGGCATCAGGCTCTCAACGGTGCCTTCCACCACAGAACCGGGAACGAGCATGGAAATCTTGTGATTGCGAGCCTCCTCCTGCTGCTTTTTCAGTACAACCTTAGCAGAGAGCACCAGCTTCTCTTTTTCCGGGTCAACGGTGATGACTGCTACGTCAAGATCCTTGCCAAGCCAGGGATTGCAGTCCTCTACATAGTCAAGGCTTAACTGGCTGGCGGGGATAAATCCGCGGATGCCTTCCAGATAAGCAACGACACCGCTGGGAACGATACCTTTCACGCGCACGGTATGAACGCTTTCGTCCTCCAGATATCCTTTCAGCACATCCCAGGCAAGCACGTTGTTCGCCTCTTTTTTTGAGAGAAGAATGTTGCCTTCGCCATCGTCGGTACGGATGACAGTTGCCTCCACGGTATCACCGATGTCAACGGCTTCTTTTAACATGCAGTCCGGGTCATCGGAATAATCCGCAGCTTTGATGATCCCCGGTGCAAAGTAGCGAAGATCTAACGTGACTTCGTCCTCTGTTACAGCGATGACAGTTCCGGTCACGATGTCGCCGACACCGATCCTGCGAAAGGAAGCATTGATTTCTGCTTCGTAGTCTTTCATTGATTCAGACATGTTTTGTTCCTCCTTTGTCTGGAAAATAGTATTTTGGTACTGAACAGTTACGTATTTTGTATTATTTCTGATACATAGTATAGCATATAGATGATTCCATAGCAAGTTGGTAGGGATTATTCTTGACATTGGGTAAAAATGGGGTATAATGTTACTATTCGAGGGTTATCAGAAGATGGACATACCCTGTATAGGAAACACATTATTCAGAAAAGAGGCAAAACCATGAAATACATTTATTTAGATAACGCTGCAACGACCCGCGTTGCACCGGAGGTGCTGGAGGCGATGACTCCTTATTTTACCGAGTATTACGGAAATCCTTCCAGCATTTATTCTTTTGCAGGAACTGCCAAGAATGCGATGGAAGAAGCGCGTGCAACGATCGCGGGCATTCTCGGAGCAAAGACGGAGGAGATCTATTTCACCGGCGGTGGCAGTGAGTCTGACAACTGGGCGCTGAAGGCAACTGCAGAGGCTTATGCAGAGAAGGGTAAGCATATCATCACATCTACCATCGAGCACCATGCGATCCTTCACACCTGTGAATATCTGGAGAAGCATGGATATGAGGTTACGTATGTAGGTGTGGACGAGAACGGTATCATTCGTCTGGACGAGCTGGAGCAGGCGATCCGCCCGGATACGATCCTGATCTCTGTGATGGCAGCCAACAATGAGATCGGTTCCATTCAGCCGCTCAAGGAGATCGGTGAGATCGCCCGCAAGCACGGTGTCCTTTTCCACACCGATGCGGTACAGGCCTTCGCGCATATTCCGCTGAATGTGGATGAGATGAACATCGATATGCTTTCCGCCAGCGGACATAAGATCAATGGGCCGAAAGGCATTGGAATCATGTATATCAGAAAGGGTGTCAAGATCCGCTCATTTATCCATGGCGGTGCCCAGGAGCGCAAGCGCCGTGCAGGTACACATAATGTGCCGGGTATCGTTGGAATGGCTAAGGCGGCAGAGCTTGCTGACGCAAAGATGGAAGAGCGCATGGCTTATGAGATCAAGCTGCGTGATCATCTGATCGAGCGTGTGCTGAATGAGATTCCCTACAGCCGCTTGAATGGCGATCCGACGAAACGCCTTCCGAACAATGCGAATTTCTGCTTCCGGTTTATAGAGGGTGAGTCCATGCTGATCAAGCTGGATCAGAAGGGCATTTGCGGTTCCAGCGGAAGTGCCTGCACATCCGGATCCTTAGATCCCTCACATGTGCTTTTGGCCATCGGACTGCCCCATGAGATCGCACACGGATCTCTGCGTCTGACGATCTCGCAGGAGACGACGATGGATGACATTGACTATACCGTGGACGAACTCAAAAAGATCATTGAGCAGCTGCGCTCGATGTCACCTTTGTACGAGGACTTTGTAAAAAAGAATCAGAAATAAGAGGAAGAACTGGTCGGAGCACTTGCTGCGGAGACCATGAGACATTAAAAACGGATAATTTTTGTTTAGAGAGGAAATAGAAGTATGTACAGCGAAAAAGTAATGGATCATTTTAACAATCCCCGTAATGTCGGTGAGATCGAGAATGCCAGCGGTGTGGGCACTGTGGGCAATGCTAAGTGCGGCGATATCATGCGTATGTATCTGGATATTGACGACAACGGCATTATTCAGGATTGTAAGTTTAAGACCTTCGGTTGCGGGGCAGCGGTAGCCACAAGTAGTATGGCAACAGAGCTTGTAAAGGGTAAGACCGTTCAGGAGGCGCTTTTGGTGACCAACAAGGCCGTGATGGAGGCATTAGACGGACTTCCTCCGGTAAAGGTACACTGCTCACTGCTTGCCGAAGAGGCAATCCATGCGGCACTTTGGGATTATGCGGAAAAGCATAACATCAAGATCGAGGGACTGGAGAAGCCGGTCAACGATATCAGCGAAAAAGAAGAGGACGAGGCGGAAGATTATTGATCATAGGACTCAGTCATTTTATACGAAAAGCAGTGCCAGACAGCACTGCTTTTTTGTGTGCGGTTATGCGTTTAACCTATTGTATTTTCAAGGGAAAACAGTTACGCTAAACATGGAAACGGAATCGAAGCAGTGGAAAAGAGATCGTGCTTCCGGTGCAGCTGGTGATCCGGGAGAGTGTGCGGAGGATAGAGAGATGAAACAAAACAGATTTTATAAAAATATGTGGAGCATTGCGCTTCCCGTGACGCTTCAGTCATTGTTGCAGTCATCCTTCAGTATGATCGATCAGGTCATGATCGGTCAGCTGGGAGAGGCCAGCATTGCGGGTATCGGTCTGGGAGGTAAATTTGCATCCATGTACAGTGTGGTGCTGGGTGCTATCGCGGCGGCAGCAGGCATTATGATCGCGCAATATGTGGGTCAGGAGAATGACAGGCAGCTGCAAAAGGGTTTTTCAGTCAATCTGGTCGCTGCGCTTGTTCTGGCAGCAGTCTTTACGATGCTTGGTGTTTGCATACCGAAGAATCTGTTGGGACTGTATACGACAGATCAAGCAACGATCGGCTGTGGGGCGGAATATCTGCGTATTTATGCAGCAGCCTTTGTACCGATGGCCGGCATTTCTTTGCTTTCTGTATTGCTACGGTGTCTGGATGCGGCAGTTCTTCCCCTTGTTGTAAGCTTTGCGGCAGTGGGCTGTAATACCGGGTTGAATTATCTGCTGATCTTTGGCAAGTGCGGATTTCCGGCGATGGGTGTTGCGGGCGCAGCAGTGGCCAGTGTCACATCCCAGGTAGCAGCCATGCTTCTGATGATCGTATTGACTGTTCGGATCATGAAAAAACAGGGACGGTCGCTGCATTTTGATTTTGTCCTGGATCAGGCGCATCGCAGACAGTATGCGGGTATCCTTTTGCCGATCCTTGTCTGTGAGTTTCTGTGGAGTCTTGGGGAAAATATCTATGCCGGAATCTACGGTCATATGGGTACAGATGCCTGTGCGGCGATGACGATGACCGGTTGTGTACAAGGACTTGTGATCGGTGCTTTGAGCGGTGTTTCCCAGGCAGCGGGCATCATGATCGGTAAGCAGCTGGGCAACAGGGACGAAGCAGGTGCATACCGGGACGCCAATGTCATTAAGTTAACATGACAAAATTAAAGATCTCAGTATTAGAAATAATACTGGGGTCTTTTTTTGCCTCAAATACTTGACATTAAAATCAAAATGTGCGGCCGCTTTCGCTATTGAATGATAATGATGTAGCGAA
>JAQYOU010000024.1 GCA_028727105.1 bacterium
GGAGGTGCTGGTGGGCGGTTCTGCTTCAGCTCCGATCGTGGCGGAGCGCAGTGGCTATACGCTCACCTGGGACAAGGATTACACAAACGTACAGCAGAATCTGGATGTGTATACATCCTGGAAGCAGAATTATACAGTTACCTTCAAGGATTCCTACAGTGGTCAGGTGACCGAGGTGACCTCTTATTACGGCGGCTCCGCCACACCTCCGGTATGGACCAGAAAGGGCTATCTGTTGGGATGGGACTCCGGTGCCTACACCTATGTAACGAAAAATATGACGATCAATGCCGTGTGGCTGGTATCCATGACGGATGTTCCCATTGAGGAGGAGAAACCCCAGATCGGCGATACGCGGACGATCAATAACATTACCTATCAGGTGACACGCACGACCAGCTCGGATCCCAGGGTCAAAGCGGTCGGTTGTACAAAGCAGACCTTGACAACGCTGGTCATTCCGACTTATATTACTTTTGGAGGCGTTAGATACAAAGTGACGAATATCGGTACGAATGCATTCCGGGATATGCCAAATCTGACAACACTGATCATCGGAAAAAGTCTGATCAAGATCAATCGGGCGGCATTCTATAATTGTCCGAAGCTAAAAACGATCACCATTTATTCTAAGAAGCTGACCACTGTTGTCGAGAAGGCCTTCACCAAGACGTACGTAAAAGCAAAGGTCAATGTGCCTGATGCGTATATCAAAAAATACAAAAGCTATTTACAGGACGCAGGCTTAAGTGTTCATGCAACCGTATATTAAGGCTTCAGGGAAAGGAAAATGTGCGTATGAATATTTTAGTAATTTTTGCAGGACTTTTGCTGCTGGTGATCATTGCAGTTGTTGTGATCGTGGCAGCAGTATCAGGTGCGACGGCTGCGGTTGTTGCAGATGAGGAAGACGGAGAGGACGAATAAATGAATAACGAAAATCAGGACAAATCAAAGGGGAAGCTGGCGAAGCTTCTGATGGTCAGCTACAACCTGCGTCGAGCATCGTACATGGTGCGTGGAATCGCCGGTGCCTATCTGGTATATCTGATGTATCAGATGTTCAGTGAATCCGGCGGAAGCAATGGCAGCCTGTCGCTTCCCCTGGCGCTGGTGGGTGCGCTTATGATGATCGCGGGTATCTACTTTCTGATCGGTGCCGCCTATGCCTTTGCAAACGGTATCTATTCGGAGAATGATCCGGCGGAACTGGAAAAAACGGAAGCGGATCCTGCGGAGCCCGAAAAGCTCGAAGCAGAAAAAGAAGAGAAAACAGAAGCATAAAAAACGGGAGCGACAGCTCCCGTTTTTCTAATAGGAAATTCCAAGCTTATCAAATAATTTTTTTAATGATTCCATCTGGAGGATGAGGATCATGCTGCTCTTGATCTCTGTTCCGCCGATGTACAGGTTTTCGTCAATGTAGATGACCTGATTTCCGATGGAGTCAAAACGGTTGGATGCATGCTTTAACACGTTTTCCACAGTGTCTAAATAATCTACGGGCGGCGTGATATTGATAAACATGTTTGTCAGGGCCGCCAGAGAGTTCACGTAAGCTGCAGTTGTGATATTGCTTGTCTCCTTTACGGCCGACAGATCCATTTCATTAATGTCTGCCAGTGTGTTGATCTCCTTCGGATAAAAAGCGTTGATGATCCGTGATGCAAACTGGGGCTGGACCACGTGCAGCATGACACCGTCGATATCGGCTTCCAGACCAAGCGCAAGACCGATAACCTCCCGATCCTTTCCGCCGAGATACTGCGATACGTTATCGTAATTGATGAGGCTGATGGTCGGAACCTCAATGTCAACAGTCGTATTTAGCATGGACGAGAGTGATGTTGCCGCATTTCCGGATCCGATATTGCCGATCTCGCGCAAAACATCCAGATGCATCGCGTCAAGCTCATTTAAATTTGTAAATCCCATAGTTTTGTCTCCTGTTTCTTATGATGAAAATGCAAATGCTTACTAAATACAATTATACATGTGATTTCGGCCCTTGACAACAAGAAAAAATCCATTTACCATAGAACTGTTCAGGCAAAGGAAAAAAATGAAAGAAGGATATAGATATGAGTAAAGAACTTGCAAAGACCTATGATCCGAAAGGAATTGAGGATCGTCTGTATCAGAAGTGGGAGGAGAACGGTTATTTTCATGCCGAAGCAGACCGTTCCAAAAAGCCGTTTACGATCGTAATGCCCCCGCCCAACATCACCGGACAGCTGCATATGGGACATGCGCTGGATAACACGATGCAGGATATTCTGATCCGTTATAAGAGAATGCAGGGCTACAATGCGCTGTGGCAGCCGGGTACGGATCATGCTTCCATTGCTACAGAGGTAAAGGTCATTGAGGCGTTGAAGGAACAGGGTATCAACAAGGCAGACCTGACGCGCGAAGAGTTTTTGGAAAAGTGCTGGGACTGGCGCGAGGAGTACGGCGGACGTATCGTGAAGCAGCTGCGCAAGCTGGGTTCTTCCGCAGACTGGGAGCGCGAGCGTTTTACGATGGATGAGGGCTGTTCAAATGCCGTAGAGGAAGTATTTACAAAGTTATATAAGAAGGGCTGGATCTACAAGGGATCCCGCATTGTCAACTGGTGTCCGGTATGTAAGACCTCTATTTCCGATGCAGAGGTAGAGCATGAGGAGCAGGACGGATATTTCTGGCACATCAACTATCCGGTTGTGGGCGAGGAAGGCCGTTTCGTTGAGATCGCTACCACAAGACCGGAGACATTGTTTGGAGATACAGCAGTCGCTGTGAATCCGGAGGATGACCGCTATAAGGATATCATCGGAAAGATGCTGGAGCTTCCGACAACAGGAAGACAGATTCCCGTCATCGCCGATGCGTATGTAGATAAGGAATTCGGAACCGGCTGTGTAAAGATCACACCGGCCCATGACCCGAACGATTTTGAGGTTGGAAAACGTCATCATTTAGAGGAGATCATCGTGATCAACGATGATGCGACCATGAACGAAAAGGCCGGAAAGTATGTCGGAATGGATCGTTATGAGTGCAGGAAAGCATTGGTTTCCGATCTGGAAGAGATGGGACTGCTTGTCAAGGTGGTACCTCATTCTCATAACGTAGGAACTCACGACCGCTGCCATACAACGGTAGAACCCATGATCAAGCAGCAGTGGTTCGTAAAGATGGATGAGATGATCAAACCCGCCGTTGAGGGTGTGAAAAACGGCGAGATCAAGCTGCTTCCGTCTCGTATGGACAAGACTTATTTCAACTGGACCGACAATATCCGCGACTGGTGTATCAGCCGTCAGCTCTGGTGGGGTCACCGGATTCCGGCATGGTACTGCGATGACTGCGGAGAGATGGTCGTTTCCGTAGAAGATCCCGGTGTCTGCCCGAAGTGCGGCTGCAAGCACATGACACAGGATCCGGATACACTGGATACCTGGTTTTCTTCTGCATTATGGCCCTTCTCCACACTTGGCTGGCCGGAAAAGACAGAGGATCTGGATTACTTCTA
>JAQYOU010000025.1 GCA_028727105.1 bacterium
ACATCTGAGTACTGTGACAGCCTGAAGGATAAGGGGCTGGTTGACACCTTCCGTGCCAAGACAGGACTTGTGATTGACGCATATTTCTCAGGAACCAAATTAAAATGGATTTTGGATAACGTAGAAGGCGTGCGGGAACGCGCGGAAACAGGAGAGCTGCTGTTCGGCACCGTGGAGACATGGCTGATCTGGAAGCTGACCAAAGGCAGGGTCCATGTAACCGATTATTCCAATGCTTCCCGTACCATGCTGTTTAACATCAATACACTGGAATGGGATGACGAAATCCTGGCAGAACTGAATATTCCAAAGTGTATGCTTCCGGAAGCAAAACCGTCCAGCTGTGTATATGGCCAGTCCGATTCCTCCTTCTTTGGCGGGGAAATCCCCATTGGCGGCGCGGCAGGCGACCAGCAGTCCGCATTGTTCGGCCAGACCTGCTTCAATGCCGGCGAAGCAAAGAATACATACGGAACCGGCTGCTTCATGTTGATGAACACCGGCGAAAAGCCTGTATTCTCTAACAATGGCCTTGTTACCACCATCGCATGGGGACTTGACGGCAAGGTTAACTACGCATTAGAGGGATCTATCTTCGTTGCAGGTGCTGCGATCCAGTGGCTGCGCGACGAGCTGAAATTCGTTGATTCCGCTCCCGATTCCGAGTACATGGCACGCAAGGTAAAGGATACCAACGGATGCTACGTTGTACCCGCTTTCACCGGACTTGGTGCTCCTTACTGGGATCAGTACGCAAGAGGAACCATCGTTGGTCTGACCCGTGGCGTAAACAAATATCACATTATCCGTGCAACCTTAGAGTCACTTGCTTATCAGGTTAACGACGTACTGGCAGCTATGAAGGCTGATTCCGGCATTGAGCTGGCTTCCTTAAAGGTTGACGGCGGCGCTTCTGCAAACAACTTATTAATGCAGATGCAGTCAGATATCATCCAGGCTCCTGTTGATCGTCCGGTTTGCGTAGAGACCACCGCTATGGGTGCTGCTTATCTCGCAGGTTTGGCAGTTGGCTACTGGGCAAGTAAGGAAGACGTCATCAAGAACTGGGCGATCGACCGTACATTCACACCTGAGATCGCTGCTGATGAGGCTGCAAAGAAGGTGAAGACCTGGAAGAAAGCTGTTACCTACGCATTCAACTGGGCAAAGGAAGATTAAGCGATTGTTTTCGCAGATATACGGATCAAACGAAAAACATAATGACAGGAGGAAATTTATATGTTACCTTATATAGCAGAGTTAATCGGAACATTTATGTTGATCCTTTTAGGAGATGGCGTTGTTGCTAACGTGACTTTGAATAAGTCAGGTATGAAGGGTGCCGGATCTATCCAGATCACATTTGCCTGGGGTCTTGCAGTTATGGTTCCCGCATGTATCTTCGGTGCAGCTTCCGGCGCACACTTCAATCCCGCGCTTACCATCGCTCTTGCTGCTGAAGGCAGCCTTGCATGGGGTATGGTTCCCGGATACATTGTTTCACAGTTTATCGGTGCTTTCTTAGGTGCCTGCTGCGTATACGTTCTGTTCAAGGGACAGTTCGATGCAACGGATGATCCCGGAACAAAGCTTGGCGTATTCTCTACCGGCCCTTCTGTCCCGAACACCGGATTAAACCTGCTCAGCGAGATCATCGGTACCTTCGTACTGGTATTTGCGATCAAGGGCTTTGGTAATGTTGACGCTGCTGGCGGTATTGGAAACCTTTATGTATTTGGTCTGATCGTTTCCATCGGTATGTCACTTGGTGGTCTTACCGGATATGCGATCAACCCTGCAAGAGATTTAGGTCCTCGTATTGCTCACGCAATCTTACCGATCAAGGGCAAAGGCTCTTCAAACTTCGGTTATGGATGGATCCCCGTTGTTGGACCGATCATCGGTGGTTTATTAGCAGTTGGTTTATTCAACATCATCCCCTGGTAATTAACTCAGGTTTATAAAACAAAATATCTAGCAAGAGATGAGAGCCGTGCTAGGAGATACCGGAAACGGTATCTCTGAAGCGCGGCTTTTTTTCAGGAGGGAAAAGTATGTATGACGTAGTAATCATTGGCGCAGGCGTAACCGGAAGCGCCAGTGCACGGGAACTGTCCCGTTACAAATTAAACATCTGTGTAGTAGATAAGGAAGAAGATGTTTGCGCAGGAACATCCAAGGCAAACAGCGCGATCGTACACTCAGGCATCGATTGTGCACCCGGCACTCTGATGGCAGAGTTAAATGTAAAAGGAAACGAACTGATGGAGCCTCTTTCCAAAGAGCTGGACTTCTCTTTCAAGCGCAACGGATCACTGATCTTATGCTTCTCTGAAGAAGATCGTCCGAATCTGGAAGCACTTTTTGCCCATGCAGAAAAGAACGGAGTTCCCGGATGTCGTATCATCGAAAAAGAGGAATTACATGAGATGGAGCCGAACATCTCAGACGAGGCAATTGCAGCGATCTACTGTCCCACCGGCGGAATCGTATGCCCCTTCGGTATGAACATCGCAATGGCTGAAAATGCATACACCAACGGTGTAGAATTCCGTTTTAACACTGCAGTCCGAAAGATCACAAAGACCGACAAGGGCTGGTTACTGGCTACCAATAACGGTGATATCCTGACAAAGGTTGTTGTCAATGCAGCGGGCGTCAACGCAGATATCTTCCACAATATGGTAAGCGAAAACAAGATCCACATCACGCCCCGACGCGGCGAATATTGTCTTCTGGACAAGACTACCGGCGGTCTCGTAAAGAACACTATCTTCCAGCTGCCCGGCAAATACGGCAAGGGTATTCTGGTAACACCTACCGTTCACGGCAATACGCTGATCGGTCCTACCGCTGACGACCACGATGACAGGGATGCCACCAATACAACCGCACAGGGACTGGCACACGTCATCTCCGCTGCTACGAAATCCGTTCCAAACGTTCCGGTACGACAGGTCATCACCTCCTTCTCCGGAAACCGTGCACACGAGGATCATCATGAGTTCATCATCAAGGAGCTTGAGGATGCACCATTCTTCGTTGACGCTGCTGGTATCGAGTCTCCGGGACTTACCAGTTCTCCCGCTATCGGTGTAAAGGTAGCCGGCATCGTGGCAGATCTGTTAAAGCCCGAAAAGAATCCGGATTTCAACGGCACCAGAAAGGGTGTGCTTGATCCGAAGACACTCTCCGAAGAAGAATATGCAAAGCTCATCGCAGAAAAGCCGGAATACGGCAATATCATCTGCCGCTGCGAAATGATCACAGAAGGCGAGATCATGGATGCCATCAACCGTCCGCTGGGCGCAAAATCCTTAGACGGTGTCAAGCGCAGAACACGTGCAGGAATGGGAAGGTGTCAGGCTGGCTTCTGCTCACCCAGAACAATGGAGATCATTTCCCGCGAGCTTGGTATCTCCCAGCTTGAGATCACCAAGAACGGCGGCAAGTCCAATATGGTTGTCGGCTACAGTAAGAAAAGCATTGAGGAGGCATAAACTATGAGTTCATATGATATCGTAATCATTGGCGGCGGTCCTGCCGGTCTGGCAGCAGCTGCTGCTGCGAAAAAAGAAGGCGTAGACAGTATTCTGATCCTGGAACGCGATACACAGCTTGGCGGTATTTTAAACCAGTGTATTCATAACGGTTTTGGTCTCCACACCTTTAAGGAGGAGCTGACCGGACCCGAATACGCACAGCGCTTCATCGATCAGGTAGAAGAATTAAAGATCGAATACAAATTAAATACCATGGTCATGGACATCACTCCCGAAAAGGAGATCACAGCCATGAACCGCACGGACGGATTATTCCACATTCAGGCAAAGTCCATTGTCCTTGCAATGGGCTGCCGCGAGCGTTCCCGCGGTGCATTAAATATCCCCGGCTATCGTCCCGCAGGTATCTACTCCGCAGGTACTGCACAGCGTCTGGTAAACATTGAAGGCTTTATGCCCGGACGAGAGGTTGTCATCCTCGGCTCCGGTGATATCGGCCTGATCATGGCAAGACGTATGACCTTAGAGGGTGCAAAGGTGAAGGTAGTTGCCGAGCTGATGCCCTACTCCGGCGGTTTAAAGAGAAACATCGTGCAGTGTCTGGATGACTTTGGCATTCCGTTAAAGCTCAGCCACACAGTTGTTGATATCAAAGGCAAAGAGCGTCTGGAAGGCATTACCCTTGCAGCCGTTGACGAAAAGGGCAAGCCCATCCCCGGCACGGAGGAAGAGTATACCTGTGATACGCTTCTGCTCTCCTGCGGTCTGATCCCGGAGAACGAGATCTCAAGAAGTATCGGTGTGGATATGGAGCCTGTTACTTCCGGACCTATCGTAAACGAAAGCTTGGAAACCAGCGTAGAGGGCGTATTTGCCTGTGGTAACGTTCTTCACGTGCACGATCTGGTTGACTTTGTTTCCGAGGAAGCTGCCGCTGCAGGAAGAAACGCAGCTGCATACGTCAAGGCCGGCGGCACACTCGGTGAGAAGGGTAAAGAGATCCCCATCAAAGCCATCGACGGCGTGCGCTACACCGTTCCGAAGATGATCCACATCAACCGCATGGCAGATGAGCAGGTTGTCCGCTTCCGCGTTGGCGCCGTTTACAAAAACTGCTACATTTCCGCTTACTTAAATGACGAGCGTATCATCCACCGGAAACGCCAGATCATGGCACCCGGTGAAATGGAGGAGATCAAGCTGAAAAAAGAGCAGTTAGAGGGCTTTGACGGCTTAGAAAACATTACTGTGAAGATTGAGGAGGCGTAAACCATGGAAAGTAGAAATCTGACCTGTATTGGCTGCCCGATGGGCTGCCTGATGACAGTAGAAATGGAAAACGGTGAAGTCGTATCCGTTTCCGGAAATACCTGTAAACGCGGCGATGATTACGCCAGAAAAGAAGTCACACATCCCACCCGTATCGTGACCAGCTCCGTTTATGTAACCGGCGGAACCATTCCGATGGTATCTGTAAAAACTGCCCACGATATCCCGAAGGAAAAGATCATGGACATCATGGCCAGCATCGAACACGTAACCGTTGCTGCTCCCATAAAGATCGGTGATGTGATCGTTGCAAATGCAGCAGACACAGGTGTAGACATCATTGCTACAAAAGATATCGCAAAGCGTTAAAAAAGCCACTCAAAAAGGGACTTCGAAATGAAGTCCCTTTTTTATGCTCATATTTCATGATCTGAATCCGCTATCCCACCAGACGCGATTTCGATCCGTCATTAACAGAATGAAACATCGGTTTGGTGTCCATCATGGCAAGGAAGCTGTGCACTTCTTCGCGCAGCTGATCGTCTGTTTTATGAATTTTATGATACAAGTAATCCATCAATATATAACAGTATGCGTTTGTCACAAACCGTACGCAGAAGTTCAGGTCGGCTTCACTGCATCCGACGCGGTCATAGCGGATCAGTATGCTGCGCATCTGCTCCTCGATGGGTGCAGAAATGATCGGAAGCAGCTTCGGCCATTCGATCTCCTTCACTACACGTTCAAAGAACGGTCGTTCCTCCTCCAATACATGAAACAGATGCAGTGTCCAGTCCTCCAGCGTCTGATTTTCTTCACACACAATGCGGTCCGCGAAATCGTTGCGCTCGATCCATTCCAGCACATCATAAATATCCTTGAAATGATAGTAGAAGCTCTGACGGCTCATGCTTGTAGCATCCATGATATCCTGGATCGTGATCTTACGGATCTCTTTTTTTCTCATCAGTTGTTTCACGCAATCAGCTATTTTCCGTTTTGTCGCATAACACATATTCCTTCTACCTCCCCATTCTTCATTTTATGTAACTATTCAGACCCCATCTCGATTCCGCATAGCTTCATCTCGATGTGGCTTCTCGCCAAAGAAATCTCCACACATACAGCCGTTCATGCAAGCATGACGCCTATATGATGTGTAGATTGCCTTGGCTCTGAATAGTTACATATTCCACACATCCTCGTTTGTTGTTGATATCGCAATCGCTCCGGCATCCAGCGCCTGGATCACATCCTCCTTATCCGCGATCAGTCCGCCGGCAATAATGGGCACTCCCAGTTCTTTTTTCATACGCCTGATGATCTTCGGCATCAATCCCGGCAAGATCTCAACAACATCTGCGTAATCACCGATGTGACGATTCAGATTTGATAATGCCTTGGAATCGATCACAAAGATCCGGTAGATCGTACTCAGATTCAATTGTTTGCCGCGCCTGATCTGCTCATACCTGGTAGAAATAATGCCATCTGCCTTCGTATACCTTGCAATAAAATCCACCGCCTCTTCTCTTGCGCTTAATCCGGAGATCAGATCCATATGTACCACGACCTGTTTCCCTGCAGCCTTCAGCTGCTCTGTAATATCTGCGATCGTTGCTACCTCACCATAAAGCACGAATACCACGTTCTCATCATGTGTCTTCAGGCAGGCCTTTAAGCCTTTTTCGTCCTTGATCGCCATAATGATCGGATTGTCTGACAGTGCATCGTAAAGCTGTTGTTTCATCATGTCCCCCTTAAAATATACGACAGGCAGTCCCATTTCATTCCGTATTATCCGAAAAAAAAAGAACGAAACGAATCAATAACATTTCTGCTATTCGTCACGCCCTGCTCTATTCTCTCGGCTACCATATGTGTTTTCCCATAAATCTATTGTAACTTCTGAACAGAAAAATTACAACCCCCCTTTTGCATTTTCGACAAAATGATACATTTTGCCTTCGTGTTTTTGTGCATCATACACATTTCATGTGTCTTCCATTGTGTTGGCACTCCTACAGAACCTGCCACCAGCAGCTTTTTACGGATGCATGGCAGTAAAAAGGAGCTATGCCCTATGACACAGCTCCCCTCTTTTCAACCTTAAAACTTCGGTGTCTGCTTTGTATCCTCGATCTCTTCAAGGATCGTTAACAGATCACTACCGCACATGGCACTGACTGATGCTGCAACTGCGCTCTCCACAATGGGAGCGTCAACCATGCGTACCTTTTCGCTGTCATATTCATCCAGAACCATCTCTGTCGTCATAACAGCGCTTCCCATATCCATGAGAACGATCACACCATCGTCTGAATAGACACTGTCTATGGCTGCTTTGATGCGCTCGTAGCTGGTTCCAAAGGTTCCATCCTCCAGGCCCCCGGCTGCGGCGATACTGGCACCATCTGCCATCATTTTGGTCAGGTCAACAATGCTCTCTGCAAGCTTTTCACTGTGAGAAACGATCACGATCCCTACCATAATAGTTCCTCCTTTAATATGCTTTCGCGATTTCCTTCAGCATGAGTGTGAAGGATGTAGCACCCGGATCCTGATGTCCAACGCTGCGCTCGCCAAGATAGCTTGCACGGCCTTTCGTTGCCACCATCGGTTTGGTTGCTTCCACGCCGGCTTCTGCTGCCTGTACACCGGCTTCCAGTATCTGCTTTGTATCTGCGCCTGCTGCCTGCTGTTCCTTCATCGCATCCAGTGCAGGAACCATAGCATCCAGCATGGTCTTTTCTCCGGTGGTAGACCTTCCGCGCGCTTTTACGCCTTCAATACCGGTTTCCAGAGCACTGAGGAAATCTGTCATATCCATCTCGTTTTTGGCTCCGATCGTCATGCCGGCCTTCATAAATGCAGTTCCATATAACGGTCCTGAGCTTCCGCCTACCTTTGACACAAGTGTCATACCGACTGTTTTTAAGATATTGCCGATGTCCTTCTGTCCAAGCGCATCTGCCTGTTTTTCCACTTCGGCAAATCCTCTTGCCATATTGATACCGTGGTCTCCGTCTCCGATCACATTGTCCAGGTCTGTCAAAAATTCTTTGTTTTCCTCCAGCACCTTCGCCATGCCAAGGAGAATCTCGATCACTTTATTCTGGTCTGTCATATGCAAGTCACTCCTTTATCATGCATCTGTGCAGGAAATCATCCTGCACAGATACGTAATTTCATTTTTTATGCTTTGATCGCAGGTGTATCTGCCTTTGCTGCCAAAAGCTCCTTCAACTGATCATCCAGCTTCAGAACAGAAATAGAGAAGCCTGCCATATCAATAGAGGTCATGTACTCGCCAACAAATGTCTGTACCACCTTGATGCCTTTTTCTGCCAGAACATCTGCCACACGGTTATTGATGATATAAAGCTCCATCAGAGGAGTGGATCCTGAACCATTGACCATCACTGCAACCTCGCTGCCGCTGTAATCAATATCTGCTAAGATCTTGTCTAACAGATGATCTGTGATCTCGTTTGCGGTCATCATCTTCTCGCGGTGTGTTCCGGGCTCACCGTGGATACCGATACCAACCTCCATCTCATCCTCTGCAAGCTCAAAGCCGGGCTTTCCGCTGGCGGGAATGGTGCTGGGAAGTGTTGCTGCGCCCATGGTACGCACGTTGTCGATCACCTTCTGTGCAACTGCCTGTACCTCGTCAAGGCTTGCTCCGGTCTCTGCCAGTGCGCCAGCGATCTTATGTACGAAAACAGTTCCTGCAACGCCGCGGCGGCCAACGGTATATAAGCTATCCTTTACTGCCACATCGTCATTGACAACGACCTGTTTTACTTTGATTCCTTCCATCTCAGCCATTTCAGCAGCCATCTCGAAGTTCATGACATCACCGGTATAATTCTTGATGACCATCAGAACACCTGCATCGGTAGCGATCGCCTTGATACCTTCTAAGATCGCATCGGATGCCGGTGAAGTGTAAACAGCTCCTGCAACGGCTGCATCCAGCATACCTTCCCCAACGTATCCTGCATGTGCCGGCTCATGGCCGCTTCCGCCACCACTGATCAGTGCAACCTTGCCCTCTTTCTTGTTCGCACGGACAACGACATTGTATCCGTCTACTTTTTTCAGGTACTGCGGATATGCCTTGATCAAGCCCTGGATCATCTCATCTTCTACTGTTTCTACGCTGTTGATCAGTTTTTTCATTGTAAAATACCTCCACCCATAGATTTGTATAGTTGTAATACCCCTACAAACATATCTTAGCACGGGTGCGGACAGTATTCAAATTGTATTTTGTGCGTTTTTTACAAAACCGAAAATGTGTAAGATTCAGAGCTGGGGCAATTTACACAAAATACAAGTTCTAAGCTTTCTTTCAATGCAACAGCTTCCGGTACCGGTTCACACACGCATACAGTTCCTCCCGTCGTGGCATGGCAAGATTTCCCGGAAGGTCCGTGCTCTGCCCTCGCTTTTCAAGGAGTGCCGCAAATCCATCTTTCTCCAGCCTTGCATACAATTTCTCCACCAGTTCCTGCAGGGTATGCTTCCCGTCAAAGCCTCGTTCCTCCATATACTTCATCACAAGACCCAGCGTCTGAAGCTGTCCGTTATCCACTAGCTGTTCCACATAGCGCAGATCGATGGTCTCTTTACTGACAGAGATACTCTCCAGTCCCTGCACTTTGCACTTGATCTGTCCCTTGTAGTACACATCCGGGTGCTTCACCGGTCGTCTGTCAAAGCAGGGATGCTCTTTTGTCTGCGGCGCCTGTGCTACAGACGGATAATCGGCAGCCAGCTTCTTCGCATAGGAAGTGATATCGCAGGGCAGATAGCTGTCCATCTGGATGATCGTATCCGCCACATCAATATAGGCCCCGCAGCTTCCGGCGACGAGGATCGTCGAGATGCCGTAGTTCTCCTTCAGTTCCCGCACGCGCTCGATGTACGGTGTGATCGGCTCCTTATCCCGGGCGATCACACGCTGCATCAGTTCATCCCGGATCATAAAGTTCGTTGCACTTGTATCTTCATCAATGAGCAGTGCAGAGGCTCCCGCCTCGATGGCCTCCACCACATTCGCCGCCTGCGATGTGCTGCCGCTGGCGTCCTCGCTGTCAAAGCAGACCGTAGACTTTTTGTTCGGCAGATCTCCGATAAACATGGAAATATCCGTATGCCAGATACCCCTTCCATCCTCCGCGCGGATCTTCACCGCGTCCGCATCCGTCAGCACATACTCCCTGCCATCTCCTGCAATATGTGCATAGACACCGCGCTCTAACGCTTTTAACAGCGTAGACTTTCCGTGATAACCGCCGCCAACCAGAAGAGTGATGCCGCGCTGTATTCCCATTCCGTTAATTGTACGCCCGCCATTCAGCTTCAATGTCACACGCAGGGAGTCAGGTGATTGAAACCGCACGGCCTGCTTCATCGGTTTGTCCGAAACACCGGACGCACGCGGCAGCACAGCGCCATCCGCCACAAATGCCAGCAGCCCCTGCTCCTTCATCTGTCTGCGCAAAAATGCCTGATCCGCAGCAAGGCTCACCGCTGCTTGCGCTTCCCCCGCATCTATATTTCGGTACAAAAATGATTGCTCCACACACTGGGGCAGATACTGATATAAGATCTTGATCAGTTCTCTTGCGTTGATGGTGCGCCCGTTTGCCGGAAAGCCAACCTCAAAGCGGGCGATCACTCCGCCGCCTTTTGTCAGTTCCACCGCGCTGCGTGGCAGAACCTCCTGACCCGGCCGCATCACCGCAATCACACCGCTCTTTCCGGAACCCTTTGCCTGAAAGGAATATTTGCCTGCTTTCCCATAAAAACGGCGCAGCAGATGATCCTCCAGCGCAGTTTTCTTTTCTCTCGTATCATACAATTCTGACGGAATGCACGGCACGCTTGCCGGCACTTCCACATGCAGCCTGGAAGGTGCCGCGAAGGGATCACCCTGCACATGATCGATGCTTAATATATAATTTTCAAAACGCCATAGACCTGCAGTTTCCTTATATGCCGGATAACCTCTGTGATCGATCGTCTCCAATAAATTTCTCAAATCCTTTGCCGATTTCATTTTCCATTTACTCCTGCTTTCCGATCCTGTTTTTTTACTACTCTCGATAGAGACTCTTTACTCTTATAATAGCCCAAGTCAATGCCGCTCTTTCAACAATATTCTTTTATATAATCCGAAAAAAAAGGCAAGGCAAATGAAATATATGCCTGTCTGCTTTCCAAAATTCCTCTCTTGAGAAGCCGGTCTCTGTACATGGAATAATTACCGGATTTTTGGCCCATAAGCTTAAGAACTTCTTCCCTCTTATATTCATTTTTTTCTGTTAGCAGACTTGCCAAAAATCGATCCGCCTCTGTCAGCTCTTCCCAGATTTTCTCATAAGAATAAGCAAACAACTCTGATTTAAGCTCAGGAATAATATCTTCCAATGTCTCATTGCTTTGCTTTTTAAAATATAGGGCTCCTAGTTTCTGAAAAGCATATGCATATCCTTTCGTACATTTTGCCATCTCTCTTGCTTCATCGATTGCGATATTCAACCTATTCCTATACATCTCAGACATTCGTACCGCATTTAATGGTTCCGTCTTAATAGTTGTCGCACGTCTGAAAAAAGTAAGATTTTTTACATTACTCACTTCCTGAATATTTTCATAAAGCCCTGTACACACAAGGTATACCGGATAATTTGCTCTGAGCCATCTTCCATATTCAGAAGCAAACATTACCATTTCGGATGTCTTTGATACCTCATCTATCCCTATCAGTATTTTCTTTCCATTCTCTTGAGCTTGTTGAATCATTATCTCAATTTCGACACCTATATCAAAAAAAGGATCTTCCTTTTCAGAAGAGTACCCTACTCCACCACCTGTTCCAAGAACGGTTGCTGATATGTTTAAACTTCTGTTTTTCGTATCGTCTTTTCCATACCCTTCTTTATGAAGCATCGCTGCTATCTGACCGAGCATATCCCTTGCCGGATTCAGATCAAGAACTATCCATCCCTTTTCTTTATTCCATTCACTCCGTAATTCTTCTTCTATCTTTGCAAGAATAACTGTTTTTCCCGATCCCCTAACACCTGTAATCTTATACACAGACTCCGATGGATGATCATAGCTGAAATTGTCTAAAATTTCATTTGTCTTTTGTGTTGCTATATAAGTATTCTCCGGCGCCTTACTAAAAGTTGTTGTAAATGGATTCTGCATCATAATGATTCCTTTATACTTTTTATTATTCTTTATAGCTTTTTATAGTTTTTTATGGTTTTTTATACTTTCTATTATATTTTATAACTCTTTATACTATTTTTCAAGATACTACGTTCTATTCTGAACAGTTATGCCTCTACAATACACAGATCCCACGCCCCGATTGCATACGTTTGTCCGGATATCCATGTTTTGCCGCTGAGCAGTTCCGTGCCGTCTGTTCCGTCATAGACAAATGATGTTTCTTCCCCAGAATAGTTCAGATAATAGGTAATCTGCTTTCCGAGGCCATTCGTTCCGGTTCTCCGGATAAGCGGGTACTGCTCCTGCGGGATCTCGATCTTTGCGTCGCGCAGTGCTTCCTGCAGCACACTCCAGCGTGTCTTTGCATCACAGCCACAACCGATATAATATCCCATACCTTCTCCGAAGTGATTCCTCGTCACAGCCGCGTAACCCTTCCAGTATGCATGTGCATAATTCAACAGCACCTCTGCAGTGTCCGCCTCGAGCAGTTCCATAAAGATCTCTGCCTGCGGGCATACTCCTGCGGTGTCCGGTATTTCGCTTGTCTCCATGCACGATGCTTCAGCAGGCATCGCTGAATGTTCCCCTGCCGGCAGACCGCCGCAGAGTCCCACCTGCTTCGGAAATGTAAACTCATGATAGTGCACACCGAATACATCCGTCAGGCCATGAGGCTGCAGATCGTGGTATACTTTCACATACTCGTTGGCAAATCCTGTTTTATAGGTAGCCACAAGCACGCCTCCTGCACTTGCATAATCGCGCAATTTACCGAGAAGCTCCTCGAAAGCTGCATAAAGTGCCGGCGTGATCACCATGCGGTATGCTGACAGTTCTTCTGCTGTCACATCCGGGAACAGGAAGTCACACTCAATGTTGTGATCATAGAGTACATCGTAGATCCGGCGCACCACATCATTGTAAGTCGTCTCACCATTATCAGAGGCAGTAGCCTCGATCCCGAACCACTTCAGCGCCGTCAGCGCCTCGTTGCTCACAAGGATCGCTGCCTGATTCTGCTTTTTCAGGTTGATCAGGTGCGGGCTCAGACGCTCAAATTCATGTCCGACCATACAGGCTTCCCGATACACGGCATTCTCTGCAAAGTCATGACTGAGCACGCCCTTCCAGTATGTCTCGAAGGAATTATGGATGGAATGCCAATGCCAGTATTCCACCCCGTTTGCGCCGGATGCCAGATGCGAAAACGCCTGCAGGCGTAGCTGTCCGGGATACGGCGTCCATCCCGGAAATCCCTGTGCCTCCGTCTCCAGAATGAAATAATTATCCTGTTTCAGACTGCGGATCAGATCTCCACCGAACGCGATCTCCCTGCCTGTCAGTTCATCCTGCGTCTTATGATAAATATCGCAGCCTGCGATGGTGAGATGCTTTGCCACCTCTTTGTGATCCACCTCCGGCTGCACACCGTAGGAATAGCCGCGCCACTCAAAGTCCAGATTGTGGGTGATGAACTGATCCTCTCGCTTGTATTCCTTCACGATATCTGCCTGCCAGGCCAGAAACTTTGTCACAAGGCTTCGCTGAAATTTTTCAAACTCCGCGCCCAGACTGCCATTGATCGTTCCACGCACATCCGGGAAATCCTCCCACGCATTGATGCGGTTGCTCCAGTAATCCAGCCCGAACTGCGCATTCATCGCATCCAGGTCATCATCAAACTTCTGTCGGAGATATTGAACAAAGGCTTCCTGCACATGTTTTCCGGCAGTCCCGTAATATTTTGTCTCATTGTCAAGCTGAAAGCCGATCACACAGCTTCTGTGAGCAGATACCTCCAGCAGCTTTCGGATCACACGCTCACTGTAACGCAGATAATCCGGGTTCGTGATGTCCATGTTCTGGCGGTGTCCGTACATGGCCCGCCCCTGCTTTGTCACTGCCAGCACGTCCGGATATTTTTTTACCAGCCATGTGGGCACCGCATAGGTAGGCGTTCCGATGATCACCGAAATACCAGCCTGCTCGCACGCATCCAATACACGTGTGACATGCGTAAAATCAAATACCCCCTCCTGCGGCTCACAGGTACTCCACGTGGATTCTGCGATACGCACCACGTTCATACCTGCTTTTTTCCACATGTTTACGTCCTCTTCCAGACGCTCACAGGGCATATATTCATCATAATAAGCTGCACCATACAATAATTGTTCCATCCGCTTCCTCTCCTGTCACTTCTTTCATTCTAATACGGCAAAAAACTGCCATACAAACACGCCTGGTATTAGTATAGCAGTTTTCCATAGAAAATAAAGTCTCTCTTCTCTACATGTTATTGAGTTTTTTCTTCGACCGAGGGCCTTTCGCCGCCCTGTCTGCCGCCGCCCATTCCCATGGAACCCATATCGGAAAGGGAAAGGCCGGACGCATCGATCAGGTTTGCATCATCTGCGGACTGTCCCTCTGTGGTGGACGGGATCGTACCGTCCAGCTGTCCCTGCACGCTCTGCACCCGCAGCTCACAAAACTGCTCCAATGCATCCACACTCGTTTCAAACTCCTCATAAGTACAGAACTTTGTCGGGTCCTTCTCTACATACGGTGCAATGAGCGCTTCCGTTGTCCGTATCATCTCCGGGATATCTGCCAGTTCCAGAAACTCGTGAAAATACTGATGATACAATTGGGTGTACTCCTCATCTGCAAAGATCCATGCGATCATCGGGCGATCCTCCATGTTACCGCCGGAAACCGGTGTATCGATCGGCTCGTTGACCGCTGTCGCGGCATTCTGTGACTGAAAGCTTCCAAATGCAAGGTTGTAATCCCAGGGGATCATGGAAAGCGCGCCATCCTCCTCATACAAGTAATAATTGTGGATCATGGAGCCTGTGTAGCTGTCCCCGTTGCACACAAAGTTGTGAACCACAAAGTAACGGATGACCTCATCGACATTGACCACATCCTCGATATCCTCGTTTGCGCTGAGCGACTTCAGCGATTGGATCAGACGTTTTTCGTCAGCTTTAGAAATATCTGTCTTGGCATTGTCAAAAATATTTGCGTAGCTGTCCGGATCGTCATCGATATATTGTAGTTTGACATCCGAACTGCCGCGCCCCATGTCATTCATCTTTCCAAATCCGCCTCTGTTGCTCCCTTCATCATCCGCTCCGGCATCTCCAAAGTTATGATTTTTCATGCCACCACGCCCCTGAAAATCCTGTGGCATTTCCAGCGCGCTCCCGCCATCCGGCATCTGAGAAACTTCCTGCTGGTTCTCCCCGCCTGGCATCTGCGGAATCTCCTGCTGGTTCTCTCCATCCGGCATCTGCGGTTGCTCCGGTACATCTTCCGGATCAAAATCTTCCATCTTGAAGTCCTTACCGTTTCCGCGACCGCCGCCCATACTCATGCTGTCGGGCTTATAGAGTTCGCCATGGTCAGAGCCATAATTTCTCCCTAAAAATGCGTCCTCCACATCCTCAACCGCCAGGTACAGTCCCCAGTCCTCTTCGCCTACTGTGACGTACGCATAGCTGCACAGCGGCGAAGGCACTCCCGCTTCCCGCATCAGCTGATAGGTCAGATAGTCCTTCATGTAGGTATTGTCCTGAATGATATTGTTCAGGCACAGCTTATCCAGTCCGTAATAGCTTTCCGCGGAGTTGTAATGATCAAACTCGATCTTTAAGCTGTACCGGTCGCTGCCCATCCGTGAAACATTGCTGAGTGATGTATTGCCCTTCGCACGGATACCAACATTTTTGTAGGACTCACCGTCGATGATCAGCGTGCAGGTGGTGTATTCTTCGTTTTCGCAGGTCTCCAAAAAGCCTTCCCAGTCATCCATCTCAATATCGATCTGATGGATCTTTGAGGTGTCAAACAGGCGCTTTTCATAGCCGGTGGTTGCCTGTGCCGTAATGCCAAAGGCTTCGCCGTTCATAAAAAGCAGGGTCACGACCATGGCAATCACCAGAGCGATCACACAAATCCTGTCTATATATTTATGGGTTGACATATATTCCTCCTTTACGAAACCGTCTGTTCACTTCACAGTTTCGCTGCAAAATTTTTCTATCATTGCTTTTTATGATATTTTTGCATTTCCACTAACCCATATAGTCTCCGTTGTAGCTAACCAGGACTGCACTATGCACCTTCGGCATATCCGCCAGTTCGTTGATAAAATCGGTATTGTCCTCTTTTAACCGGATTTCCAGATTCAGTTCGATCAGCCCTTTCTGTGCAGACTTGCTCTTGACAACACACCGCTTCGCGTGCTGATCCAGATACTCCTTCGCATGAACCTCGCTGTCGTGGTCTTCGCACTGAAGTACAACGATATAAGGATTTGTGTAAGATTTTTTGTTGACAAATACAATGAGTACGATTCCGATCACTGCACTGCCAAATACTGCCAGAGGGATCAGACCTGCTGCCAGCACGATACCCACCGCGATGGACCAGAACAAAAACGCTATATCAAGCGGCTCCTTGATGGCTGTCCGGAAACGAACGATGGACAGTGCACCCACCATACCGAGTGATAACACCACGTTACTGGTCACCGCGAGGATCACCAGGGCCGTGATCATGGTCAGGGCGATGAGTGTCACGCCGAAGCTCGACGAATACATTACGCCCGAAAATGTCTTCTTGTAAACAAAATAGATAAATAATCCCAGAGCAAACGCCAGCAAAAGCGTCAGCGTCATATCCAGAACACTCACACTGGTCACATTTTCCAAAAAGCTTGATTTAAAAATGTCATTAAATGTCATGATTTCATGTCTCCTTTTTTATAGATTTCTGGTATCTCCAAGCCCTGTTTTTCCGAGCTCTGAGACTCCATTTTTATGTTTGCCTGACGCTATCCGTAGACCCTGCATGCTGCATATTTTGAAAACGATGCCGTCTGCCTGCTTCCAAGCTGTATGGTATCCCGGATCACAGCCGGCAGAAATTCATCCCATTTCACTTCCAGGATCGTCACAGTATCTCCTGCAGGGATCGTCACACAGTCAGGATTCAGGAAATCTGTGCACTGTAACCCGGTGCGGATATTGTAATCAAGCGTCACACGCACATTTCCCGGCGCGTACACGAACGGTTCTCTCGTATAATCCACGATGGTTTTGGGCTTTAGCCCCCGGTTTTTCATCTTTACATACAGCTCCTGCACGAGTGGTCTGTCAGAGCAGAGCATCCACTCCAGATCGCCATCCACAATGCGCTGTGCCTCCTGTGCACGCAGCACCGCGCGGTCTTTCGTTCCCAGACCATTATATTTACCCTTTTTCTCCAAATGAATTTCAGAGATATCTCCGTTATAATAGCGGATGCGGAATTTCTCCCGGTGGTTCACGCCATCCAGTTTTTCCCTCAGCGCCTGATCCGATAAATTGTCAAAATACAGACTGCGGATCAGGTATTTTCCATCCACCGCATTGGCATCCACTTTTGCCACAGCACGAAGCCGCTGCCGGATGGTGATCAGATCCGAAGCACCTATGATGTGTTTCCACTCATGGCGATATGCGGTCTCGTTCATCCCATTCATTTCTTATCACATCCTTTCCGTTTTTCATTTATCTGTTCCATACCTTCACAGGTATCTGTTCAGTACCCTCACAGATACGATGCAAACATTTATCGAGCAATGCCTTTGTCTGTTTTTTTCACCCACGCCCGACCTGAGACCGATTGTAAGCGTGCTTGCTGAAATGACGCTGAAAAAAAGCGCCTCGCAAAACGAATTCACAAAAACATCACAGAATCGGCGGGACATTCTGTCCCATGCGGCATTGCCATCCAAAAAAATCTCAGATATAATGAACGCATAGCATGAACACAGGCAGCTGATCCGACTTGCCTGAATGACAAACAGCGGAATAGGAAATGAGGCGGAAACGTTTATGAAAATATTAATCGTAGAAGACGAAACACTTCTTGCAGAATCTTTGAAGACACTGCTTGAAGCAAAGGGGTATGAGACAGACGTGGTCTATGACGGAAAAAGCGGCCTGGAGTATGCAGGCCTTGGCATTTATGATCTGGTGATCCTGGATGTCATGCTGCCGGAGCTGGATGGTTTTCAGGTAGCAAAACGACTGCGCGCGGCAAAATGCGGCACACCGATCCTCATGCTCACCGCCAGATCCGGATTGGAAGACCGCATTGAAGGTCTGGATGCCGGCGCTGACTATTATCTCGCCAAACCCTTCGATTCGCGGGAGCTTTTGGCGTGCGTCAACGCGCTGCTCCGCAGGCAGGGCTCCCAGGTGGATGAACTCACCTTTGGAAATACCACCCTGGACCTTTCCTCCGGAACACTGATCTGCGGAAAAGAGAATATCCGGCTGTCCGCAAAAGAATTCGAGATCATCCGCCTTCTCTTTCGAAATCCAGCGCGCAATCTCTCATAGGAAACCATTCTCGCCCACGTATGGGGCTATGATTCAAATGCAGTGGAAAATCATGTAGAAGTGTATGTTGGATTTCTGCGGAAAAAGCTGGCTGCCCTCGGCTCTGACGTGGCAATCGTAGCGATCCGCAGGCTTGGATATCATTTGGAGGTGACAACACCTTGATCAAGAAACTCAGACGAAAGTTTATCTGTATGAATATGACGATCATCACTGTTATTCTGGTGACGATCCTGTGCGCCGTTGTCCATCTGACCGGACAGAATCTGGAGCGAAGCAGCATGCAGGACCTGCACGAGCTGGCCGCCGAACCGCTGGATGAAAAACGCGCCGGCAGGCAGCCCCGGCTTCACCAGCCCTATCTCCTGCTTCGGATGGATATGGATCAAACAGTGGTGAGAACCGAGGATTCTCATTTTCCGATATCGGATCCCGATATTTTGGAAGAACTGATACAGACCGCCCTTCAAACAAAAACAGAGGCCCCTGCCCGGCTGCGATCCGATTCCCCCAAAGCATTCAAGGAAAGCTTTGGTACGATCCCGGCCCAGAATGTCCGTTTCCTTCGCATGGACACTCCACAGGGCAGCTGTCTGGTCTTCGCTGATATTTCCGGCGAACAGAGCATGCGCGCCTCGCTCATCCGAAACTGTCTGTTCATCGGGATCGCCGGTTTTTTACTCTTTTTTCTCATCAGCATCCTGTTTGCCCGCTGGGCAGTCAGACCTGTGGAGCAGGCATGGGAGGAGCAAAAACAATTTGTTGCCGATGCCTCCCACGAACTGAAAACACCCCTGACCGTCATTTTGACAAACGCGGAGCTGCTTCAGTCCCCCGCATACGATGTCGATGCAAAAACACAGTTTTCGGAACATATACTGACCATGGCGCAGAAGATGCGGACGCTGGCGGAGGGTTTGCTGGATCTGTCACGGGCGGATAGCGGCTCTCTGCAGCTTGCGATGGCACAGGTAAACCTTTGTACCCTGGTCGAACATTCCATCTGTCTGTTTGAGCCATTGTATTTTGAGCAGGGGCGCACACTGCAAAGTGACCTCGCGGAAAACGCGTTTACAACCGGAAGCCCCGCACATTTGAAGCAGGTCATTGATATTCTTTTAGACAATGCACTCAAATACAGCAACGACGGCTCAGAGGTGATCGTCAAGCTGGAAACGCATCGCCGCCACTGTCTGCTTTCCGTGACAAGCCTGGGAGAAACGCTCTCCTCCGCAGACCTGAAACGGATCTTTCAGCGCTTTTACCGGATGGATCAGAGTCGGACACGCTCCGGCAGCTATGGTCTCGGGCTGTCGATCGCTGAAAGCATCGTGAAAAAGCATCACGGAAGGATCCGGGCGGAGAGCGCTGATGGGCGCAACACCTTTTTTGTGTATCTGAAACGATCCTAGCGGATCATCTCTGTCGTATGGGATACGAAATCTCCCATATTCACCCTAAAACAAGCGGCGACCAGACGGTCACCGCTTGATATCGTAATTCATATTCATCAGATTTCGGATGGATTCCACATCATCAGTAATATTCGCATCACCTCTGATCGTGTGCTTGATGGCGCTGCTGGCCACGGCAAAATTGACCATGTCCATGGGCTCATAGTCATGCATCATGGCATAGATCAGACCTGACGCAAAGGCGTCACCGCCACCTACCCGGTCTAAAATATTGAAGGTAAACAGCTTACTTTCATAGGTTTTTCCCTCATACCACAAGAACGCCTTCAGACTGTTTTCGCTTCCGCTATGGGCATAGCGGACATGACGTGCCATACATTTCAGATTCGGATACTGCTGTGCAAATGCCGTGAATACCTCTTCCTGCTGCTCTAAGCTCAGGTGAAGCGGAATGCCATCCTTCACATCGCCCAGCGACGGATCCTTCGGATCCTTGTACAGGTGATAGGGTTCAATGCCAATGAGCACATCGATATAGGGCAGACACTGCGTACAGAAGTCCCGTGCCTCCTCCCAGGTCCACAAGGTACTTCGGAAATTGCCGTCAAAGCTCACCGTGATCCCCAGCTCCTTTGCAGTCACAAGCGCATCCATGATCAGTTTTCTGCAGTTTGGCGCAAGCGCCGGGGTGATCCCGCTCAGATGCAGCCAGGTAAATTCCGAAAGCAGTGCTTTCAGATCCACCTTTGAGAAATCATACTCTGTGATGGCGCTGTGTTTTCTGTCGTAAATAACCTTGCTGGGTCTGATCCCGAAGCCGGTTTCCAGATAATAGCTTCCCAGCCTGTGGGTGGGAGTCTCCTCGGGCGTGGACAGGATCACCGGTGTGCAGTGCACGTCATAGGAGCGCAGCATACGCACCGCACTTTTTCCAAGGCTGTTATTGGGTACCACCGTAAAAAACGTGGAATCCACGCCGAGATTTGCAAGCGCCAGCGCAATGTTCGCCTCCGCCCCGCCGTAGCTTGCCTCAAAGGAATGCGTCATACGGATCTTTTCGTAGTTTGGCGGTGTCAGGCGAAGCATGATCTCGCCGATCGTAATAAATTTGTGCTCTGTCAGTCCGTTGGTACTGATAGGATTCTTGTGTTCCATTTTCTTCCTCCTGTGTATATATTCTTCCATCTATTACAACTGCCCTGCTTTTTTACAATGTCTTTCCATTTCCGGATCTTCTGATCTGCCGATCGATACAGATCGTCAGATCACCTTGTATTCCAGCCATTTTCCCTGTACAAACCGGAAGACAAACAACGCTGCCCGGAAGATCCAGTCGAACACCATTGCTACCCACACGCCGATGGCGCCCCAGCCAAGGCCAATGCCAAGGATCACGCTGAAAACGATGCGAAAGACAACCATTGAAAATATGGAAATAAACATGCAAAACTTCACGTCGCCGGCCGCGCGCAGCGCATTTGGCATCGTAAAGGCTGTGGGCCACAAAAACATTGCCATTCCATCATGGATCATAACTAAGATATATGCATATCTGTAGGCTTCCTGCGACAATGAAAAGCATTTTAATATGAATGGAAGCCCCGTCAAAATGAACACATTAATGACGATCGTGATCATGTATGTAAGCTTCCATAATTTCTTCGTATAATGGATCGCCTGTTCTCTGTCTCCTGCTCCCATGCACTGCCCCACGACAGTGATCATAGCAAGATTCATGGCCTGACCTGCAATGCAGCCCATGGAATCCAGGGTGTTTGCCACTGCATTTGCCGCGATCTGCGCCGTACCGAACAGGGCGATAATGCTCACAACAAGCACTCTTCCCAACTGAAAAAGCCCATTCTCCACACCGCTTGGTATCGCGATATGAAGGATCCTGCGCACCATCTCTTTTTCCCAACGCAGCAGATCCCGATACTTCACACGCACTTCATTTCCTGCTCCTGTAGTCAAAACCAGGATCACCACCGCGCCCAATACTCTTGCCGCAAAGGTAGAGAGTGCCGCTCCCGCTGCTCCCATGGAAAAGCCAAAGATCAAAATAGCATTTCCGATGGCATTAAAAATATTCATACCGGCTGAGATCTCCATGGAGATCTTTGAATTTCCCATAGACCGATAGATCGCTGCACAGGCATTAAAAACAGCCAGAAACGGATAAGACCACGCCGAGATCAGGAAATAAATACTGGCACTTTCCATCACGTCCGCTTCGATGGAGCCGAACAAAAGACTCAGGATCGGCCGGTTTCCTGCAATTGACAACGCCATAAAACCGGCGGCAATCACCGTTGCAACCGTAATGAGCTGGGAAGCAGCCTGTGATGCCCTGCCTTTGTCCCCGCTGCCCAGATACTGGGAGATCACCACCGCACCGCCCGTCGCAATGGCTGCAAAAACGCTGATCAGCAGATTGTTGATCATATCCACCAGAGAGACACCTGACATGGCCGCCTCCCCGGCATAGGAGATCATGACCGTATCCACCATACCAACCGTAATGGCCAGCACCTGCTCTATGATGAGGGGATAGATCAGCTGCCGCAGCTGCGCAGAGTCAAACATCCTCCCTCTCACTTTTGTATCATATTTGCCGAAAATACCGTATTTCATAACACTTCTCCACCACCCTCCCTATAATCAAATTCATTATCCGCAAGCTATTATAGTCTCTAACATGTTAGGAATCAAGTAAAAATATTCCCAAATAAAAAGGAAATGGAGACCGAATTTTTCACTTCTGTCTCCTCTTCCTTTAACATAAATATATTTTTCTACTCTGTCAACACATCCATTTTTCCGGCTAAATACAACGGTATATTTGTAATCGCTCCGTTTTTCAAATATTCCCGCTGTGAAAGACGGACAGCACTCACCGGCTGTTTTTCTTCAATATATCGTTTGAAAGATGGTGCACTTTTGTCTTCTCCACCCTTCACTTCCACCGGTATGATCTCCATTCCTTTTTGTACCACAAAGTCGATTTCTCCATTGCGGCTTGCATAATAGCGCGGTGCAATCTCGCAACAGGTCTTTAACTGCTGAAGCACAAAATTTTCCGCCAGGGGTCCTTTAAACTGAAAATCAGATTTCAAAAGGATCGCGCTGTTGTCCACTCCTGCCATGCATTTCAAAAGTCCCGTATCAAACAGATACAGCTTGAAGCAATCCAAGCGGTCATAGGCTGCCAGCGGGTGCTCCGGTTTTGAAACATTATATACACGATTCAGCATTCCGGCGGAAACCAGCCATTCGATTGCTTCCTCAAAATCACGCGCTCTTCCTCCTTCACGAACTGCACCATACATGAATTTTTCATTCTCTTTTGCCAACTGAGACGGAATACTTCGAAAAACCATCAAAATACGTCCGCTGTTTACTTTGCCATTATGCTTTGAAAAATCATTTTCATAAATAGTGATCAGATCCTTTTGGATCTGAAGGATCTTTTGGGGATCTTTTTCCCTGATCCAGGAGTTTACACATTCCGGCATTCCTCCAATGATCATATAATAGCGGTATGCATCCAGTAATCGGTTATGAAATATCTTTTCGATCTGCTGTCCCTTCTCAATGGAACGGTAATAGTTCGAAAGCATCTCATCTGTAGCCGCAAGAAATTCGTCAAACGTCAGCGGTGAGATTTCCAAAAGGTTCACCATGCCTACGGGATATGACTTCGGCTGGGCAAGCAGTGTTCCCAACAGACTTCCGGCAGCCACTACGTGATACTCGTTCGCCTTCTCCTTAAAATATTTTAATGTATTTAATGCCTCCGGGCATTCCTGCACTTCATCGAAAATGATCAGCGTTTCGGTCGGCTCGATCTTTGTGCCCGCGATCATTGATAACAGTTCCACGATCCGATGAGGATCTTTATTTGTCTCAAAAAGAGATTTGAGATCCTCTGACTCATCAAAGTTGAAATATACATAATTTTTATAATATCTGCGCCCGAATTCCTGCATCAGCCACGTTTTTCCAACCTGTCTGGCTCCTTTTAATATGAGCGGCTTGCGATCCGCATCTTTTTTCCATTGCAGCATATGAAAAAAGGCATTTCTCTCCATATATGAAATCACCTCCATATAGAGAGTATGCCACTTTTTTCAATAATTAGCAATCACTTTTCACACATTTTTACTTTATTTCAATTCTCTTTTTACACATTTTTCCCGCATTTTCTTTTCGTTTTTACACATTTTTCTATTTCCTAAATAGAAAAGATCAATACGGATAGATCTCATACGCCGTGTACTCCCGGTCAAAGTGATAGCCCAGCTTTTCCGCCAGCGCCAGCGACCAGGGATTCTGGGCATCCCAACTGGGATACCAGCCACGTTCCAGACACTCCAGGATCAGCTTTGCCCCGCAAGCAGTGGCTAGTCCCCTCCTGCGATACCCCGCCTTTGTGTCGATCTCGATCTCGATGCCACCCTCAAACGCAGAATAGGAGGAAGCGCCCGCCACCGGCTCACCCTCATGAAAGATCAGTACGCCCAGGCCGTTTTTTTGATACATTTCATAATCTGCAAACTGCGCCACAAAGTCCTCGCTAAAGGGGACCTGACTACACAGGGCAAATAGCTCCCGGTCGATCATTCGCATGTCGTATTCCGGCGACAGACGATCCACCATACGCTGCAGCGCCGCGCGATCAAAGACGCCCCGCTCCTTTTTCGTCGCATAGCGTGTCACCTTTTTTGCCCGTTCTCCATAGCAGTATTCGATCATTTTTCCCCATTCTTCTGTCTGCGGGATCATGATCATAAACGGCCGCTTCGGATGTGCCAGTTGAAATCGGGCAAGCTCCTGACTCGGCTCACCCGCAAAGAGGCAGAAGTCCCCCAGCCAGACCATTGCAGACTTCGGATGCTGCGGATCATCTGCATACAGTTCACCCATGCTACCTTGCATACATGACCAGATCATTGACTCTGGCCAGTTCTGAAATAAAACGGCTGCGTTTTGTTTTTGCGTTGCTTTATAAACCATTGATACTTCTCCCAACATATGTTCCTGTGAATTTAAGATTATTCTGATGGATTTTTCCCTGTATGTCAATGTAAAACATCATCTTTCTAATTCTTGACAATACACGTAGTTTGTAATATATTCAAACTAAGAAATGGGTTTTTCGACCGTACAGTAGTATTACTTAAGCGGGCTACTCGTTTCTTTTTTGATTTGCTAATAAAACCCAGAAAGGACGATTTCCATGAAAAAATTAGAAGACTATGTCATCACCATACCCGATTTTCCGGAGCCCGGCATCATGTTCCGGGATATCACGGGTATCTTACAGGACGCGGAAGGATTCCAGCTGGCGATCGATTCGCTGCTGGAGCTGATCGGGGATACTCCCTGCGATGTGATCGCAGGCGCAGAATCCAGAGGCTTTATCTTCGGTGCACCCCTTGCCTATGCGCTGAAGAAGCCCTTCGCACTGGTACGCAAAAAAGGAAAGCTGCCCCGCGAGACCGTTTCTGCTTCCTATGAGCTGGAATACGGCACGGCGGAGATCGAGATGCACACAGACTCCATCAAACCCGGACAGAAGGTCATTTTGGTGGATGACCTGATCGCCACCGGCGGTACCATCGAAGCTGCCGCAAAGCTGGTGGAACAGCTGGGCGGCGAAGTGGTGAAGATCATTTTCCTCATGGAGCTGGCAGGCTTAAACGGACGCGAGAAGCTCAGTAACTATAATGTGGAATCCATCATTACATACGAAGGAAAATAATTCATACACAAAAACGAGCTGTATCTACCGCTTCGCACCTGTCGTGCAAAGTCGCTGGGTAGATACAGCTCGTTTTTCTTGTCATATTACCCGTGACAAAGGGCGCTCTTCATGACAAAGGGCGCTCCTCATGGCAATGGGCGATGGCCGTGGCAAAAAGAACGTCCCTACCGCTCTTCTCTAAAGTAGGGGAGTCCAAGGCTTGCAGGCGGCTGATTCTCGCGCTTGCTTCGCATACTGGTCACCACCAGTACGACCAGGGTTACCACGTACGGGATCATCTTGTAAAGCTCCTGGTACTCCATGTGCTCCATTCCGGTGGGAATGTAGAGATACAGGATGTAGAGTCCGCCGAACAGGAAGGATGCCAGTACGCTGACATTCGGACGCCAGATCGTAAAGATGACCAGTGCGATGGCCAGCCAGCCTCTGTCTCCGAACGCATTGTTTGACCATACGCCGCAGGCATAATCCATCACGTAATACAGCCCGCCGAGACCGGCGATCATACAGCCCACGCAGGTGGCTGCGTATTTGTATTTTGACACATTGATTCCGGCAGCATCCGCCGTATTCGGGTTCTCTCCCACAGCGCGCAGGTGCAGACCTTTGCGTGTGCGATTTAAGAAGTAAGAAGCTGCCAGCGCAATGGCCACGCCTAAATATGCTAAAAATCCATAAGATAAGAACAGCTTTCCGAACCATCCCAGCTTTCCCGCAAAGGGCAGCGACTTGCTGAAGTAGCTGCTGGTCGCACTGAGGGCGATGGAAGGCACATCACTGTCCACCAGCTTGATCAGGGAGCCGCCGAAGAAGTTTCCGAAGCCCACACCGAAGGTGGTCATGGCAAGACCGGTCACGTTCTGGTTTGCACGAAGCGTGACTGTCAAAAAGCAGTACAACAGTCCCATCAACAAAGAACCCAGCAGACAGCAGAACATCGGGATCGCGATCGCCAGAAACGGGTTCATGGCAGCTCCCGAATTCTCGTATACAAAGGAGCCGATGACGCCACTGATGGCACCCACATACATGACGCCTGGGATTCCCAGGTTCAGATTACCGGATTTTTCCGTGATGATCTCTCCGGTACAGCCATACAACAGGGGAATGCCCTGTACGACCGCTCTTGGAATAAAGGCAAGTAAAAAACTCCACATGATCATGCCACCTCCTTTTCTGTTTTTTTGCTTCGCTGCAGCTGATAGCTGATAAAGAACTCACAGCCGATGATGAAAAACAGGATGATACCTGTCAGAATATCCGAATAGGAATGGTTCAGTCCAAAATTCGTTGAGATCTCTCCAGCTCCCCGCTCCATGAATACGATCAGCATACTTGAAAGGATCATGGTGAAGGGATTGAATTTGGACATCCAGGATACCATTACCGCGGTAAATCCCTCGCCGCCCGCGATGGTGGTGGTGATCGTGTGGTTGATACCACCCACAAGGAGCAATCCTGCCAGACCACAGATCGCACCGGAAAGCATCATGGTACGGATAATGACCTTCTCCACCTTGATACCTACATAACGGGCTGTGTTCTCACTCTCTCCTACTACATTGATCTCATAACCATGCTTGCTATATCTTAAATAGATCGCCATAAACAAGGTAATGATCACTGCTACAACGATCGCTAACAGATATTTGGAACCGAACAGCTGCGGCAGCCATCCGCTGTTGGAATTCTGGTTGATGATACCGATCTTTCCGGAGCCCTTGGGAACCTCCTCTAAAATGACGAAGAAAGCAACCAACTGTGTGGCGATGTAGTTCATCATCAGCGTGGAAAGGGTCTCATTGGTATTCCATTTCGCCTTGAACAGGGCCGGGATCAAACCCCAGACCATACCTGCACCGATACTGCAAACGATCATACAGAGGATCATCACTACACTCGGCACCTTGCCCTCCAGACGGATCATGCACACTGCAGATGCCAGACCTCCGATCAGCACCTGTCCCTCGCCGCCGATATTCCAGAATTTCATCTTAAATGCCGGTGTCAGTGCCAGGGCAATCAGCAGTAAAATGGATGTATTCTGAAAGGTGATCCACATTTTTCTTGTACTTCCAAAGGCACCGGCGATCATAGATTCATACACGCTAATAGGATTAATTCCCGTAGTGATCGTTGTAATGATCCCGCAGACAACCAGAGCGATCAGAATCGCAAGCACTCTTATACCCATCGCTTTATACCAGACCAGCGGTTCTCTTTTTACGATATGAAAACGCGGTTCTCTTTTTTTCTCTTTTGTCATCGCATTACTCATGCTGTTCGCCGCCTCCTACTCTGGTCATCATCATTCCGACCTCATTTTTATCTGTCTTTCTGGCGTCTACGATGCCGCTGACCTCTCCGCCGCACAGCACCATGATCCGGTCACACAGCTCAACCATAACGTCTAAGTCCTCTCCGACAAAGATGACCGCCACGCCTTTTTTCTTCTGCTCGTTCAAAAGCTCATAGATGGTGTAAGAGGAATTAATATCCAGGCCACGCACCGCATATGCCGTCAAAAGCACCGTCGGTGCAGATGCGATCTCACGGCCCACCAGTACCTTCTGCACATTTCCGCCGGAAAGTCTGCGCACCGGTGTGCTGATTCCCGGGGTCACAACCTCCAGATCCTCTACGACACGTTCTGCCAGCTCCTTTGGAGACTTCCGGTTTGCAAAGGGCGAGCGTCCGTCACGGAAGGAGCGGAGCATCATGTTATCTGTCAGATCCATATTTCCGACAAGCCCCATTCCCAGACGATCCTCCGGTACAAAGAAAAGAGAAACACCCATCTCATTGATTTCTCTTGGGTCTTTGCCTACCAGACTGACAGGAGCAGCCGCATCATCTGAATAACTTATATTGCCGGATTCGATTTTCTGTAATCCGGCTATAGACTCAAGCAATTCCTTCTGACCGCATCCGGAAATACCTGCTATACCAAGCACCTCTCCACTATTTGCTGTAAAGCTGACGTCCTTAAGCTTGCGAACGCCATCCTTGTCAACGACATTAAGCCCTTCCACCACAATTCTAGGCTTCACATTTACCGGTTCTTTTCTTTCAATATCCAATTTCACGGAGCGACCAACCATCATTTCTGTCATATCCTGCT